>JAXJTT010000152.1:0-1512 GCA_036309445.1 Ruminococcus sp. | reverse complement strand
TTATCTACCTGTTACGGTGGTAATAGCGATAATCGCATACTCGTGTTAGCTGTAGAAAACTAAAATGGAGGTAATTATGTCTATATTAAAACGAAAGCCAAAAGTCCTTACACCTGAACAGGCAGAAGAAGTTTACACAAAAGATTTCTTTGATATGATACTGCCGGGTGTAATCAAATTCTTATCCGACCACTATATCGTTGGTGACTCGTACAGAAGTGTATGGGTAATCAAGGAATATCCACACTCAACAGAAGAACAAGCTATTCTATCACAGCTTGCAGACAGAAATGGAGTAACATTACGCATATACAACAGATTGGTAGACTCAATCGAACAGAGAAAAATTATACAGAATGCCACACGAAAAAACAAGCTAAAGTCAGGTGGTAATGATGTAAACGATACCATTGAAGCAGAAGGCAATCTCCGTGATGTAGCTTCCTTAATCTCAAACCTACGAATGAATAAAGAACCATTACTCCATTGCTCTGTATTTATTGAACTTAAAGCCAAAAGTAAAGCGAAACTACGAGAACTTCAAACCGATATCGCAATGGAGCTTACTCGTTCAAAGATTGATGTTGATAGGCTTACACTTCGTCAGAAAGAAGGTTTCTTGTCTGTTAATCCATTAGGTAGTAATCAGTTTGGCAGTATGTATGAAAGAGTTTTGCCGGCTTCATCAGTTGCCAATCTGTTTCCATTCAATTTCAGCGGTAAGACAGACCCTAACGACTTTTATATCGGTCGTGATAAGTACGGCACAAATATTCTTGTTGACTTTGACAGGAGAACCGAGGACAAAACTAACAGTAATATTCTTATTCTCGGTAACAGTGGTCAGGGTAAAAGCTATCTTATGAAGCTGTTGCTAACCAATATTCGAGAAAGCGGAAAGAAGATTATTATTCTTGACCCTGAAGCAGAGTACGAGGATTTAACAAATTCTCTTGGTGGTTGCTATATTGATTTTATGACGGGCAGATACAAAATCAATCCTCTTGAACCAAAGGCATGGAATGATGGTCAAAGTGAAATAGATAAGTACGCACCTGATGCATTCAATAGAGTTACAAGGCTCTCACAGCATATTGCATTCTTAAAAGACTTTTTCAGAGCATACAAAGACTTTACAGACAAACAGCTTGATACACTTGAAATTATGCTGATGAAGCTGTATGCAAGGTTCGGTATTACTGACTCAACCGATTACAGCAAAAAGAAGCCTACAGATTTTCCTCTTATGAGTGACCTATATGCTCTGTGTGAGGAAGAATACAATGCTTATGATAGAAAGCTAAAACCAATCTACACAGAGCAAACTTTGCAGGAAATTTGTCTTGGTATACATAGTATGTGTGTTGGTTCAGAGTCTAAATACTTTAACGGTCACACTAACATCACTGACGATATGTTCCTGTGTTTTGGTGTGAAAGGTTTACTTGATACAAATAAGCGACTTAAAGATGCAATGCTGTTCAATATTCTCTCGTATATGAGCAATAAGCT
>JAXJTT010000151.1:0-4453 GCA_036309445.1 Ruminococcus sp. | reverse complement strand
AATTCTGTCAAGGACGAATAAATACAAATATCCGCGGTGCCACCTTGATTCACAGTTTGACCTGTGCGCTTAGCGAAGTACCAACATACTCCCGACTTCTTACGCGAGTCTTACGTCTGCGAATTTCCTCACAGCCCTTAGCAGCCCATATTACGCAAGGTGCTTTTGTGGAACTCACACCATAATCCACTCGCTCGGAAAAGCCTTATCTTGCCTTTTTTCTGCCTCAACGGTTTGTTAATTTATTAGAATACTGCTATTATATCACTGTTTGCCTACTTTGTCAATAGGTAAAAGAAAATTTTATTGACTTTTTTATTATTCTCCCATTTTCGGATAAGCATTGATGGGTAAAAAGCAAACAAAAAGGTGCATACAGAATTATTGATTACATTTATAGTATGCACCTTATCATATATGTATTTAGTTAAACAAAGCGGAATTTGTTATTCATTCTGATATTCCAAAATATCTCCCGCATTACATTCGAGGACTTCGCAGATTGCTGCGAGTGTAGAAAAACGAATAGCTGTTACTTTGTTGTTTTTAATTTTAGAAAGATTAACATTGGAAATGCCCACTCTCTCGGCAAGTTCATTTAAGGAGATTTTACGCTCCACCATCATTCTATCCAAGCGAAGAACTATTTTACCCATAACATCCTCCTCACAGCAATCCATCTACATCTTTTTCAAGCTCTGCTCCGCGAATAAAAAACTGAGTAAGACACAGAACAATAATTCCCATGAGGATACCGGTTGTATCAATGCTGACTTCTGCTGTTTCAACGCCTGTTACCAAACGGACAAAGATACTCATAATAAGTCCGATTACAGGAACTGCAATAGAAAAATAACCGATTTCACGCATCATGCGAATGTTATCCTTTTGAAATGGAGTAGCATTTTCCGACTTTTTGAAAATAAGATATAAATTGCGAAATACCATTGCCACCACTGCAAGGATAATAAACGCTCCGATGCCAAATATCATGAAAGATGTCATATCGACATTTCCGTTTATAACCGGAGCATTTACTTCAAAACCATATACTTCAAGATTTGCACCACAGCACTCCTTTGCATCAAAGCCAACAAAATAATTTACTTTGTTTGGAGCCGTAACCGAGCAAATTGTTGCGGCCGCCATAAGTGCTGCTCCGACCCAGTGGAATACCTCTAAAATTTTTGCAATAATTTTTCCAAGCGTGTTTATAGCTTTCATCTCATATACCTCCAAAGGCTTTGATAATGAGAGTATATCAGAAAATTTAATGTTAGTCAAGTGTTTTTTAATGTTTTTCGTTAAAAAATATATCTTTGTCATTAAATCAATGCTTGATGTTTGCTTAATTGTGATCCGGGAAGTCGCATTTGTAAAGCGAAATGCGGCTTTTGTAATTGAAGCGCAAGCTTGTATTTGACGGTTAAAAATAAGCGGAACCGGGATTTCAAAAAAAGATTTCCCGATTCCGCTTTTCAATATAATTATACCACATTATATAAAAATGTCACTACTTATCTGAAAATGAGAGTTATTTTTTATCAAATCTTCAAGAGTTATGCCGTCAAAATAGTCATTAACCATTTTGTGAAACTCTGTCCACATAGGAAGTGTGGGACAGGTGTCTTTTCTGTTGCACGGTTTTGCATCACATTCAAGACAGGTAACAGGTGCAAGATTGCCTTCTGTCAGCCTTAAAATATCTCCAATCCTGTACTCTGACAATGGTTTTGACAAACGATAACCACCGCCTTTGCCGTGCACACCCTCTATAAGCTTGTTTTTAGATAAGGTAGGCATAATTGCCTGAATATATTTCAGCGACAATCCCTGACGCTCAGCAACGGCTTTCATTGCAATATAGCCATCGTTTTGGTGCTCTGCAAGATCAAGCAAAACTCTAATAGCATATCTGCCTCTTGTTGATATCAGCATGGATTTTCTCCTCCCTGTTACTAAAATGATATATAATCAATTATACACCATATCGGTAGGTTAATCAACTGTTATTCTGAAAAAAGTGGTGTTGAAAGATATCTGTCACCCGTATCAGGAAGTAAAACAACTATTGTTTTGCCCTCATTCTCACTTCGCTTCGCAAGCTGCAGAGCAGCGTACACCGCGGCACCTGATGATATACCCACAAGCACACCTTCATTTTTACCTATCAATCTGCCGGTTTCAAAAGCATCTTCGTTGGATACCGTTATAATTTCATAATAAATCTTTGTATCAAGAACATCGGGAACAAATCCTGCACCGATACCCTGAATTTTGTGTGCTCCGGGGACACCTGTTGACAAAACCGCCGAAGATTCAGGCTCAACTGCAACAACCCGTATCTTTGGATTTTTTGATTTTAAATACTTTCCGACACCTGTTATTGTACCGCCTGTACCGACACCTGCAACAAATATATCCACATTTCCGTCCGTGTCTTCATATATTTCAGGACCTGTTGTGAGATAGTGTGCTTTAGGATTTGCAGGATTTATAAACTGTCCGGGGATAAAGCTATTTGGAATTTCCTTTGCTAATTCCTCGGCTTTTGCTATTGCTCCTTTCATACCTTTTGCACCTTCGGTAAGTACAAGCTCTGCGCCGTAAGCCTTCATCAGTTGTCTGCGTTCAACAGACATCGTTTCAGGCATTACAATAATAATACGATATCCTCTTGCTGCGGCAACAGCTGCAAGACCAATTCCGGTATTTCCTGATGTAGGTTCTATGATAACAGAACCGGCTTTCAATTTTCCACTTTGTTCAGCATCATCAATCATGGCTTTTGCGATACGATCTTTCACCGAACCTGCCGGATTAAAATACTCAAGCTTTGCAAGAATTTTTGCTTTCAAATCATATTTTTTCTCAAGATGTGTAAGTTCTAATATTGGTGTTTTGCCGATAAGTTCATCGCTTGATGTATATATTTTGCTCATAATTTAACCCTCCTTAATTACTTTGAATCCATTTTGCAAATCAGCAATAATATCGTCAATGTGTTCTGTACCGATAGAAAGGCGGATTGTATTAGGTTTGATACCCTGATCAGCAAGTTCTTCTTCGGTAAGCTGACTGTGTGTTGTAGTTGCCGGGTGGATGACAAGGCTTTTTGCATCTGCAACATTGGCAAGCAGAGAGAAAATTTTTAAGTTATCAATAAACTTGTGTGCTTCCTCCTGACCGCCTTTAATTTCAAATGTAAATATAGAACCTCCGCCGTTTGGAAAATACTTCTGATATAATGTATTGTCGGGATGTTCGGGAAGTGATGGATGGTTAACCTTTTCGACCTGCGGATGATTTTTGAGAAATTCCACAACCTTTTTGGTGTTTTCTGCGTGACGTTCTAATCGGAGCGAAAGTGTTTCAACACCCTGCAACAGAAGGAATGCCGCAAAAGGCGAGATTGTCGCACCAGTATCACGAAGAAGTATTGCTCTTACATATGTGACAAATGCAGCTGCGCCCACAGCTTTTGTAAACGATACACCGTGATAACTTGGGTTAGGGCTACTTATTGCCGGATAATTTCCCGATGCTTCCCAATCAAATTTTCCCGAATCTACAATTACTCCACCAAGAGTTGTACCATGACCGCCGATAAACTTTGTTGCAGAATGTACCACGATATCAGCACCGTGTTCGATAGGGCGAATAAGATACGGAGTACCAAAGGTATTGTCAACAACAAGGGGCAAGTCGTGTTTATGAGCAATCTCCGCTAAAGCATCAATATCAGGGATGTCACTGTTGGGGTTACCGAGTGTTTCTATATAAATTGCTCTTGTATTATCCTTGATAGCGGCTTCAACCTCTTTGATGTTGTGAATGTTTACAAATGTTGCTGTAATGCCAAAGTTCGGTAGCGTATGAGCAAGCAGATTATAGCTTCCGCCATAAATGGTTTTCTGTGCTACAATGTGACCGCCGTTCTGAGCAAGTGCCTGCAGAGCGTATGTAATCGCAGCCGCACCTGACGCTAAAGCAAGTGCTGCTACACCGCCTTCGAGTGATGCAATACGCTTTTCAAAAATATCCTGTGTGGAGTTGGTAAGTCTGCCGTATATGTTTCCTGCGTCGCTAAGACCAAAACGAGCAGCTGCGTGGGCAGAGTTATGAAATACATAGGATGTAGTTGCGTAAATCGGTACTGCTCTTGCATCTGTTGCTGGATCAGGATTTTCCTGACCTACATGTAGTTGTTTTGTTTCAAATTTATATTCTGACATAATGTTCATATCCTCTCATAATCAAAAATTTTATTACTTACTGTTTCGTTGATTATGAAATTACATTCGTCCGTATCTGTAATTTGCTCTGACGAGCTTTTCGAATCGAAAACTCATTTTTACACCTTCTTAATAAACAAAAAACCGGTTGACTCCGATAAAGTCTCCCGGTTAAAAACAACGTTATCGCACAAATATATTTATGCGGTACAATGTTT
>JAXJTT010000150.1:0-2290 GCA_036309445.1 Ruminococcus sp. | reverse complement strand
GTATGTGATAGAAAACGGAAATTCACTTTCAGTAACCGTTGGTTTTAACGCTATACCGGCAATAAACGCAGAAATCACAGTAAGCATAATCGCAGCAACGAGGATTATCGTTGGTAAAAATAATTTAAACCTTTTCATAATAAAATATATACTCCTTATTAATGTTTTACTTCTGACACACAGGTTTTCAGTTGGATATACTATATTTTATATTGTATATAACAGCTATTACAAACCGCTTACAAACAAGACGTTTTATCAGGTTTCATCAAAAAAAGTCATCCAAAACGGATGACTTTTTTTAATTAAGTTTTGTTAATTATCAGCTTTCCTTTTTACGCTTGATAAGTGACATAATGCACATACCAAGACCCATACCTGCAACACCGCTGATAGCCATTGCACCGTATGCAAACATACTGCCGATTACAGTGGGCACTGAAGTTTCAGCTGATTTCTTGTTGTTTGAGTTACCGAAAGCAACGAAGATATTTTCTGTGTTTTCGTTATCGTTGAATGAGTTGAGGTCATAGCAATTCTTTGTACCAAAGCCTGCAACAGGTGTATACTTGCCGAAGTTTTCAGCTGAGTCGATGAAGTAGCCTGTTGAGGTCATACACTTACCTGCTTCAAAGCTCTTTGTGTAATAAATTGCGTTCCACTGCTTACCACTGTAACCGTTTGTATCACCGGGCTTTTCAGTGCCATCTGTACAAAGTGAATTAACAACAGTGTAGTTGATGAATCTGCTACCGTTTGCGGTTTCAACCGTGTCAACCATATTCGAGGGAATCTTTGTGTACTTGGGATTGTACTTGTCAACAATCTGAACGATTGAGTAAATACTGAAAGCAATCATTGCAAGACCGACAGCAACACCGATTGATGAGAAAACAACTGTAGTAGTTGATACGTTAACCTTTGCATTGATTTTATTTATTTCTGCAGTAGCTCTGCTGATATTCTGCTTATGAAGAGTAGCATTACCTATACCGAGACGCGTCATTTCTTTTGCATCCCAAAGTTGAACCTTCCAATAACCTAACATCATATCATCAGCTTCGCTAAGTACAGCGTGTGAAACATGATACTGCTGCTTGAGGAAATGTACTGAAGCACCTAAAATAGCAATACCGCCTGCACCAAAAAGAGATGAAATCGCGATATCGGCAGCCTGATTACCTGTAAAGCAAGCAAACCACTGATTACCTGTTGCTGCCTCCTCTCTTAAAGCATCTGATGTAACACCAACCGCACCTTCAAGAAGGTTCATATCTGTACCAAGATATACAGAAATGGGTTCATAATCTTTTTCAGCTTCTTGGAGCTGTTCATTAAGCTCTTCATCGCTCATTTCAACTGCATTGTAAACAAGTACCGAATGAAGCTGACCTGAAGTAGCCATTGCACGCTGACCTGGAGTCATAGCAGCAACGAAGGGATAAAGAATGCTGTAATCAACCTGAGTCGTATCATTAAAGTATTCGTAGTAGTTTGATTCACCGTAAGGGATTTCGCTCAATATAACATTAAGACTATAAACAAGTGTTGCTGTGTACTGAGGATAAACCAATACCTTTTCTTTTTCTTCCTCTGTCATATCAGGGTCTGCCTTGATTTCTTCCATTTCCTCAAGTGCTGAATCGAGAAGAGTCTGGAACTGCTGAATTTTACCTGCTATTTCCTTAGCATCTTCGTAATACTGTTTTTTACCATAAACTGCTTCATCAGCAACTGTAGTCTTGATACGCTCGATAAGGTCACCACCGTCAGCAACACCCATTGAAAGAAGAATTCTGATGTTGTCGAGGATATTTGTGTTACCCTTTAAGAGGATATCTGCAAAGCCTTCATTGGTTGCAGGGAAATCGAGCATATAGTCACCCATATATGTCTTTACGCCTTTATCATCCTCAACATAATAATAGTTGAGCTGACGATAAGCGAGCTGAGCCTCTTTTTTACCTGCTTTGTAGTTTTCAGCGAATTCATTAGCAGCGATACGAAGGTTGTTTACCTCTGAGCTGTATGTATCCATTGCTTCTTCAAAAATAGTTTCGTAGTCAGAGATATTGAAGCCACCGTTCATATTCATAACTTTTACGTCTGTGATGGCATCGTCAACATTTGTTGACTTCTTGTAGCCGAGGTAAACAACCTTGTCACCGCCGGGATTAAGGTTTTTATCAAGTACAGTATAGCCTTTATCTGTGAGAAGCTTCTTAGCTTCGTCTTCAGTTGAGGCTTCTGCCATTTTGAGATCACTTAAATAATAAGTTACTCGACCTGC
>JAXJTT010000149.1:0-15840 GCA_036309445.1 Ruminococcus sp. | reverse complement strand
AGCCTGTTCAATGCTTTCGTTATATTCCTTAAGCTTTATTTTACCCGTGCAGGGTGCCATACAAAGTTTTATATGAAAATTGAGGCACGGTCTGCCTTTTCTGAAATCCTGAGGGAATTTTCTGTTGCAGGTCGGAAGCATAAAAATCTTGTTAGCCTCTTCAACAGCACTCTTTACGTAGTAACTGCTTTTATAAGGTCCGATATAAGTTGCACCATCATCCTTTTTCTGCAGGGTGTACGAAATTTTCCGCCACTCATCACAACTTACACGTATATAACTATAGCCCTTGTCATCTTTAAGGAGAATATTATATTTTGGTGTATGCTGTTTGATAAGACTGCACTCAAGTATAAGTGCTTCAAATTCGCTGTCTGTGATAATATATTCAAAATGGTCAACATTTTCAATCATTCGTCTTACCTTTTCAGCATGGTTATTTTGCGAACCGAAATATTGACTCACACGATTACGCAAAGCCTTTGCCTTACCTATATATATAATTTCTCCGCTTTTATCGTGCATTATATATACACCCGGAAGCAACGGCAGAGCCATGGCTTTTTTTCTCAGTTCTTCTAGCTTAGGATTCATTCTTTCACCTGTAATTAAAAATATCTTATAAAATAAAAACGGGCGGATAAATCCGCCCTAAAAGTCAATAAAATTATTCAGCAAAGCCTGAATCTACAAGAGCAACAAGACCCTCAACAGCCTCGTTTTCGTCTGAACCGTCAGCGATAACCTTAATTGTTGTACCACCGATGATGCCGAGTGAAAGAACACCTAAAAGGCTCTTAGCGTTAACTCTTCTTTCTTCCTTCTCAACCCATACAGTTGACTTGAACTCGTTAGCCTTCTGAATAAAGAATGTTGCAGGACGAGCATGTAAGCCTGCTTTATTCTGAACTAAAACTTCCTTAACGTACATTTTAAAACCCTCTCTCACCGAAAATATTTAACCTTATCGGCTACACCGTAGCCTTTTTTTATTTTTTCATATTATAATCTTTTTTCCAATAAAGGTCAATAAGTTAAATAAATTTCGTTTTAATATTCAACTTGAAGATAATAATATTACACCTTTATTGTGCATTTTAACAAGGTGAACAAAATAGATTTTTGTTGTTTTGCTAAAATTATTTTCTATTATTAAAATCTTGCTCCTGCAAAACGTCGAAAATCATCAATTTTTGTCAGTTTCGAGCAAATCAGGACGCTTTTTAGCTGTAACTTCAAGACTTTTTTCTTTCTGCCACTTTGCAATATTTGCGTGATGACCACTCAGAAGCACCTCAGGCACTTCAATACCTCTCCAATTTGAAGGTTTTGTGTACTGAGGATATTCCAAGAGTCCGTTAAAATGGCTTTCTTCGGTGAAACATTCGTTATTCGAAAGAACTCCGGGCACCATTCTTGATAGAGCATCTGTAAACACCATTGCAGGAAGCTCACCACCTGTAAGTACATAATCACCGATTGAAATTTCTTCATCAATAAATTCATCAAGAAGTCTCTGGTCTACACCCTCGTAGTGACCGCAAAGAATACATATATTTTCAAGCTCTGCAACTTCACGTAATCTTTTCTGAGTGATTGTTTTACCCTGTGGTGACATATATACAAAATGAGGTCTTGCACCGATTTCTTCACAGATACTTTCAAAGCACAGTGCAATCGGCTCAGCTTTCATAAGCATACCCATTCCACCGCCATAAGGAGTATCATCAACCCTCTTATGCTTATCAAATGCAAAATCTCTGAGTTGGTGCAAATGAATTTCCAACGCACCGCTTTTCTGTGCTCTGCCGATTATGCTTCCGCCTAAAACAGGTTCAAACATTTCGGGAAATAAGGTTATTATGTCAATCCTCATCGTCAAATATTCCTTTCATAGGGCGAAGTAACACGTAACCATCATCAACATTTGTTTCGATTACAACCTCATCAATAACAGGCACAAGATATTTTTTGCCGTTGTCGTCTGTTACCTCATAAACATCGTTTGCACCTGTACGCAAAACATCTGTAAGCTTGCCGTAAACGATGTCAGCATCGGCATCTTTCACTTCGAGACCGATAAGGTCCTGAACAAAGTTCACACCTTCTTCGAGTTTTATGTCATTACGGTCAATGTATACAATTTTGCCTCTCATTCTCTCTGCCTGTTCAATGGTTTCAATTCCGTCGATTTTACAAAGAACAATGTTTTTGTGAGGACGTGACTTGACCTTTACAGCCTCAGTGCCGTTTTCATTGAGATATAAAGTCTTGAAAGCACAGAGAAACTCAGGGCTGTCGCACCAAGGGTCAATTCTGAGTTCGCCTCTTATCCCGTGTGTACCTACTATTTTACCGCTGTCCAGATATCTTTTTTTCAATTAAATCACCCTTATATTTTAACATATGTAATTATCTGTTTTTATTGATTGTATCATATTTTTTATCATTCGGCAACCTTATCTGATTCTTCCGCCTTAAGTTGCTCAAGTCTGTCACGGAGCTTTAAGAAATCATCAAAAGCCTCGGGCTTTTTTCTTGGGTCACGCAAAAGTGCCGCAGGATGAAGCATTGCCATCATCTCGATTCCTCCCTTTTCAAACCACATTCCGTGTTCTTTTGTGATTTTTATATCGGGCTTTATTATTTTTGCTGCCGCAATTCTGCCAAGGCATACTATTATTTTAGGTTTAATCATCTTAACCTGTGCTCTGAGCCAGTCAATGCACATTTCCTGCTCCTCAGGCTTCGGGTCACGATTCTGAGGAGGTCGGCATTTGACAATATTTGCAATATAAATATTTGTGTTTCTGTCAAGGTCAACTGCCGCAAGCATTTTGTCAAGAAGCTTTCCTGCTCTGCCTACAAACGGCTCACCCTGAAGGTCCTCGTTTTCGCCCGGACCTTCTCCGATAAACATTACATCGGCTTTTTCGTTACCGACACCGACAACAACATTATTTCGTGTTTTGCAAAGCTCGCACTTCTGACAATTTGCACAAGCATTTTTTAATTCTTCCCAAGTTGAATACATATAAATCTCCCCTCATAAAGTTTCTGATAAAAATCAAAACATATTGAAATTTCAAAAAAATAGTAGTAAAATGTAATTATAGCCTATATTATATGGCAAATATTTTGATTGGTGGTTAGATAACTATGAAAATTATGGTTGAAACTTCCGCACGTCACATTCACGTTTCAAAGGAAGTATTTGAAGCACTTTTCGGTGCAGATGCAACACTTACAAAGAAAAAGGATCTTTCTCAGCCGGGTCAGTACGCTTGTGCTGAAAAGGTTACTGTTGTAGGCCCTAAGGGTGAAATGACAATGACTATTCTTGGTCCTGAAAGAAAAGATACACAGGTTGAGATTTCTCTCACAGACGCTCGCAAGCTCGGCTTTACCGCTCCTGTTCGTGAGTCAGGCGACATCAATGAAACACCGGGTTGCAAGCTCATCGGTCCTAAGGGCGAGTGCGAAATCGACTGCGGTGTAATCGTTGCTAAAAGACACATCCACCTCACTCCTGAAGCTGCTGCTGAATTTGGCGTTGAGGACAAGCAGATTGTATCTGTTAAAGTTGGCGAAAACAGCGGCAGAGCAACAATCTTCGGTGATGTTGTTGTAAGAGTACACCCAAGCTATGCTCCTGCTATGCACATCGACACTGACGAGTCAAACGCAGCTGCTCTCGGCGGCACTGTTGACGGCGAAATTATTCTTTAATTTCATATACTAAAGCTTTATGACGCTCTGCCTTACGGCAGAGCGTTTTTTCAACGTGTCGTTGCATCCAATCCGGACAGACATATTGATTAATTATCAAGCTTCAAAACCCGACAATCAACCAAATCATTCTTTATCATATAACACAAATCACATCGACTTAGTACTATCAATAAATGTTCTCAGCACATCAGGAAAAATTTCTCTCCACGCTTTTTCGTTGTGCTCGTTTTCAAACAGGAGAACTTCGTTAAATTTATCGTACGGATAACCCACCTCGGGAAGCAGGTCGTACATCATCTCGACGCTTGCAAAAATTCTCTGCTCAAGCTCGTCCGCACCACCGCTATACATATAAATATACGGCATATCATCAGTTGTTTTTGAAAGGAGATAGCTTCTTAAGTCTTCCTCTGAATACGCAATAAATGCAGGTGACAACGCACCGACAAACGAAAATTTATCGCTATGATCAACTCCTGCAAAAAAAGCCTGCAAACCGCCTGATGAACTTCCGCACACGGCTGTTTTTTCTCTGCAGGTACTTACAGGAAAATTATGCTCAACAAACGGCATTACTGTATTCACCAGAAAATCATCGAAAATTTCACCCTGCGGAGTAAAAATTTCATTAAATTCATCTCTGCATTGAATTTCACCAACAGATTTCGGAGTAAGCTCGCTGTCACGATAAATATTACCGTTGTCAATTCCGACAATCACACAGGAAACACCGCTGCTTGCCGCTTCGTTTTCAACAGCTTTTACAACTCCCCAACTGCCGAAAGGAGTGCTTTTTTCATCAAATAAATTCTGACCATCCATCATATACATTACAGGTAGTTTATCTCCTGTGTTGTGAGCAGGAACATAAACCCAGATTTTTCTGTCATCTTTTTCAGGAAATGGCAATAAAACTTCTTTTATATAAGACTCTGTCATAATATCACCTTTCATTAATTTAAGTTTGAATATATAAGAATAATTAAAACACAAAACAATAATTGTTGCAAGACGTATAATTAAAGCCGTCAATTCAATAATAAATCAGAGGTGATTTAAGTGATAAACGACAACGAAATGCTCAATTATGTTTTACAAAGTGCCGAAATGGGCTGTAACGGTATCACAAATGTCAGAAAGAGTCTTAAAGACAGCAAGGTAGACGGAATACTGTGCGAACAGCTCATAAAGTACAGCAAGCTGTATCACTGTGCAAATACAATGCTCAGAAAACGAGGTGCATCCGTACAACACATAAGTCCAATGGCAAAGGCTATGACAAGGTATACCGCAAAACGTGAGTTAAAACGTGACTCAACTTCTTCACACATAGCAGAAATGATGATTAAAGGCAACACTATGGGAGTCAGCCGAATGGCAAAGCATATGCGTGACTACGACGGCAGTGACCCGTATGTTACGATGCTTGCAAGAAAAATGCTTGAGACCGAAGAAGAAAACATAAGCGAACTGAAAGAGTTTTTGTGATAAAGCACAATAAAATATAACATATTTGCAACTCTGTGTTTTTCACGGTTGTTATGATTGTTATATATCACAAAAAACTACTGCCGAGAAAACTCGGCATACATATTTTAGACAATGACAATTTACATTTAGCGTTTTTTTATCCGATTATAAGTTTACAATAATTAAAAATTTCGTTTAAAATCGACATTTTTGCCAAATTTGTAAAATATTTTACAGAAAAATGAAAATTTACTCTTGTATATTTGTGTAGAATATATTATACTATAATCAGAAATTAATATCAAGATTTCTTACAGAAAAGAGGATTACTATGGCATTTACAGTTAATGACGAAAGAACACCCCTCGAATTATTCTTGCAGGGTGAATCT
Organism: Ruminococcus sp.; assembly: GCA_036309445.1. Lineage (GTDB taxonomy): Bacteria > Bacillota > Clostridia > Oscillospirales > Acutalibacteraceae > Ruminococcoides. The sequence goes on along the minus strand of JAXJTT010000149.1, from coordinate 10,247 downwards.
GTTCGTGCTTATGAATTTTTAGGTTCCCATTTTGCAAACTGGGACGGACGTGACGGTGTTGTGTTCAGAGTCTGGGCACCAAACGCTCTGTCAGTTTCTGTTGTAGGTGATTTTAACGAATGGAATCCTGATGCACACTATATGTATAAACTCGACAACACAGGTGTATGGGAGTTATTCATTGAGGGTGTATGGGAGTACGCTTGCTACAAATACTGCGTTGAGTCACCTTATCATCACAAGGTAATGAAGACTGACCCTTATGCTTTCCACTGCCAGACACGTCCTGACAACGCTTCACGTGTTTACGAGATTGAAGGTTATGAGTGGAACGACGATGCTTGGTTTGAATACAAAAAAGAGCATCCACACAGAACAGCTCCTATCAATGTATACGAAATGAACGCAGGTTCTTGGAAAAAGTATGACGACGGCAATGTTTTCAGCTATCGTAAGCTTGCTGAAGAACTTATCCCTTACGTTAAAGAAATGGGCTATACTCACATTGAGTTTATGCCTCTTACAGAATATCCGTTTGACGGCAGCTGGGGTTATCAGGTAACAGGTTACTTTGCAGCTTCTTCACGTTACGGTGCTCCTAAGGACCTTATGTACTTCATCGACAAGTGTCATGAGGCTGGTATCGGTGTTATCCTTGACTGGGTACCTGCTCACTTCCCTAAGGACGAGCATGGTCTCGGCAGATTCGACGGCACAGGCTGTTATGAATATGAGGACTGGAGAATCGGTGAACACAAAGAGTGGGGTACATATATTTTCAACTACTCACGTTACGAAGTTACAAGCTTCCTCCTCTCATCTGCTATGTTCTGGCTTGACAAATACCACATCGACGGTATCAGAGTTGACGCAGTAGCTTCTATGCTCTACCTCGACTACAACCGTAAGGATGGCGAGTGGCTTGCTAATATGTACGGCGGCAGAGAAAACCTCGTAGCAGTTGACTTCCTCCAGAAGCTCAACAAGGTTGTACACCTCCATCACCCTGAAGTTATGATGATTGCTGAGGAAAGTACAGCTTGGCCGGGTGTTACAAAGGACGCTCAGTACGATATGAACCTCGGCTTTGACTACAAGTGGAATATGGGCTGGATGAACGATATGCTCTCTTACATTTCACTTGACCCACTTTACAGAAACTATCACCACGATACACTTACATTCAGTATGGTGTACGCTTTCAGTGAGAACTTTATGCTCCCTATCTCTCATGATGAGGTAGTTTACGGCAAATGCTCACTTATAAACAAAATGCCCGGTCTTTATGACAATAAGTTCGCAGGTGTAAGAGGCTTCGTTTCATATATGCTCGCTCACCCTGGTAAGAAACTTATGTTTATGGGTAGCGAAATCGGTCAGTTTGACGAATGGAACGCAAATGACCAGCTCCAGTGGAATCTCCTTGAATTTGAGAAGCACAGACAGCTTAACCACTTCTTTGCTACCGCTAACAAATTCTATCGTGACACTCCTGCAATGCATGAGAATGACTACGATTGGAACGGCTTCCAGTGGGTAGCTCTTGATGACTATCGCAACAGCGTTATTTCATTCAGAAGAATTGCAAACGATGGCAGCGAAATTATGGTTGTATGTAACTTCCAGCCTATGCTCCGTGAGCATTACAGACTCGGTGTGCCTGTTTACGGTGTATACGAAGAAGTATTCAACTCTGAGAGTGCTGAGTTTGGCGGTTGTGGTATCACAAACGGCAACGAAATCAAAGCTCTCAACGAGCCTGACCACGATCAGGATTATTCAATCGAACTTACACTCCCACCTCTCGGTGTTCTTTATCTCAAGCTTGCTAAGAAGCTTCCTAAGCCAAGAAAGAAGAAGTCTACATCTAAAATGGCTGAGAAGAAAAAGGCAGGTATAAAGAAGAAAGCAGCTGAAAAGGCTGCTGAAAAGGCTGCCGAGGAAACAACAGAGGCTGTTGTTGAGAATGTTGAGGTTACCGAGGTTGTTGAAGTTGCAGAGGTTGCAGAAGTTGTAACTGAAACTGCTCCTGTTGCAGAAGAAGCTCCTGCTACTGAGGAAACCAACGAATAAAATTAAAGTTTTTTCATTATTATCTCTTTTCTGAATCGACAGATACTTTTTTTGAAAGTATCTGTCGATTTCTCTTTACCTTTAATTATGCATATGCTATAATTATAATGTATTGGTATAAATATCAACTTCTTCGGCAAAATACGTCCTGAAAGGATTTTTAAGATGAAGCTTAACAACAAAAAGACTGCAATTTTCCTTACTGTACTTATTGTATTGAGCCTTACAATAAGTACCTTCTTTATGATTTCAAAACAAGGCTTTCACGAGGATGAACTACTTACGTACAATCTTGCAAATTCATCAAAGCAACTTGATGTAAACGGCGGCTGGAACACCCCCGAAGATTTCAACGAATATCTGACTGTTTCACCCGAACACCGCTTTGATTACGGGCTTGTGTACGAAAATCAGATTATTGATGCCTCTCACCCACCGTTTTATTACGCATTGGTGCATACGGTATGTTCAATTTTCCCACAAACCTTTTCAAAATATCTTGCCTTTTCAATAAACATATTTGCAATGACAGGTATTCTGATAATGCTTTTTAAAATTGCAAAAATCATCAGCAAAAATAATCTGTATTCACTCATAGCGACGGCAACCTTTGCACTCAGTATTGCTTGTTTTACCATGACAATTTATCTGAGAATGTACTCTACACTGACATTCCTTGTACTTTCGATGATATATATGAATCTCAAGATTTACGAGCAAAAGAACACCGCAAAAGCCAGAGATTTCATAATTCTCGGTGTGATAGCACTCTTCGGTACACTTACTCAATATTATTTCATTCTCTTTGAAGGACTCACCGGACTTATTATGCTTGTTTTCAAGATAAAAGAAAAAAACTTCAAGGATTTAAGAAACTACATAATAGCAGTAGGTATCGGCAGTGTGCTCGCCCTGTGCATTTATCCTTTCATTATCACAAATGTATTAGGCGGCAACCGTGGTCTTGGCTCAATGGAAATTTCCGTTGATTTAATCACTATAGTTACTTATGTCATCTACAAAATCTGCACTTATTTTCAGGTGCTTGCAAAAGATGTCTTCATCAATCAGGTGTGGCTGTTTGTTGCCTTGACAATCATCGCTCTTGCGTTTGCTGTTTATATGCGTTTTGTAAAAAAAGAAAAACTCAGCAGAACAGCATTTATGGCTTTCATTCCGTCATTAATATATTTTATCGCAATCTCACTGCTTTCTCCGTTTAACAGCGACAGATATGTTATGGCATCTCTCCCCCTTATCGTAACACTTTTTGTGTTCATCTTCCTCAAAATTGCACGTCTTACAAAAAACAAAAAATTGTTTTACACTGTTCCCGTATGTATAGCAATAATCTGTGCTGTGGGACTTATCTCAGTAAAACCTTACTACACCTACGGCAAAAAGCCGGAGTTATATACTCCTCAGACCGGCAAATGCGTATTCGTCGGTACTGCAATGCTTGAATGGAACAAAACCATAGACAAGCTTGCCCTTTATGATGAAGTAATGATAGTACAGACAGATGAATTTTCATCAACTCTTGATGAAGAACTTGAAGCGTTTGCCACAGACAGAGGTATTATCACAAACGGCAAAATCACAGAATTTATGGACGGATATATGAACAATGGCGGCGAAAAAGAAAAAACCGACAGTATGTCTGCTCTTAAAACCGACGAAAAACTCAATAACGAAGAATACATAACCGTATACATTTCACGTCTTGCTGATGAAAAATCTGTTATTGAGTATTTTACAGCTAACACAAAATTCAAAAAACACGATATTATATCTTCGGATTATGCTTTCAACGAGTTCTATAACTGGTACGATTATTTTGTAGAAACCGAATCATACTGTAATGTTTACAGGTTCTACTAAGGAAAAGGATTAGTGGTCAATGATGGAAAACAGAAAAAATGCAATAGGTATCGCCTTTTCGGGAGGCGGTCTTCAAGGCATAGCTCATATCGGAGCGTTACGTGCTCTTTACGAGCTGGGAATAAAACCTCAGTATGTTTCAGGTACAAGTTCCGGCTCAGTTATGGCACTGCTTGCAGCTATGGACTTAGAGCCGGACGAAATGGTAAGGATTACAAAAAAACACTGGAAAATACTTTCAGAAATTGACAATGGTCTGATTTTCAAAGCGTTAGCTCAATTCATTGTTTATAAAAAAAGCACAAAAGATGGTATAAAAGATGGCGGCATTATCTCTGATGTAATCAGACAAATCCTTGACGAAAAAGGGATAAAGGATTTCAAGGATTTACCTGTCAATCTTTCTGTATGCACCGTTGATACAATGACAACTGATGAGTGTATCTTCACAACCTATGATGAACATCTCGAAAACGAGCATATACATTACATCACTGATGCTCCGATAGAAACCGCAATCCGTGCAAGTATGTCCTTCCCTGCCCTATACACTACCTGCCCTTATAAAGAGTATAACTTTATTGATGGCGGTGCTAAAGATAATCTCCCTGTAAAAATCCTTAAGGATATGGGCGTAGGCAAAGTCCTCGCCATCGGTTTCAATATTCTTCAGTACAACCCCGACAAAGGTCTTGATGGTCTTATTAAGGTAATCTGGAGAGCGTTGGACGTTTATTCAATCGACAGCACAAGAGAGTCTATGAAAATGGCTGACTATGCCGTAGAAATCGAAAACGAAAACACAGCTCTTTTCTCTATCGACAATGTTGACGAAACCATAAACGAAGGCTACGAAGCCATTATGAAACATAAGGACGAAATTCTGAGAATATTTAAAAATTGATTCACTTGCAAAAGAACCCTGAGTTTAAAAACTCAGGGTTCTTTTCTCTAAAAAGTATTATTAATCACAACTATCAAAAAAATCTTCGTATGTCAAACTCCATTTATCAATACAGTATCTTTCGCTTAACATCACCCTTTTGCAGATGTTAAAGTTCAGGCTACTGTTCCCTAGCTCCGTCATCCTGCAAAAGTCGAAGATAATATATATTATAGATAGCTAAATAAAAAAAGTCAAGAATATATCAAAGCCTAAAATCCTAGCATAATAAAAGAGATAAAAATAATTTAAAAAATTTCAATTTTCCTGTTGACATTTGAAAGCAATTGAGTTATAATATCATTGTTGCTTGAGAGCAACGAACAAAACAACGAGGTGTAGCTCAGTTTGGTAGAGTGCTTGGTTTGGGACCAAGATGCCGCAGGTTCAAGTCCTGTCACCTCGACCATCGAAAACCGCTTTAACAAGCCATTTACAGGTTGTTAAGCGGTTTTTTATTTTGCCAAATTTATTTCTATGACCACAGTGTTGACCACTTATGAATATTTTTTAGTTAGGAGATAATATGAGAAAACAAAAATTTATAAAAACTACACTGTACTGCATAATATGGATCTTCCTGATTATTTCTTTTGTTTTAGATATATTAATATCAAATAATTTGTTTAAAAGTTATATTGTTTTAAACAAAGATTTTGTTTCTGCTATATTTTCAGGAATCTTAACTTTTTCTACATTAAGCCAAACGGTACTATCTATTATAGTTAGTGTGATAGATACAAAAAATTATGGATTAAAACTTAAAGATATTTTATCGTTTCGTGCATCACCTATTAATTTCATACACTATATCTTATTTTCTACGTGTTTAATATTGTTGTCGATATTTGCTTTAGTTTTCAACTTATGTACATTTATTTCAACTATCGCAATTATATCTATTCTATATACAAACATAGCAAGTATAATAGTATTTAAGATTATTTCAGATGCTGAAATGGGTAAAAAAATTATTTTTTCAGAAATCAAAAATAAGAATTATAAACTTTTGTCGAATTATATTGTAGGTTGGATAGATGAATATAAAGAGGCAATTATTAATAATAATAAATTAAGTATTGATATGTATTCTGAAATTTTAAAAGAATGTACAACAAATACAGATACTTCGATTATAAAAAATTCTTTACAAAATTTATTTGAAACTGCATGCAAAAACCATTCTGTTGCAGATTCAATTGATTTGACTTTTAGAGCAATAGGATTATCAACTTGTATGCTAGATGTATGTAAAAAAAGTATCAAATCAATTGAATTTTGTGAAGAAAAAGATATAGTAAAGATGAATTTGCCTTTGGCTATAGATAGTATAATTTCTGATAATTTCACGTTATGGTATTCAGATAAAATAGAACTTATATATTTTTATATTAAAGCTGTTATTTATAGCAACATGACCAAAATAAACAAATTAGAACTGCTAAATAGAATGATAGATAAAATAACTAACCTAACAAATGATGAAACAGGTTCTATTAAAAGCGAAGTTATTTATAAAATTATCATTAATGATATTATAGGCTCTAATAATGAAATAGATGTTGAATTATATGAAATCTTAATGAAATGTATATATTGCAATAATCTATTTAATCGCAATAATACTTTAATTTCGACTATAGCAAGAATTTTAAGAGCACTTTATTTCTATAGTAACCTATCAATGACTCTTTTTACCAAAGAAAAGATGAGTAGGATTGAAAATATAGCCAAAAAAAGAATTTTTATTGATTTTTTAACCGATGCTTCATTAAGAAGCTGGGTTATTGTGTTAAGAGAAGAACTATTAAACTTTTACTTACAAGATGCCTTTAAATCTAATGATTTAGATATATCTATTGACGACCTGAATTCCATTATATTATGTCTAGAAAATGGACTACAACAGTTAGAAATATGGACCAAGGAAAACAAATTACATTTTTCATTGTGGTTTTATTTTGCATTCGGTTCATTTTCTAATGAGTTTCCAATACATGAATGCACAAAAGCAATACCTGATTATATTGATATTTCCGAAATCAAATCAATATTTTTGAACGAATTTCGTAATGATTCGACTGATTTATCTGATAGTTGTTTGACACATATTCAAACGTTAACTGAATATTTTGGAAGTATTAGCAGTTATATAACACCCGAAAAAGTGCAAACTACTTATACGATTATAAAATCAATAACAGAGGAATAAAATACATAGATAAACTTGTTTTATAAAAACAAAGAAAAGCATATCGATTTACGAAGATAGACTATATATGTCAACTAATAAAAATTTCATATTATCAAACACAAAATTTTTAATCATACCTTTTTATTTGAAAAAACAAATGGAATTTTTCGCTATGACATATCTTTCGTAATCTATTGACATCAAAAACAGCTTTAACAAGTCTTATACAGATTGTTAAAGCTGTTTTTCTTTGTTTACTGCGGTGCAAACTTTGAGCTTTATGCTGATTTGCTTTGCAGTTTTAATCTTTCTTTTTCTTCGACTATTTCGGCCTTTACTTTTATAATCATTTCTTGAAGCAGGATTTCGCATTCCTCTCTTGTCTTTGCAAATACATTTCTTTGTATCTTTTTGCCGTCTGCACCCTTTGGAGAATATTTGCCTGCCCATAGCTTTTCACTAACCTGATACAGGCTACCTGTACCAGGTTTTCTTATTTTGCCTTTATACGGCTCGAAATCCGCCTGATTCTGCGTGTTTTTCATTTCGTCGGATTGTTTCCCTATCGGTGATTCATTTGCTTCAAATCGCTCGTTTTTGCCGATTCCTTTTTCAATCTTATTTGCCGCCTGAAGTTGCATACTATCAGTTACGTGACTGTATATATCAAGAGTTGTTGCCGATGAAACATGACCTATGATTGACGATAGTGTTTTTACATCCATACCATGTTCAAGTGCGGTAGTAGCGAATGTATGACGCAGGTCGTGAAAGCGTACAACTTTACAGTCTGCGTGCGATAATATACGTTGCATCTTTTTCCTTAAAGAATTTGGGTCAAGAGGTGAGTCATCTTTGACTTTTGAAGGAAATATCCATTTTGAATTTACATTCTTTTTGTATTCAGCAAGAATATTCAGTACGGATGGTGGCAATATCAATGTTCTAATAGATGATTTTGTTTTAGGTTCTGATATTCTTAGTTCTCCATTTACTCTATTGACTTGCCTTTTTATTTGTAGCTCACCTGTGGTAAAGTTAAGGTCATCCCATTGCAAGGCACAGAATTCACCTCTTCTAAGTCCTGTTGATAGTTCAAGTATTGCATGCTCATAAAAATCTTCTTCCTTTGCTTGTATAAGAAATCGTTGCATTTCTTCTGTTGTGAGTATTTGCATTTCCTTTGATTTTTTAGGTGGAAGCTTACATCCCTCAGTAGGGTTTTGTTTTATCAGATTTTCTTTTACTGCTTTTTCAAGTGCTGTTCTGCAAATTGCGTGACAGGCTCTTACCATTCTGTCAGATAGTCCGTTGCCTGATTTTTCTATATCTTTTAGCCGACCGTTGTTTTTAAGTTGTGCGTAGAAAAGTTGAAAGTCATTTTGTGTTAGTTTATTTAATGGTATATTTCCAAGTTGAGGAATAATATGCTTGTATATACTGTTTTCGTAGCCTTCCTGAGTTGTTGGTCTGAGCTTCGGTTTAGAATATGTTTTATACCAGAAATCAATCCAATCTTTAAATAACATTTCAGGCTTAATATTCTTATTGCTTTGCTCAAGATTTATTGCAAGCTCTGTTTGCAAGGCTTTTAGTTTTTCAATACACTTTTCTTTTGTTGGAGCAAGCACATTTTTCGTTTTAGGATTTCCTTTTTCATTGTAGCCAATAACAATTCTGCCTTCCCAACGACCGTCTTTTCGCAATCTTACGGTGCCAGTTCCGTTTTTACGTTTTCTTTTTGCCACGGCTTTAACTCCTTTCCGAAAATATCTTCCATAAAGCTACCTACTATATCAGAGGCGTTCTGTTGCATATCGGTTGTGATATGTGTGTAGGTATCTAGAGTAAACGAAGCATTTGTATGTCCGAGTATATTTGACAGTGTTTTTGCATCAACTCCGTTTGCGATTGCGTGAGTTGCAAATGTATGACGCAAATCATGAAATCTTATGTCGGGCAAATTAGATTTTTTCAGAATTTCTTTAAGCTTGCGATATGCAACATTCGGAGACACAGGATTTTCCGGTTTTAAAGGATTAGGGAATATCCATTCACCAAATATTGTTTCCTTGCGTTTTTTTAGAATATGTAATGTACTCGGTGGTAAAAGAATTTTTCTTTTGCCTGTTTCCGTTTTTGGTTCACCAACCACAACCTTGCCACCAGTTTCAATTGTTATTGAACGACTGATTTTGATAACTCCTGTTTTGAAATCAAGGTCTGACCATTTTAGTCCGCATATTTCTCCTCGCCTTAATCCGGTAGTAATTTCAGTATAGAAGAAGTCATACCATTCGGGATAATTCTTTATCACTTCAGTAAACCTATCAAGCTGAACATCATCAAGTATTTGCTTTTGTTTATAATTACGTTTGGGTATGGTAGTACCGTCTGTTGGATTTTTGGAAATCATACGATTTTTCACAGCTGAGTCCATACACTGATGTAACACCATATGTATACTCCTTATCGTGGAGTCTGACAGAGTGATTTCAGATGTTGAGTTTGATTTTATCCTACCTTTTGATTTTACTGAGTTATACATCTTTTGAACATCGGCAGTTGTAATTTGCCTTAACATCTTTTTGCCTAGATAAGGACGAGTATATCTAAGTGAATTTTTGTAATTGCTGTAGGTTGAAGTTTTTACAGTTGGTTTTACATATTTTTTAAGCCAGATATCAAACCATTTTTCAAGTTGCATATTACTATCCTCGGTAAGGTCAATGTTACTGTATTCATCTATCAACTTATGAAGTTTAGGTAACAATTCCTTTTGTGTTTTTGCAAACACGGATTTGTAAATAGGTTTGTTATCAGATTTATGTCCTACTACAATTCTACCTTCCCAGCGACCGTCTTTTCTTTTTCTGATTGCTCCTTCGCCAGAAGGTCTTCTTTTTGCCATATAAATCACCTCTTTCAGCAACACAGGATATCACAGCTTCCTTAGATTATCCAGACCAAATACCAACAAAAATCAATGGTTTACATTGACATTGTAAAGTCTTGAGTTTCATCGTTTTGATGAACTGTTCTATCAGTTTTTAGACCGTGTGCAATCTTTTTCTCTTCAAGTTTTGATTTCAGCTTGCTGTCAACTTGGCTAAGCAATTTTGCTCGTTTATGTTTACAGCTGTTTGCAATTAATTT
>JAXJTT010000148.1:0-5215 GCA_036309445.1 Ruminococcus sp. | reverse complement strand
TTTTGCCCCTGAAACGAAACGAGGGCTTGCTATACTATTATATTAATTACAGAACCAATTATTCATTATTATTTATAAATGAAATCGGGTCTGCGTATTTACCGTCAATCTTCACCGCAATATGAATATGATTTACATCATTTGCTTCGCAGGGGACTGTTCCCATTACACCGATTTTTGATGCCGCATCTACTGACTCTCCTTCGGAAACATTCAAAAGCCCCATACCGCTATATATAATCACGGCATTGTCAATTGATACTTCAACTGTTTTGCCATAAAGCTTATCTTCATATATCTTTGTAACAGCTCCGCCTGTCATCGCATAGACATTATCCCCAAGCTCACCTGCAAAATCAACACCTAAATGCGGTTTCCATACATTCAATGTTTTATAATACGCCGTTTTTTCACTGTATTCTCTTATTATATTGTTTGAATCAAGCGGATAAGTCAGGGAGAGGTTTGTTGAGAGCATTGTCTGTAATGCACTTCTTGTATCGCCCTGAGAAACCTCAGTAGGAAATTCTTCTATAGGTTCATAGATCTGTGCTACGGCTGTGACCTGTGTTGGCTGTGTTTCTTCAATCATCTGAGTGATTATTTCTGTCACTCCCGTAACATCCTGATTTACTTCCTGCACAGCTACGGTTGTTTCTTTTTTTGTTTGAACTGAATCTGTATCGGAAATATTTGAGTATGTTGAGTATACAGCCATAGACACTGCAATAAGGCAGATTGAAAGCGAGGTGTAAAAACCTATTTTTTCATATCTGCTTTTCTTCTTGTTCCTGTTTCTTCCGTTATAATTATCGCTCATAAAAAGCACCTCCGCTGTTATTATTGGCAGAGATTTCAATAATATTCAAATCCAATTATTATTTCATCTAGGCATATAAACAAAAGACAATGCAAAATCCTTGATTTTTATTGAATAATTTGGTATTATGGAAAGGTATTTGTATTATTTACAATAAATAAATCAGGAGGGAAAATATGAGTACAACAAGCATTATTGTTTTGTGTTCGTTTGTTGCCTATATGATTATGATGATCATAGTCGGATTTGTGGCATCAAAGGGAACAAAAAACAATGAGGATTATTTCCTTGGCGGCAGAAATCTCGGCGGATGGACAGCCGCACTTTCAGCACAGGCTTCCGACATGAGCGGATGGCTTCTTATGGGATTACCGGGCTCGGTATATCTTGCAGGCACAGGTGAAGTATGGATTGCAATTGGTCTTCTCATCGGAACAATACTTAACTGGTTTATTGTTTCTTCAAGACTCAGAAAGTATACAATCGTTGCAGGCAACTCACTTACCATTCCAAGCTTCTTTGAAAATCGTTATCGTGACAAGAAAGGTATCATCAAAATTGTATCAGCTGTAATTATTGCTATCTTCTTTACAGTTTATACCGCTTCTGCTTTCAGCTCAGGTGCAAAACTTTTTGCTACACTTTTTGGCACTGACGAAAACTACTCTTCAGTTTATCTTATCGGTCTTATTGTTGCAGTTGTGGTAATTCTTGTTTACACCTTTATGGGTGGCTTCAAAGCTGTTTGCTACACTGACTTTATTCAGGGCTTACTTATGTTAATCGCTATTATGGCTGTTCCGATTATCGCTTACATCGGTATTGCTCAGGATCAGGGTTTCACTCAGTCACTTATCTCAAACGGTGTTCAGAATCCTGACAACTTCCTTAACTTCCTTAAGAATGATGACGGAACACCTGTTTCTGCTGTTTCTATCATCTCTAACCTTGCATGGGGCCTTGGTTACTTTGGTATGCCACACATACTTATCAGATTTATGGCTATCAAGAACGAAGCTGAAGTTAAGAAGTCAAGAGTAATTGCTATTGTTTGGGTTATCATTTCTCTTGCTGCTTCTTGCTTTATCGGTCTTGTTGCAAGAGGTTATCTCACCACACAGCTTGACAAAGCAACAAGCGAAACAGCTTTCATCCGTCTTATTCAGCAGATTTTTGCTGATAACTGGTTTATCATTTTCATTGGCGGTATCTTCCTCTGCGGTATTCTTGCTGCTATTATGTCAACTGCTGACAGCCAGCTTCTCGTTACTGCTTCTTCTGTTTCTGAGGATATGTACAAGGGTGCTATCAAAAAGGATGCATCTGAAAAGAGTTCTTTGTTAGTTGGTAAGATTGCGGTTGTAGTTGTTGCAATCATTGCTTTCCTTATTGCACTTGACCCTAACTCAAGCATTATGACTCTTGTTTCTGATGCATGGGCAGGTTTTGGCTCTGCTTTTGGTCCTGTTATTTTACTTGCACTTTTCTGGAAGCGTTCAACTCTTGCAGGTGCAATCAGCGGTATGGCTACAGGTGCTCTCACCGTTATAGTTTGGGACTACCTCCCACTTGTTGACGGTGCAACACTTTACGCTACTACAAACCTCTATTCACTTGTTTTAGGTTTTGCTTTTGCTCTTATTGTAAATGTTGTGGTATCACTTATCACAAAGAAACCTTCACAGGAAGTTATTGACGAGTTTGAGTCAATTAAAACTGTTGAAATTTAAGACATTATAATTATAAAAATGGTGTCGCTCCGAATTGGAGTGACACCATTTTTGTTTGATTACTTAATAGGGTAATTAAAATACTTAATTTCAAACAGGCTACCTTTGCCTACCTTTGAATCAACAGAAATATATCCGCCGTCTTTTTCGATTATGGTTTTTGCAAGAGCAAGACCGATTCCTACGCTGTTTTCATCTGAATTTTTGCCTTTATAAAATCTTTTAAAGATATTCGGTAAATCTTCAGAATCAATTCCGCAGCCGTTATCCTCTATACTGATTAATGTATAGATTTTATTTTTCTCAGATTTTATTTTAACATAGCCTCCGGCTTGTGTGTGTTCAATACAGTTTTTCACTATGTTAGTAAGAGCTTCACACAACCACTTGCGGTCGCAGGAAAGTTCAAAATCGGACTCGATTTCAGTTTTTATTTCTACATCATTTATTTCTGCAACCACTTCAGTATTATCAACGCATTTTGTAATAAGTTCGCTTATGCTGACATTTGATTTTTTGAAATCCACTGTATTGGCATCAAGCTTTGATAGTGTAAGTATTGACTTAACAAGAAAACTTATGTTATTAGTCTGACGCTTCATACTCCACAAAAATTCTCGTCTGATTTCAGGGGGCATTTCTTCATCATCAATCATATTGTCAAGCATTACAATGACAGATGTAAGAGGTGTTTTGAGCTGGTGAGAAATATCAGAAAGAGAGTCTTTCAGATTTGCTCTGTCTTTTGTAGAATTTTCAGCCTGTTCTCTGAGCATCAGAGTAGTTTTATAAATTTCATCATTGAGCAACGACAACTCATCTTCGCTGTAGCTTTCTGCACAAAGAGTATAATCACCTTTATTCACTCGTCTGACGCACTCTGTTATTTTTTCAGTTTGCTTTTTTCTGCTTCTGTTATAAAACAAAAAGACAACAAACAAAGCAACGCTAAAGAATATACTTATAACACAAGCACACAGTATCATATTAAGAGAGTTTTCCTGATTTTTATAAACAAGCCATTCGTTGTCGATATCAATGCCATATACGTTTAAAACTTCCAGACAGCTTTCATCATACTGTTCAGCGTCAATTATTTTGAGCAACTCTTTTGTCTCCACATCAGGATATTCAGTGATAACTTCTGAAATTATACTTGCCACAGCTTTATTCGATACATCCCTTGCAGTTTCAAGTGCATATGAAACACAAAAAACGGAAGTTACGGCAAACAAAAAAGCAATCAAAAAAAATATTATTATATATTTATCAGCCTTTTTCATTATCCTCTGTCCTCCAGCATATATCCAAAACCTTTTACGGTTTTAATAATATCGGACGAAAGTTTTTTACGGATTCTCTTAATATAAACTGTCAATGTATTATCGTTTACATAGTTTCCTGCAATATCCCAGATTTTTTCTAGAATTAACTCACGGGTGACAAGCTTACCCTGATTTTGCACAAGTAACGAAAAAATCCTGTATTCCAACGCTGTAAAATCAATTTTTACACCCGAATCGTAAACCTCTGCTTTATCTAAATCCACTGACACATCGCCTATACGGACAATATTTGCTGTCGGCATATTTCTTGCAGTAATACGTTTGAGTCTAACCAACAGCTCACGGGTTGAAAATGGTTTTGTTATGTAATCCTCTGCACCAAGCTCCAGTCCGTTTACAACGCTGTCCTCATCATCAAGTGCAGTGAGGAAAATAACGGGACTTTTACTTGATTTACAAATAATCTGATAAAGCTCAAAACCATTGCCGTCAGGTAAGCTTATATCAAGAATAATAGCATCGTAATCAAAAGGTGCTTTACACAAAGTATCTTTAAAAGTCTCACAAAGGTCGACTTCATAGCCGTTTTTTTCAAGAGAATACACAAGTCCCAAAGATATGCTTTTGTTATCCTCTACAAGCAAAATCCTCATTTTTACACTCCTGTTTTCTATAACGATATTACCGCACAAGAAGCATAAGTTCATTGTGCGGTATTTTCTTTGATTATATCATTTTTTTAAATATAATGTCAATTAAATATTATCGTTGCGTATTGTTTCAATGATGTTTTGTTTTTTGATTTTGCTGAATGAATATTTTATAATAAGCCAAAGCAATGCAAATACACATACAACACATAAAAGAACTGCAACCCAAGGGAACATATATGCGGAACTGTAGGCAGACATATCATTATACGCAATAAAAACAAGAATACTGCCAAGGATACCTAAAGGAAGTCCGATTGCAAGAGCTTTAGCACCATAGAACAAGGTTTCGAGTTTTATCATTTTATTAAACTCTTTTTTAGTCATACCAACAGAACGTAAAATAGCAAAATCTTTTCTTCTGAGGTTCATATTTGTTGATACAGTATTAAAGATGTTTGTAACACCGATAAGCGAAATAACTGTGATAAATCCATACGCAAAAATTGAAATCACAAGTATAAAATTATCAATCTGGTCAATAAATTCCTGATAGTTCTCACACTCAACATTATAATAACCAAGCTCGTTGATAGCATCCCTAAGCTCTTCAGGATCTTCACAATTCATATAAATAGTACTATTAAACATAGATGCATTATTTACATTATTTTCAGCCCAGCTTTCGCTTAAGATAACAGTACCACTGTAAAGCGGGAACAAATTATC
>JAXJTT010000147.1:0-1726 GCA_036309445.1 Ruminococcus sp. | reverse complement strand
TCATCAGGCTCTACTATGTTGATGTCACACACCTTGTATTCAAGTTGTTCATTTAAGGTATTTACTGTAAAAGTATCGCCTATTTCTAAATCTTCTAAATCATCAAAAAACTTCTGAGAGGGATAGCCTGAGTGAGCAGAGATTGCCGAATGTGTACTCTCTCCACCTATCGGTAGGGACGTATTTAAGAGGTGTACGCACCCTTTTTTTAAAACCTCATTGTTATTCTCATATCCGTGATAAACAGGCAAATTGACGTTGATTTGCGGTATTTCTACGGTGCAAATGATACCGTCAAAGTCGAGAATATCATAATAGGATTCCATCAATGTTTTATATTCTTGATTTTCTGTTTCTGTATCAAAAGTAGCCTGAGCAAGAAGCTCATTAAATCTTTGTGCTTTTGCTTTTTGCGTTTCAATTTCATCATCAGACAACGTCTGAGTGTTCTGATTATATCCGCTGATTACTCCTTTGTTATGAGTTTCGTTGATATAATCTGCTATGCTTGGATATGCTACAAAGCATAAACCTATAAGGGCGAATATTGCCCACAGAAGTAAAAATAATTTCTTTTTCATAGTTCTTTAAAGGAGTCGGGAGAGGTGTTACCCTCTCCCTTAGTTGTACGTTGGTTAGTATATTAAATTACTTTTCAGCCTTTACTGTGCTTCTCTTACGTAAAGTAGCAAAGCAACCAAATGAAGCTAATGCGAGGAACGCAAAGCCTACAACGTAGATGTAGCTTACAAATCCACCTGTTTCAGGGAAATAAACCTTGCTGTTTGTTACTGTGAATGAAACAGTACCATCTGCCGGTGCGTTCTGAACCCAAGTGTCGTTAGTGAATACAGTATTGTATGTAGCAGGAATTTCAACCTCAATAACCTTGCCGTAGAGATTGTAGCCTGTTGGAGCTTTTGTTTCAACTGTGTAGTATGTACCACTCTGTAACTTCATTTCTTCGCCTGAAGCGTTCTTGAACACTACTTTGCCGTTAGTGTCTGATGTACCACTTGCAATAGCGTTCTTTTGAGCTTCTGCATCTGTCTTGTTTGTGTAAAGTTCAAATGTAGCACCTGCGAGTGGCTTTGATGCTTCATCTGTTTTTGTGATGGCAATTCCGTAAGTGTAAACGTAAACTGTGTTTCCCGGAACACTATTTACATTTGAGCTGTTACCATATTCGAGCTTTACATCTTCGTTAGGGTTGCCTGTAGCACCCTTGATAGCATACTTGTTGAGGTTAGCTGTGTAAGTTACGATTGTGTACTTTACATCACTTGCATAGAAATCTGACTTTGCAAGGTAAGCAGGAGTAAGAGCTACATTAAATGTTGTGTTCTTGCCCTCTGCTTCTGATGTAATGTTTACTTTGTAGTCTGTGTCCTGAATGAGGTCTGCAATCTTCTCACCATCTGCATTTGCAAGATAAACAGCGAAAGAGTTTTTGTTAAGTGTAAGTCCTGCACTCATATCATCATAAACAGCGTATGTTGTGAGCTTCATCTGCTCTGAGCCTGCTACTGAGTTCTTAAGCTCAAAATTCACTGTATCGCCAAGGCTTACGTCTGTGAAGTTTACGTTGTTCTTTGTGCTGTTTGTGATTTTCTTCTCAGTTGTTGGAGTATCATCTGTTACCTTTGTAGCAAGGTCGATTGCAGGATATGTGTAAACCCAACCATTGTTGTAATAAGGAAGTGCTAAGATAGAGTTCTGAACACTT
>JAXJTT010000146.1:0-7114 GCA_036309445.1 Ruminococcus sp. | reverse complement strand
ACAGGTGTTATCACAAACGAAACAACAGGCAAAACATATCAGGCAGAGCCTTTCCCTGAGTTCATTCAGAACATCATCAAAAAAGGCGGACTTATAAACTCAATTATGTAAGCAACGTGACGTTGGCGGTGTGACACCGCTCACAAATCGAGGAGATAGTTTGATATAATTTCAAACTTATTTTCTCGACAATGACTTTTTGTCTATTCACTTATTTAATTACCAAAAACCAAACTCTCGGAAACAGGTTTACCCTGCTCCGAGAGTTTTTTGTTATGTGAAACTCCTACAATAAACATTGACATTTAAAACATATAAATGTACAATAATCATATATGAATTTGTTGCTCTATTTTAACATTATTATAATTAGAAAGGAAAATCTATATGAAAAACATACTAAAAAAATCAATATCAATACTTATGAGTGCATGTATGCTTATGTCCGTTACTTCTGCAAATGTAATTCCCACAAGTGCGGCAGAGGTTGAAAATGAAAATATATCCTCAAATGAAATTATTACAAGCGGTGATTATAGATACATCCTCTTAGACGATGGCACAATAGAATTTTGCCGCCCTGCCAATATCAGCAACGCTAACGAAGGTTACTATGGTTTTGTAAATGAGGATGTTAAAAAATATGAAGTCCCTGCTCAGATAGACGGATACACTGTAACCAAAATTAGCAATTCTACATTTAGCAACTGGTTTGCTCTTGAAGAAGTGATATTACCTGACACCATAACAGTTATAGGCGAAGACGCATTTTGTGACTGCAAAAGACTAAAAAAAATTGAACTACCTGAAAACTTAAAGAAGATTGAAATGTCCGCTTTCAGTTGTTGTGAATCTCTAAAAGAAATAACACTTCCCGATTCTTTAGAATTTTTAGATTTTATGGCATTTTCAAATTGTGATTCTATTGAAGAAATTATTATTCCTGAAAACATTACAACACTTTCCGGTACTTTTGATGGATGTTCATCCTTAAAAAGCATCAACATTCCAGACAACATTACAACTTTAGGATATTATACTTTTTTTAACTGCACAAATCTTACCGAAGTTAATTTATCAAAAAGCATCACTACCATCGATTGGAAAACATTTTCCCAATGTCAATCACTTGAACATATTATCATACCTGAAAATGTAACTACTATAAAAAGTGAAGCTTTTATGGAATGCAGAAACTTAAAAAATATTACCATTCCAGCCAGCGTTACAGAAATAGGTGAACATGCGTTTGGATATTACCTAACTGGTTACTGCATAGATAACTTCTGTATCTACGGATACAAAGACACTGCCGCAGAAGCGTATGCAAAAGAAAATGGCTTTGCATTTAAACTTGCAAATGACATTGACAGCGACGAAAAAATTGATGTAAATGACGTTACAGCCCTACAGATGCACCTTGCAAACTACGACATAACTGTAGATACACATAATGCCGACGTAAACCAGAACAGAATAACTGACGTTTCTGACGTAACAAACCTACAGCTTATTTTAGCAGGAGCCTAATAAAAAAATTAAAAATTAACATTCTAAGTCAGCTTACAGACAAAAACATAGCCCCCACTTAAAAAGTGGGGGCTGGTTTTATGTATCAGACATATTATTAAAATTTACGCCGCTTTTTTAGCGTTACTCATAAACATAGCTTCGATAGTTGCGGCATCTGCAACGCCTGTCTGCTTGATTGAGCTTGCTTTCTGGAAGTCTTTAACGGCTTTCTTAGTGAGTTCACCATAATAACCTGTGATATTTTCCAGATCAGTCACATAACCAAGGTCATAAAGTCTTGTCTGCATAATCTTTACATTATCATTTTCATCTTCAATCTTGAGTGTAACTCCGTTAAGCTCCATATTATATTCTTCTGCCACAGACACAGGGGTTGTGGCGGTTGCAGAAGATGTTGCAGTTTCTGTCGGTGTTGTTGCGGCTGTAGTTTCTTTCTGAGTATCTGTTGCAGTAGTGGCAGTTGTTGCGGCAGGAGTAGTTGGTTTTACTGACTCAGGATAAATATATGAAACCATCTTATTAACCGTATTCACCGCTGATGTACCCATACGCTCCATTTCTGTCGGAGTAATCATATACATACGCTTTGACTTAACTGCCGAAAGTGCCGCTAAATCAGGGTCGTTCTTTATATATTTGAGTGTTGCATCGTCTGCATAGAAAATTGCCTCAGGATTTGCAACCTTGAGTATTCTCGGATCTACCTTGCTTTCGGTGATATTTATTGCTGTATTGATTGCACCTGTATAGCTGAGAATAAAATCTCCGCAAGTACCGCTGTTGAGTGTACGCAGGGTGTCACCGTCGAGATAGAGATAGCACACTGTCTTTGGCACAGAGCCTGTGTCAATGCCGTCGGTAATCATTTCCATATCACTGAGAAAGCTCTCAAATGATGATGCACCTTTCTCAGTTCCTGCAAACTGTCCGCCAAGAATTTTACCAAGTGTTACATAAGCTGTTTCGATTTCAGCCAGATTCTTAGGGCTTGCCATTGATATAACCATAATGCCTTCATCTGCAAGGGCTTTTACGGCTGTGCTGTCAATATCAACATCAGCAAAAACAATATCAGCTTCGCTTTCTTTGATTTTCTCAATATTAGGAACCTGTGCTGAACCTACAGAAGGCACAACAGAGAGAAATTCCTGATTTACTTCGTCACTTCTGCCAACCATTTTTACATCATAACCGATATACGAAATGATATCTGCTGTTTCGGCAGAAAGCACAACGATATTCTCAGGTTCTTTCTTTATTTCAAGGTTAGCAACCTCCACAGGATAGTCTTTTTCAGAGTCACAGCCTGTAAAAAGTGTTGTAGCTGAAAAAGCAAGTGTGGCTGCAAGCAGTACTGAAATTACTTTTTTCATATAACTCCTCCATTATTCTGTATTTTATCAGAAAAACAATGACTCTATATACTGCTTTGCACATCTCGGAGAGCGACCGCCTCTTGAAAGTGCAAATCTTTCGGCACCTGCCGAAATTTCGTCATATGTCATCTCAATGCCTCTCTCCTGTGCAAGAGCAAAGGCTATATCAACAAACTCCTTCTTGGTCGGTGCAGTATAGCACACCGCAAGACCGAAACGGTCAGAAAGAGATAATGTTTCCTGTATATTGTCTCTTGTGTTTATATCATCATCGGTACTGCGGTCCGCAAAGCTTTCCTTAACAAGATGACGACGGTTTGAGGTTGCATAAATTAGTGCATTCTCAGGTCTTGCGGCAAGTCCGCCCTCAAGCACAGCCTTTAAAGTTGTATAACTCTGGTCTTGCTTCTGGAAAGAAAGGTCATCAATGAAAATTATAAACTTCATCGGCAAAGCCGCAATCTTATCAACAAGCAGAGGGAAGTCAATGAGTCTTTCCTTTGGAATTTCAACAATTCTCAAGCCCTTGCTTCTGAATGTGTTTGCAATAGCCTTGACAGTAGAGCTTTTGCCTGTACCCTTATCGCCATAAAGCAGACAGTTGTTACAGCTTTTGCCCTCAATAAACGCAAGAGTGTTGTTGACAACCATATCACGCTGTCTTTCGTAGCCCGTAAAGGACTCAATATCTATTTTATCAGGATGCACAACAGGCTGAATATCACCGTCACGCCACACAAAGGCTTTGTATCTGGCAAACATACCACAGCCGTTTTCCTTGTAGTAATCTGCAACCTTCTTGAGCGAGCCGTCAAACATACGGAAACTCTCGGCACATTCGCCACACTCCCATTTCGGAAGATTTTCGGCAATCACACCAAGCTCCTCTGCGTAAGTATAGCTTTCAATAAGCTCATCTGCAGTAAGAGAAGATGCGTTGAGAATAGCCTCGCAGTCACGCTTAACAGCCTTGAGTAAATTTTCAGGCAGGGTGTCATATTTTCCTGCCGCTGCGGCTCTTGTAAAACAGTTTTCATCAAAAAGTGCCGCTTCTGTCATTGAATAAGCCAGTTTGTCACTGCATCCTCTTTCGCTTATAAGAGAGAAAAATTCTCCGTATGCACTCAGAAACTCCTGCACAGGCTTATCGAGTGACAAAAGAAGTCGATAAAAAGCCTTTGGCACACTTCTGTTGAGAATCCCTCTGAATACAGAAAGAGAGGAAAGCAGGTATAAAGTTTGTTTTGCTTTGTTCATATTCATCATTCCAATCAGTTATAATTGTACGCTTTTTTCGCCTACAAGTCAATTTATTTTATAAAAATCCTGTCGAAAAATATCCACGTAACAAAATTTAACATTATTTGTTAATATCGATTGCTTGTTATCCAAAATATGCAATGATATAATAAATACGAAAGGTGTGAAAAATATGATTAGTATGAATTTGAAATACTTACGCAATAAATTTGGTTTCTCACAGGAGGAGCTTGCCGAAAAGATAAATGTTTCCCGTCAGACAGTAGCAAAATGGGAAAACGGAGAGTCACTCCCCGACATTATCAAATGCCACGAACTTTCCATGATTTACGGTGTTTCTCTTGATGCACTCGCAACAGTGCCGTTAGATGGTGAAAAAGATATAGCAAACGACTCCGTAGACGGAAAATACGTTTTCGGCATTGTAAAGGTTGGCGAAAGAGGTCAGGTAGTAATTCCGAAACACGCAAGAGAAGTGTATAAAATTGAAGCAGGAGATAAATTACTTGTTGTCGGCGACCACAGAGGTATTGCTCTTGCAAAATTAAAAGGCTTGATGAATTTCAGCTTCGGAGAATAATTATTTCCGAAGTAATATTTTTAAAGGAGAATAAATGTATGCTTGCAATCAGAACAGAAAAGCTTACAAAAAAATATAAAGACAAAACAGTTGTCAATAACCTTGACTTAAGCATTGAAAAAGGTGAAATGTATGCACTACTGGGTGTGAACGGTGCAGGAAAATCCACAACAATCAAAATGCTCTCCTGCCTTATTCAGCCGACATCAGGCGATGCACAGCTTCTGGGCAACAGCATCAAAACAGACTCGTCAAAGGTCAAGCAGATAATCAGCGTGTCACCACAGGACACCTCGGTAGCACCTAACCTTACCGTAAAGGAAAACCTTGAGTTTATCGCAGGAATCTACGGCTTTAAAAAATCAGAAGTCAAAGAGAAAGCAAAGAAGATAATTTCTGACTTTGATATGTCAGAAATCGAAAACAGCAAGGCAAAGACACTCTCAGGCGGCTGGCAGAGAAGACTTAGTATCGCAATGGCACTGATAAGCGAACCTCAGATACTTTTCCTTGACGAGCCAACACTCGGTCTTGATGTACTTGCAAGACGAGAACTTTGGAAACAAATTAAAAAGCTAAAAGGGAAAATTACAATAATCCTCACCACACATTACCTCGAAGAAGCCGAGTCACTTTCCGACCGTATAGGCATTATGGCTAAGGGTTTACTTAAAGCAGAAGGCACAGCCGAGGAGCTTAAAAAGAAAGCTCAGGCAGATAATTTTGAAAATGCATTTGTAAAGATTGCAGGAGATGAAGTTTAACTATGAAAACACTTGTATTTGCATCACGTAACACAAAAGAAATCCTCCGTGACATACTCACACTCTTATTCGGAATTGTCTTTCCGATTACACTTTTAGTGCTTTTGTCAGTAATAAATTCAAGCATACCGCCAGAAGCAGGAATGTCACTTTTTGAAATTTCAAATCTTGTCCCCGGTGTTTCGGTATTTGGTCTAAGCTTTATTTCACTTTTCACTGCGGTGCTTGTTTCAAAAGACCGTTGCACAAGCTTTATTCTCCGCTTGTTCACATCTCCTCTCAAGCCGTCGGAATACATATTAGGATATACTCTCCCCCTTATTCCTATGGCTATAATACAGACTATTGTCTGCTATGTTGCGGCATTTGCATTTGGTCTTGAATACACAGCAAATATTTTCCTTGCCGTAATAGTAAATATTCCTGTTGCAGTCCTTTTTATTTCAATCGGGCTATTGTGCGGAACTGTTTTTAATGATAAAATGGTAGGCGGAATATGCGGTGCGTTGCTTACAAACCTCTCTGCTTGGCTTTCAGGTACATGGTTTGACCTTGAGCTTGTGGGCGGTGCGTTTGAAAAAGTTGCAAACCTTCTCCCATTTATTCACGCAGTAAATGCAGGCAGAGCAGCTCTTTCAGGCAACTACTCAGAAATTATGCCTCACCTTTTGTGGGTTATGGGCTATGCTCTTGTAATCACCGTTATCGCAGTTATTCTCTTTAACAAAAAAATGAAAGAGGATAAATAATATATGACTAAGGACATACTTTCAGAAAAGAAAAAACGATATCATCTCATAGACTCAATCAGAGGATTTGCCATCATAAATATGGTGCTTTTCCACCTGATGTACGACCTCTTTATGATTTACGGCTCGGGCGGCTGGGCATATCAACCGCTTGTGGTTATATGGGAAAGATTTATATGTTTTTCGTTCATTCTGATTTCGGGTATGTCCTTTAATTTTTCCAAAAACACGTGGAAAAACGGAATTGTAGTATCACTTATGGGCTTTGCCGTCACAGCCGTAACAGTTATTGCTATGCCCTCTCAGGCAATATGGTTCGGAATACTTAATTTACTCGGTTGCAGTATGCTTATTGCCTCACCGCTTAAGATTTATATAAAAAAAATACCGCCCCTTGTCGGTGCGGCTGTTTCACTCTTGTTATTTGCCTTGACTTACGGCATACCACGGCATTTTATCGGCTTCTTTTCTATCAGGCTCATTGACCTCCCTCAATCGCTGTATCAATTCAAATACCTCTCTTTTCTCGGCTTCCCCTCACCCGATTTCCGTTCAACAGACTATTTCTCCCTGTTGCCGTGGGTTTTCCTGTTCTTCACAGGAATTTTTATATGGAAGCTGATTGAAAAACACCACGCAGAAAAATATTTCGAGCTTAAAATCCCCGTGCTTAACACAATCGGTAAATACAGCCTGTGGATTTACCTTGCACACCAGCCTGTTATTATGCTTATAATGCTTATAATTTTCAACAGATAACGAAATACATCGTAAGTCGGGAGCAAGCCCCCCGCCTTACGATAAAAAATAGGTCTAATCTATGAGATAAACATTAATTTAATAACATAGTTT
>JAXJTT010000145.1:0-2908 GCA_036309445.1 Ruminococcus sp. | reverse complement strand
GCTTTATGCGAGACTGGGCTATTGAAAAGGGCTGTACTCACTATACACATTGGTTCCAGCCTATGACAGGAATCACCGCTGAAAAACACGACAGCTTCATCACTCCTAGTGGCGAAGGTCAGATTATAATGGAGTTTTCAGGTAAGGAGCTTGTAAAGGGCGAGCCGGATGCATCTTCATTCCCAAGCGGCGGTATCCGTGCAACATTCGAAGCAAGAGGCTACACAACATGGGATCCTACATCTTACGCTTTTGCCAAGGATGGAACACTTTATATCCCTACAGCTTTCTGTTCATACACAGGCGAAGTTCTCGATAAGAAAACACCACTTCTCCGTTCAATGGAAAGAATCAGCAACGAGGCTGTAAAGGTATTGCATTTACTCGGTAAAACTGATGTAACAAGAGTTATCACAACAGTCGGCCCTGAGCAGGAATATTTCCTTATTGACAGAGATATTTATGAGCAGAGAAAAGACCTGAAGTATACAGGCAGAACTCTTTTCGGTGCAAAGGCACCAAAGGGACAGGAGCTTGATGACCATTATTTCGGTGCTATCAAAACAAGAGTTGCCGCATTTATGGCTGATCTTGATAATGAGCTTTGGAAACTTGGTATTCTTTCAAAAACAAAGCACAACGAGGTTGCTCCGTCACAGCACGAGCTTGCTCCGATTTTCACAACAACAAATATTGCAACAGACCACAACGAGCTTACAATGGAGATTATGAAAAAGACAGCCGAGAAGCACAATCTTGTATGTCTTCTCCACGAAAAACCGTTTGCTGGTGTAAACGGCTCAGGTAAGCACAACAACTGGTCGCTTTCTACAAATACAGGTGTAAACCTCCTTAATCCGGGCAAAAAACCAGAGGAGAATATTCAGTTCCAGCTTTTCCTTGCGGCTGTTGTAAAAGCTGTGCATGAATATCAGGATTTGCTCAGAATTTCTGTTGCGTCAGCAGGTAATGACCACCGTCTCGGAGCTCATGAAGCACCACCTGCAATCATCTCAATGTATCTTGGTGATGACCTCGGTGCTTTGGTAGAGGCAATTATCAGCGGTACAGAATATGTAAGTATGGGCAAGGTGAAAATGTCAACAGGTGTTGATGTTCTTCCTGACTTTATGAAAGATAATTCTGACCGTAACCGTACATCACCATTTGCATTTACAGGTAATAAGTTTGAGTTCAGAGCATTGGGTTCATCGGCTAATATTGCTTGCTCAAACATTATGCTCAATACAATGGTTGCAGAGGAGCTTTCACAGTTCTATGAGGTGCTAAAAGATGCTGAGGATATGGATACTGCTGTTAAGGCTCTTATCAAAAAGACCTTTACGGAGCATCAGGCAATTATCTTCAACGGCAACAACTATGCTGATGAATGGGTAGCTGAAGCAGAGAAGAGAGGTCTTCTCAATCTTAAGTCACTTCCCGATGCTTTGGCTCACTACATAGCTGAGAAAAATATTGCACTCTTCGAGAAAAACAAGATTTATTCCAGAGAAGAAATATACGCAAGATATGGTATTGAGCTTGAAAACTACTCAAAGCATATCAATATCGAAGCTCTTACAATGATTGATATGGCTAAAAAGGATATGATTCCTGCCGTAACTGCGTACGTAAGAGAGCTTACAGACACAGCACTCGCTAAAAAGGCACTTTCTGACCTCATTCCTACAAGTGTAGAAGAAGAACTCATTATGAGCCTTTCAAACAAGCTTGTAAGCTTTGCAAAGAAAACAGCAGAGCTTGAAGATGCGGTTATAAAAGCCAGCGAGTATGAGGGAGATAATCTCAAGTATGCTAAGTATTACAGAGAAAAGGTATTCTCAGTAATGCAGGAACTTCGTGCAGTAGGCGATTCAATGGAAACAGAAACATCAGCCGAGTACTGGCCATATCCATCATATGGCGATATGCTCTATGGCGTTTGATAAAATTTAAGAAATAACAGAAACGCTGACACTTTCAATTTAAATAGAAGGTGTCAGCGTTAATGGCTCCCTGTTGCCTTGACAAAGTAAGGTTTTTGTATTAGAATATTAAAAGATAATTTGCAAAAATTAATAATATGCCCTCTTAGTTCAACGGATAGAATAAGGTCCTCCTAAGACTTAGATATCGGTTCGATTCCGGTAGAGGGTGCCAATTTTTATGCCGAAAACCCTGATTAAATCTAGGTTTTCGGCTTTTTTGTTTTTATAAGTCTTTTTTATATTGCTCAAAAATCTATTAGCTAGCTAATAGATTTGATTAATAAAATAACACATTATCAAATTCTTTGTGAGGTGTTTACCTTGCTAAGAAAAATTAGCAAGAAAATTGGCTTTTTGCTAAGAGAAATTGCCCTTTTGCTAATAGCTCAAAAATTCGTGCTAAAAATCTTGCTAATAGCCGAGGAATTTGATTATCTGTTATTCTGTTCATAAAATTAAAATAATACATCAGTAATTTGCGTTATAAACAGCAATTTCTAATCGCACACTTTATTGTTTTTCGTGTTACAAATATAATAGCGTTGTCAGGAGGTGCTTTTATGTAAAACAAGAATTACCATTTGTATCTTACCGATACTGAATACACAAATGTTATAACAACTCTTATAAATCTGAAAAAAAATCTTATTGCACAAGGAAGATATACAGATGCAGTTGATGATGTAATCTTGAAGTTAGTTTCATCCAAGAAGAAAAGCGTAAAAATTAAATATTCGTAAGCATACAAAAAGACCACCTACCAAATCGGTAAGTGGTCTTAACTTGTTTTATGAGTAGCTCGACAAATTGGAATTTGCAGTTATCTATACTCTTTTGGAATTTCGATATGAAATGTCTCACACAATAACTTCACATCATGTACATCATTTTCATCAAACTCGTATCCCAGATGGAACATT
>JAXJTT010000144.1:0-12295 GCA_036309445.1 Ruminococcus sp. | reverse complement strand
GTGGTATATCCCCTATGTTTTACCAGGCATATAATCATAAACTAAACAAGGAGAGCTTTATGGAAAATTTAGAAAACACTTTAATTACTGAAAAAATTATTCAGACAGCCGCAATTTTAATCCCTACACTCGGACTTATAGCACTTATCTCAGGTGTCGCACTTTTTATTCTTAAAAAGAAAAACGATGCATTCAAAGAAAGCCGACCTGTAAGAAAAATGAGCATTTATTTAATCGCTGCCGGCATCATCTTGCTTATAGCATCACTTGTAATTGTAATCGGCTTTATGCCTTATTTAAATGCGGCTCAGAATGCATTTTAAAGTTTTAACAGCTATGCACATATGCAAGCAGGAGTGAAATATAATGTTTAATTGTTTTAAAGAAAAATGTTATTTGCTCAATCTTAACCCTGAAAGAGTTATAGGCAAACTCAAGTCAGAAACCTTGTCTTCAAATCGTCTGGCAAATGCTGACACTGTATTCAGAGGCGAATTTTGTGACAACAGTTTTAAATTGCAGATTCGCAAAGAAGCTGAGGGCAATATCTTTATTCACCAAAGCTACAGCCCTGTGTTTTTCGGAAATGTCACTAAATCTGATGGTCACACAAACCTAAACATAAAAATGCGTCCTGATTTTGCAGGCTATGCGTTTGCTGTTGTTCCTGCCGTTATCTGGATTTTTATGCTGATATCTACTCTTGTTGTCGGAACAAAGCTTCTTGCATCATTTTTAGTTTTTACAATTGTATTTTTAGGGTTTGAGGCTTTTTTCTTCAAAACTTCAAGACTTGCACAACGTGATATGAATGATTTTATCAAACAAAATTTTAGTGACAATTTAGTTGAATAATCCAACACCTTGCAGGCAGATACGCTTGCAAGGTGTTTTTATATTTTGCTTCTTTTCATTATAAACAAAAACAAAAAGGAAATAATAAATTTATAAAAACGAAAGGAAGTATGAAGCTATGATAGAGCAAGACACCATAAAGCTTTTGCGTGAATGTGATGCAGGCGTAAAAATGGGAACATCATCAATTGACGATGTTCTTAGTTTTACACACAGCGAAAAACTAAGACAATACCTCACTGACTGCAAGGCTGAACACGACAAACTGGACAAAGAAATTCAGGAAGAGCTTGACCGCTACAAAGATGACGGCAAGGAGCCTAACCCGATAGCCAAGGGTATGTCGTGGATGAAAACAAATGTAAAGCTGGTTATGAATGAATCTGACCACACTATTGCCGACCTGATGACAGACGGCTGTAATATGGGCGTAAAATCACTTAACAAGTATCTTAATCAATACAAGGCGGCAGACGAAAAATCCAAGGATATCACCAAGCGACTTATAAACCTCGAAGAAAAACTGGCTGTAGATATACGTGGATTTTTGTAAAGCGTAACGACCACACTCAACAATAAATTAATAAAAACGGCAGAGTTTATTTTTCAAAACTCTGCCGTTGCTTTATGCGTTTTTACATCTGTATTCAGACTCAAGCATTGAATAGAAGCGTCTGCCTACATAGCCGCCCTCGTAGTAGAAATAATCTCTGAGTGTACCCTCATAGGTAAAGCCACTTTTTTCGATTACTCGCTGTGAAGGTTTATTTATTTCTTTTGTAGAAATTTGAACTTTATGCAAGCCGATTTTATTAAAACCAAAGTCAATCAAAGCTTTTACTGCTTCGGTCATATATCCCCTGTTCTGATATGCGTCTGACACACAATATTCAATTTCCGCAAAGTGATTTTTTGTATCAACAAGGAAGAATGCAATCTGTCCGATACACCTGTTGTCCTGCTTGTCGATAATTGCCCAGCGGTAATAATTTTCATTTTCGTATGATGAAATATACTTATCTAGCAAGCCGTTTACTTCTTCAAGAGTTGTGTATGTCGGCTCTGAATAAAGGTGCTGGATTTCAGGCTTGCTTACCCAAAGCTCGAGCATATCCTGTGCATCAGAATACTTAAATTTTCTTAAAATCAATCTTTCAGTTGTGATTTCCAAAGTACCTACGCTAGTCATAAAACCTCTCCTTTTTTATATAATATGTAATCTGTATGCTGAAAATACTCAATCCTTAGTTTTATAGTACAACATACAATGACAGTAGCCCTCAAAATCAGGGTCTGCCATCTGGTCTTTAAATTCCTTGCAGATGCACTTGTGGTCATCATCTCTTATCATACTGCAAGGGCAGTAACCGCCTGTATTTTTCAGACCCTCACGTACAAGGGCAACTGTTTCTTTATTTTCGTTAAGCTTTATTGCCATTATTATTACCTCATTTATATATATATATTAAACTCCAACTGATTTTACTTTCAGTCGGAGTTTTGGTTATCTTATCAAAAATCTGATATATTGGGTATAATACGGACCGTCGGGGACGCCGAAACCTACATTATTTATAAAAGATTGCTTATGTAGCTATATCGTAATTCTCAACGACTTTACCTTGTGTAAGGCTTTGCTTTACGTCGATTATACGCTGGTTTTCGCTGCCTCTGAATTTGAGGATAAGGCTTTTCTTTTCAAGCTCAAATCTGCCGTCTATCAGGTAGTCGGTCTGCTCGAGAAGTGCTTTCCATTCGGGGTGCTTGTCAAAACCTTCAAGCAACTTTTCGTAAGTATAACCTGTGTATGTAACTACGTTATAGCCGTTTTCGTGGCAAAGCCTGCCAAGCTCGGCAAAGGCTTCTGCCTGACAGAACGGCTCGCCGCCCGAAAAGGTGAGTCCCTGAATCAACGGCTGTTTTTTAGCAACCTCAATTATTTTCTCTACCTTTCCGTCAAAGCCGCCCTCAAAGTCCCATGTTTTTTCGTTGTGACAGCCCTTGCAATGATGCGGACACCCCTGACAAAAAACTGTCATACGAAAACCGGGACCATCAACAATACTGTTTTTTATAACGCCCGAAAGACGTAAAATATTTTTGCTCATTTAAGCTGTTTCCTCGTCAGAAAACTCCTCACAGGAACAACACTCGCAAACTGAGTGCTTAACTCTCTCCTGCACCTCAGTAGCCTTTGCGTTGTTGAATCTGTCCATTGTACCAACAAGATAACCTGTGATTCTGCGGATACGCTCAAAGCCCTGACCGCCCTCGTTATCTTTTCTGCCACACTTAGGACAGCAATCACCGATAATACCTGTATGTCCGCAAACAGGGTCACGGTCAACAGGGTGGTTGATTGCACCGTAGCCTATGCCGCTTTCTTTCATACAACGGATAACAGCCTCGAACGCATCAATGTTCTGTGATGGGTCACCGTCAAGCTCAATGTATGAAATATGACCACCGTTTGTGAGGTTATGATAAGGAGCTTCCTTCTTAATTTTATCAAATGCAGAAATATTGAAATGAACAGGAATGTGGAATGAGTTTGTGTAATACTCTCTGTCTGTAACGCCCTCAATCTTGCCGAAACGCTTTCTGTCGATTCTTACAAATCTGCCTGAAAGACCCTCTGCAGGAGTTGCGATAAGAGCAAAATTAAGCTTGTGCTTCTGTGTAGCCTCGTTCATCTTCTTTCTCATAAAGCCGATGATTTCAAGACCGAGCTTCTGAGAAGCATCGCTCTCGCCGTGGTGCTTACCAGTGAGAACAACAAGACACTCTGCAAGACCGATAAAGCCAATTGTGAGTGAGCCGTGCTTCAGAACTTCTCTTACTGAGTCGTTAGGACCGAGCTTTTCGCTGTCAATCCAGATACCCTGACCCATAAGGAACGGATAGTTTCTTACAAGCTTCTGACACTGGATTTCAAATCTCTCGAGAAGCTGACCAACAACGAGGTCGCACATTCTGTCGAGCTGTTCAAAGAAGAAGTCAATATTTTTATTAGAAAGAATTGCAAGTCTCGGGAGGTTTACGGAAGTAAAGCTTAAGTTACCTCTGCCGTAAGTAATTTCACGCTCAGGGTCATATGCATTACCCATAACACGAGTACGGCAACCCATATAAGCAATTTCTGTTTCAGGTCTGCCCTCTTTGTAATACTGGAGGTTGTAAGGTGCGTCAAGGAATGAGAAGTTAGGGAACAAACGCTTTGCAGAAACTCTCATTGAAAGCTTGTACAAATCGTAGTTAGGGTCCTCGGGATTGTAGCTTATGCCCTCTTTAACCTTGAAAATCTGAATCGGGAATATTGGTGTTTCACCGTTGCCGAGACCGTTTTCAGTAGCAAGGAGGAGGTTTTTCATAACGAGTCTGCCCTCAGGAGATGTATCTGTTCCGTAGTTCAATGAGCTGAACGGAATCTGAGCACCTGCACGTGAGTGCATTGTGTTGAGGTTGTGGATAAGAGCTTCCATTGCCTGAAATGTTGCCTTATCAGTCTCAGCCTCTGCATGCTTGAACGCAAAACGCTGGATTTTGCCTGCAGTTTTGTCACCAAAACGCTCGTTGAGGATTTCAATTTCAGCCTGCTTGTATGCAGGAGTCTGATCTTCGAGTGTTGGCCACTCACCGCTGATTTCCTCAGCCTTTGTTGCTATATCAACAGCCGTCTGCTGTGGATTTTCGTCATCTGTAAGAAGTTCAATTGCTCTTTCAAGATTTATTCTGTAACGCTTTCTGTATGTCTTCTTGACACCTGGTGCCATAGAATAATCAAAGTTTGGTACGCTCTGACCGCCGTGCTGGTCATTCTGGTTTGACTGAATAGCAATACAAGCAAGAGCAGAGTATGAAGCGATATCGTTAGGCTCTCTGAGATAGCCGTGACCTGTTGAAAATCCGCTTTTGAAAAGGCGGAGAAGGTCAATCTGACAGCAGGTTGTTGTCAGAGTAAAGAAGTCGAGATCGTGAATGTGGATATCACCCGAAAGATGTGCCTTTGAGTACTGTGGGCTTAAAATATACATTTCATTGAACTGCTTTGCACCCTCAGAGCCGTACTTGAGCATTGTACCCATAGCTGTGTCGCCGTCGATGTTTGCGTTTTCACGCTTAACATCGTTATCTTTGGCTGACTTAAAGGTAAGATCCTCATAAATTTTCATAAGTCTTGTGTTCATCTCACGAACTCTTGTACGCTCAGCACGATAAAGGATAAACTCCTTTGCTGTTCTTGCGTGTCCGTTTTCGATAAGCACCTTTTCAACTGTATCCTGCACCTGCTCAACTGTAGGAGCAGAATTTTTGCACTGCTCTTCAAGACTTTTTTCAACCTGAAGTGCAAGCGCCTTTGCAGACTCGTAATCATTACCGCCGATAGCTTCGGCAGCTTTATAGATAGCCTGTGTGATTTTTTCAAGTTCAAAAGCGGCGGCACGTCCGTCACGCTTGATGATTTCTTTAATCATATTTACCTCCCTGAGTACAATTCATCCTATATTTCAGTTATAATTCTTTTTTATAATTCTTTTTAAGACTATATCTTGTGGTCACCTTTTAAGGTGCTTAAATACTATACCAAATATGGGGTCGTAAGTCAATCGTCAAACTGAATGAATTAGCAAATCTTTATTGGTAAATATGAGCAATTAACGATTTTTAATTACAAAAAGGAATATTGCAAAAAAAATTTTACTTTTTTGCCAGATACAAGTCGATTGTATCATAAATATTTATTTTTCCGCCTGCCTCATCAATGGCTTTTTTCATATCCCGTTCAAACTCTCTGCGGATTTTTTCGGGCTGGGCCAAATGGTCTGAGTAGGTATTTATCAGATTCAGATATTCTTCTGTAGAAAGCGTGCGGATACGCTTGAAAAGCTTTGTTTTGATATCCTTAAAGCCGTATTTTTCAAGCAAGCCTACATATCTTAATGTATCGGCAGAACAAAATTCACGTATTGTCTTCTGAGCAGGACGATATTTTTTATAGACCGCAGAGCTTGCACGATTTGTCAAATCGTCTTCTCTGCCGACAAAAGGATGATTCCAGAAAAGAGCTACTGCCCCACCGCTTCTGAGGAGTTTATTGATTTTTTCAAACCCCTGCTTTTCGTCTATCCAATGAAAAGCCGTAGCAGAGTACACAAGGTCAAAGGAGTTTTCTGGAAGCGAAGCCTTTAAAAAGTCATCATTTATAACAGAAAAATTTTCAAATTCAGCAAATTTGCCTTTACAAAAAGCTGATAGCCTGTCGCCAAGCTCCACTGCGGTTACACTCATATTTTTCTGTAAAAACGGCAAAGTTGCCTGACCTGTGCCTATTCCGATTTCAAGCACGTGAGAATTTTCGCTCAATGGTGCGTAATCAAACACAGCTTCAAAAAGCTCATACGGATAATTCGGTCGGGCTTCATCGTAGTTACACACATCATCATTAAAGGTTTTTCGCAAATCCATAAAATCACCTCACTAAAACAATATTATAATATTTGATCAAAAATGCACTTTACAAATTTCAAGCGGTGAGTTTGCAGGAGAAAACTCCGCTTTTCTTTTTGACGGTTGTTTTGTTCCGTCTTTGAGATACCAGACAGCCTGCACCACATTCATACCAAGGCTTTTTGCGGTTTCAAGCTCGTAACAACCGCCGTCGCCTACATATAAACATTCTTCGGCACTTACACCCAAAGTATCAAGGCATTTTTCAAAAATTCTTTTATCAGGTTTACACATACCTAAGTCACAGGAAAGACAAACAGCATCAAAATACTCTGCCAACACGCTTTCTCTGATAACCTCGGCTTCCTCGGAAAAACAGTTGCTTATAAGACCGACACACAGACCTTTTTCTTTGAGTGCTGAAAGCATAGGAATAATTTCGGGGTGCATATTCTCAAAGCACCTGCGTTTTGCTTCTCTGCGTTTGTCTGCAATTTTTTTGACAAGGTCGGCAGAATAACATTTATTTTCACGCAAAATCAATTCAATATTTTCTTCAAGAGTTAAAATCCCCAATGTTCGGTCGTCTTCTTTTCCCCTCCACAAAGGCAGAAATTCATCTTCTGAAAGCTTTGCATCCACAGCCATCTGCGAGCCGAAATACAAAGGTGAGTTGTAGTGAGTGATTAATGTTTCAAACATATCAAAAATTACGGCTTTAATCATAATTTTCACCCCTTATAGATTTCTCCAATTCTTTTATATCTAGAAATTCGTTCTCTTTTTCCGCTTCTTCTTTTGAATAATAAAATTTTATGTCATTTATCAATTCTTTTTTATCCTTCCAATTTGAAATATTTTTCAAAAATTCTTTTCCGTTTTCTGCGATTACATAACATTTTTTGTCGCTGTCAATGTAACATATCGGTGCATTACTTTCAATATCAAAAATCTGTCCCAGCGAAGCAATATATCCGCCATTGCTGTCTGTTGCAAAAATATTAATCAGCGGAATTGTATAAAAATTTATGGCAGGAGGGTTGTCATCAAAAATAAATCTCACATCATAATCTTCTGCCAATCTTTTGTATTCATCATTTTTATCACTTACAGGCATTGAATAAACCGTAGCTCCTGCCCTGATAACCTCAGCATCAGACACAAAAACAGCAGTGCAACAATCCGATTGAGTTTCATCAAGATATATTTTTTTCATAGTTTTCCTCCGAAACATTTGCCATTTTTCTGACGATAATTTATCAGCATAACATAAGGGGCTGTGCAACAAGACAGCCCCATTATGTATTATCAAAGTATATCCTTTGTTTTTGGATTTTCAAATTCTGCAAGACGTGCGGCGTATGTCTTTCTTATATCGTCTTCAAGGGCTACCTCTGCATCTTTGGCACCCATTGTATCAAGAAGCCATCTTGTGAGGTCGGGGTTGTTTACAAGAATCGGGCCAAGCTGGGCTGTGGCTATCATATTATTGACCATAATGCCCTCTTTGTCGCTCTCCCTGTTGATTCCTGCACCACGTCTGCACTTTATAAAAGCACATTCGCTGTTGTCACCATACCACATTGTGAACTGACTGCGAAATCCCATTACATCAAATTTATCCTTGAACGAACCGAGGTTAAGACCGTTGAATCTGACATATCTGTCACGCTTTGCAGTGAAAGGCAAAACGGAAAGTCCCTTGATTTTTCTGCCGTCCCAATCTTCGATTTCCTCAAAAAGCACTTCGCCTGCGTTGCCTGTGAAAAGCATAACAACGCCGTTGTTGATAAGCTCCTTGAGTCTGTTTTTATAAGGCATAAGCTCCTCAATGATTTTCTCCTGATTTTTCTCGTTTGATGGTCCGAGGTAAATCAAAGCAGGGGTTTCCTTAACAAACAAAGGCTCTGTCTTAAAGGAGGTTTCAACAAACTCAGCATTTTTAAGGCACATACGCAGATAATTTATATTGCCTCTGTCGCCGTAAAGATTACATAACTCAGGATAGAGTATTTCAATTTTCATTTCAGTTGTCCTCCCTTTCCTTCATTCTTTCGTGCAAAGCAGCTTTTGAAATTGTCGCATATGAGGTAGTGTATACATCGTAAAGCAAGAAGATTGTGTCTACCTTGTCAAGGTCAACAGATGCCGCTGCATCTGACTCTTTCTGCACGCAAGTGATTTTATCAGGTGACACTCCAGCCATAAGTAAACGTACACGGTAGTCAAGATTTCTCGCACCACTGCACACAATCTGAACTACTGACTCATCGTTTAAAAGCTCAAAGTCAACATCGTGAATCCACGCAATATTTTCGCTTGTTTCCTGAGCATCACCAAGGTCATCAAGCATAAGCACAACAGCTTTTTTGCCTGAGTGAGTACGGATTGTGTCAAATACTCTTGAGCAGGCAATCGCATTCTGACCCTTTGCAACGCTCATAATAACGTGCTTACCTCCGATTGTTTCCTCGTCGTAACGGCTCTTTACGATTTCGAGTTTTTCAACGGAGTCTCGAAGCTTTTTGCTGTCAATGCCAAACTCAGAAAGCAGAGCAATTACACCTGCAAGGTTGTAAGCGTCTGTAACAGAATTACCAACCATTTTGAAGTCGGTTGATTTTCCGTCTATATTCATTGTGACTCTGCCTGTGTTTTCGTTGATTTTTGAAACACTGTATTTTGCAGTCGGAGAAGCGAAATCACAGTTTGTGCAGTGAAGTCTGCCGATATGGTGATAACGACGGAAATCGTAATCGAGTCTTGATGAACAAACAGGGCAAAGCGGAGTGTCCTGAATGATATTATTCTGCTCAAGCTCCTCGTTTTTCTGTGGCTCAACACCAAAATACACACGCTTGTTTTTCTCGCCAAGTCTTGCACTTGTCATATCGTCACCGTTTAAGATAAGTGTAGTGCTTTCGGGGATATACTCGTTTAAGATATCAAAGATAAATTCAGAATGAGCGTTACGCTTGTAAGAGTCTCTGAAAAGATTTGTGCAGAGAAGATATGTCGGATGCACATACGGATATATAAGACGGGAGCTTCTCTCGTCAAACTCAATTACGGCAAGATTGTTCACTGTTTTGCCTCTGAGGTTTATTGAAGATATAAGAGTTGTTGCAACACCGCCGAGGATATTACTTCCGCTTCTGTTGTTTACGGGAGTATAGCCCTGGTCTGCAAATATATCGTTTATCATATTTGCAGTTGTGGTTTTACCATTTGTGCCTGTGATACCTATTATTGTCTGTGGCTTGTCCATTCTTTTGAGAAAATCAGGACATATTTTTAAAGCTACGACACCGGGGGTATGTGTTCCGTTACGGTGCATAAGTTTAAGCATTGTTGACGCAAGCTTTGCACCATAGAGTGCAAGATAAAAACGAAAACCTTTCATTGAAAAGCTCCTTTAAATTAAAGTTGTATATTAAATAATTATATCAAATTATAGGAGCGTATGCAAGTTATCACACCTACAAAGAAAAGTCTTTGACATATCAGTATTATGGTGGTATCGTATATATTGAAATATTTATCAGCAAAAATCAACTGTTGGTTGATTATCCGTAAAAACAGTTGATATAATAAAACATCGGTTGCTTGTATTTTTGCAAACCTGGTTTTAAAATATTATTATAAATGATATTTGAGTTTTGAAAATAAAAAGGAGAGATACTTATGGCTGAGCTTAGTTTGCTGATTCCCGAAAACGCAAGCCCTGTATTTGAAAAACTGACAAAAGAAGCGATAAATGACCTTTCGCTTGAATATATCTGCAAGTCGCTTACAGAAAGTGCATACGAGCAGAATGTTATAATGAAAATTATGAGTGAGATTACCTGCGACGAGCAGACAGTAAGCTACAGAACAGAAATTTTTGAGGATTTTCTCAGATTTCCTGAACTCCGCTCGGCTCTTGCTGAGCTTCTTGCTGAGCTTGCAGATTTGCGTGAGATTTCACGTTTTCAGAAAGATACTGAGGCTTCTTCCCTCTGGAAGCTTGTAAACCGTTTGCGTGAGATTGACGGCTACGTAAACTGTATCACAAAAATGAAAGAGGTGCTTGAACGCACAGATATTCATTCTCAGGGGCTTTTAAGGCTGAAAAAAGAGGTCTGCGACATTTACTCAAACAGCGGATTTCCTCAGCTCAAAATTGATATTGCCCAAACCTTTGAAAAGGTGCAGAAAGTAAAGAGCGTAACAATCGGCGTAAATCTTGATGACTTGCTTCGACCAAAGAATGCAGGCATAATTTCACTCAACGACAAGGCTTTTACTTCTGCAGGTCTTATGAAACATTTTATGAAGTTTGCAAACAATGACGATGATTTGCACTTCGGTACAGATATTTCCGATATCACCAAATTCCACCCTGCAAGCCCAAGAATCAAAGAAGGTACTTTCAGTATCGGCAGTGTTGACCCCGTATCGGGCAACGGCACACCGAACACAAGCGAAAATTCATTGACCGGTGCTGACCCGTTATCTGACAGCCTCAAAAAAGCAGTTACAAGTATTATGAAAAAGACTGTGCAGGACATTCAGAGCGTGCTGACAAGATATGTAAATATCAGCGGATACTCGCTTTCTGCACTTACTCCCGAAATCATCTTCTATATCCGCTGGGCAGAGCTTGTTGAGAAAATCAAGGCTAAGGGTCTTGATATGTGCAAGCCTGCAATAAAATCTCCTGAAAGCAGAGGATTTTCCGCAAAGGGCATATACAACCTCAAACTGGCAATAAAGAGAGTCAGTGGTGAAGAATTTAACATTGTTGCAAACGATATTGATTTTGACGACGAAAACGGAAGAATTTTCATTCTTACAGGCCCTAACCGAGGCGGAAAGACTACATTTACTCAGGCAGTGGGACTTGCTTTCCTGCTTGCACAGAATGGTATATACACACCTTGCTCTGCCTGCGAAGTAAGCCCTTGCGACAATATCTTCACTCACTTCCCTGCTGACGAAAATGACACTGTAGACCTCGGCAGACTTGGCGAGGAAAGCAAACGACTAGCAGAGATTTTTGATATTGCAACCTCAAAGAGCCTTATGCTTTTAAACGAGAGTCTTGCGACTACAAATGTATCCGAGGGCTTGTTTATTGCAAAAGACGTTGTGCGTGCGATGAGATATCTTGGAGTACGTTCAGTATTCAACACCCATATGCACGACCTTGCTATGAAGCTTGATGTTCTTAACAGCGAAATTCAGGGCGAGAGCCTTGTTGAAAGCCTTGTTACGGGAGTTGACAAGGGCGAGCGTTCATTCAAGGTGTATAAGTCTGACCCACAGGGCAGCAGTTACGCAAGAGATATTGCGAAAAAATACGGCGTAACCTTTGAACAGATAAAACAGAATATAGATAAATCTGCAACATAAGCAAATTTCATCATTAAAAAGGGGGCAATCTCACTAACGAGATCGCCCCTTTTCTGTATGTTAAATTATAGCAAGCGTGACGGCAACGGTGATATTGCATTTACATTTGGAAGTGAATTTTTATTTGTTAGCAAACTTTTACCCAACAATTATTCTTATCTATTTATAGCGGACCGTCGAGGACGCCGGCCCCTACAGTACTAATGGGAAAACTTATTGTCGGGCTACAGGTTTTATTTACAAACAAAACTATCTTCTCGACGTGTGGGCGGGGTCACCCCGCAAACAATAATTTAGCATATGCAAAGGGATGTCATTAATGCGACATCCACTTTCATATGCTAAATACTTATTGAACACAAAAAGAAAAAGTCCGAAAAAATTCGGACTTTTTAATATGGCGACCCGGAACGGGCTCGAACCGTCGACCTCTAGCGTGACAGGCTAGCGTTCTAACCAACTGAACTACCGGGCCATATTTTGATAAAAATTGCACTTGAATAATATGTCAAGTGCATTGTGGAGCGGATGACGGGGCTCGAACCCGCTACCTCCACCTTGGCAAGGTGGCGCTCTACCAGATGAGCTACATCCGCAT
>JAXJTT010000143.1:0-3084 GCA_036309445.1 Ruminococcus sp. | reverse complement strand
GAATTATTGCTTCACCGAACGTAATGAGGGAGGAACGATTCACTGTCAAGATTAACGCAAATCTTATTGATGACACCCTCGAAGGCAAGGCGGCAGAAACAAAGGTTGTAATGCAGGGTGCGGTTGACTTGTTGTTTGAAGAAAACGGCAAGCTTGTACTTGTTGACTATAAAACAGATAGGGTGAAAGAGGTTCAAAGACTCAGAACACTCTATTCAAAACAGCTAGAACTCTACAAAAATGCTGTTGAGCAGTCAACAGAAATGCAGGTAAGCACCTGTATAATCTATTCAATCCACAGAAATGAATTTGTTGTGATATAAAAAACTAAGGGGTGTTTCAAAAACTGAAACACCCCAAAATATTTGTATTAAAATCAATATGAAAACATTGTCGGAAAATCAATCCCAAAAAGTACAAAGCTTGTAACGAGCTGAAAAAATCAGAACTTAATTTTTTCAGCGATGTACTGGCTGAGCTGATCAATAGCAACTCTTTCCTGAGCCATTGTGTCACGGTCACGAACAGTTACACAGCCGTCTTCAACAGACTCAAAATCATATGTGATACAGAATGGTGTACCGATTTCGTCCTGTCTTCTGTAACGCTTACCGATAGAACCTGCGTCATCGTAGTCTACCATAAAGTCTTTTGAAAGCATATCGTAAACTTCCTCAGCCTTGTCGTTGAGCTTCTTAGAAAGCGGAAGCACACAAGCCTTGAAAGGAGCAAGTGCAGGATGGAAGTGGAGAACAACTCTTGTGTCCTTCTCGTCAACAACTTCTTCGTCATAAGCTTCAACCATAACAGCAAGGAAAAGACGCTCAACGCCGAGAGAAGGCTCGATAACGTAAGGAATGTACTTCTCGTTTGTCTGTGGGTCAAAGTACTCAAGTGACTTGCCGCTTGTGTTGATGTGCTGAGTAAGGTCGTAGTCTGTTCTGTCAGCAACACCCCAAAGCTCGCCCCAGCCGAATGGGAAGAGGTATTCAAAGTCAGTTGTAGCCTTTGAGTAGAAGCAAAGCTCCTCTGCAGAGTGGTCACGAAGTCTGAGATTTTCAGGCTTGATGTTCAATGAATAGAGCCAGTCGCGGCAGAAGCCTCTCCAGTATTCAAACCACTCAAGGTCTGTACCAGGCTTACAGAAGAACTCAAGCTCCATCTGCTCAAATTCACGTACACGGAAGATAAAGTTACCGGGTGTGATTTCGTTACGGAATGACTTACCAATCTGAGCAACACCGAAAGGAACCTTCTTACGGCTTGTTCTCTGAATGTTTGCAAAGTTTACGAAAATACCCTGTGCAGTCTCAGGACGGAGATAAATTTCGTTCTTGCTGTCCTCAGTAACACCCTGAAATGTCTTGAACATAAGGTTAAACTGACGGATATCAGTAAAGTTGTGCTTGCCGCAGTTAGGGCAAGGAATAGACTTTTCTCTGATGTATTCTGTCATCTGCTCATTTGACCAGCCGCTTACGTTTGTGCCGTCAAAATCTTCGATAAGGTTGTCAGCACGGTGACGAGTCTTACATTCCTTACAATCCATAAGAGGGTCAGAGAAGCCGCCAAGGTGACCTGAAGCAACCCAAGTCTGTGGATTCATAAGAATAGCAGAGTCAAGACCTACGTTATATTTGTTTTCCTGAACGAACTTCTTAAGCCAAGCACTCTTGATGTTGTTCTTGAGCATAACGCCAAGTGGGCCGTAATCCCAAGTGTTAGCAAGTCCGCCGTAAATTTCTGAACCTGGATACACAAAGCCTCTGCCTTTGCAAAGAGCTACGATTTTTTCCATTTCCTTTTTGCTGTTAAGCATTTTTATAACCTCATTTCAATGAAATTTGATAAAAATATTCATTTTTAATGATACTACGAAAAACAATTTATGTCAATGTAAAAATAAGAATAGACGGCTGTGATTGTAAATCTGAGCAATATTAAGAATTTATTCAGTAAATAACACTAAATTGCTTTTAAAACAGAAAAAAACTTGGACTAATTTTTACAAATATCTTGAAATAAAGTTATTTCTATTGTATAATAATCATACTCGTAATGTAATGAGTAAAAATAAAAAGGAGGAATCACACAGATGAGAAAATCATCAAAGGTTCTCAGCTTGGTTCTTGCAGGAGCTATGGCTTTTTCAACAGCTAGCGTATCAGCTCTTTCAGTATCAGCTGCAGAAACAGACACAAAAATTTATTTTGAGTTCCCAACAGAGTATTGGGCAGATGCAGTGCCTGCTACAGGTATCGACAAGACTGTAACAGTGTATGCTCACACATGGGCAGTTGCCGGCGACAGCGAGTATGCTAGTGTTGGTTTCCAGACAAGAAAAGAGATGTGCACATACGAGGGTGACGGTATCTATTCATACGATCCTGGCTCAAAGCTTAAGACTCCAATGAAGGAAGGTGCTGACTACGCAGTTATCTTCTCAACACTCAAGGGTTCAGGCTACCAGACATGTAACATCACAATGGGCTACGATTGCTACGGCGATACAGTAGTTTGCACAGGTGAGACATCTGAGAACACACAGAACTCACAGATTGCTGACTGGAGAGGTATCTGGAAGAACAATCCAAACTATGGTCCAAAGCTTGAGATCACATCAACAGGTAGAGTTGTAGGCGAGGTTGCTCCTACAAGCGTTTCTAAGGAACAGCTCGTTGCTACATTCCTTTTCGACTTTGCTGTTAAGAATGCTAACATCATTGATGCTGAAGACGTTCAGAAAGTAATGGCTAACGAATTTATCAATGTAACAGCAGAGCAGGTTTACAACAAGTACGTTGAGCTTTACTCATACGCTCTTGAAGATCCTGAAACATATCCATTAGCTGCTTCACTTGAGCTTATCGCTGAGCTTACAGGTTATACTCAGGATACAACTGAGGAAACAGAAGCTTCATCAGAGGCTACTGAGCCATCAACAGAGGCTACTGAGCCATCAACAGAGGCTACTGAGCCATCAACAGAGGCTACAGAGCCTTCAACAGAAGCTACTGAGCCAACAGAGACACAGCCTGTTGTAAGCGACGTATACGTAGTTGCTGGTTCAGAACTCCTTTGCGG
>JAXJTT010000142.1:0-47349 GCA_036309445.1 Ruminococcus sp. | reverse complement strand
GTCCTGAATCAAAGATTCAAAACCGATTACAGAAGAACCCTTTCTCTTATTGACAATCTTTTCAAGACCATCAAAAGCACCGCCACAGATAAAGAGGATATTTTTTGTATTGATATGCAAAAATTCCTGCTGTGGATGTTTTCTTCCACCCTGAGGCGGAACATTTGAAACAGTACCCTCAATAATTTTGAGTAATGCCTGCTGCACACCTTCACCGCTTACATCTCGTGTGATTGAAGGATTTTCGGACTTACGTGCGATTTTATCAATTTCATCAATATAAATTATGCCTCTTTCAGCTTTCTCTATATCAAAGTCAGCCGCCTGAATAAGTTTTAAAAGAATGTTTTCAACGTCCTCGCCAACATATCCGGCTTCAGTAAGTGTAGTAGCATCAGCAATGGCAAACGGAACATCCAAAGCCTTTGCAAGAGTTTGTGCAAGTAATGTCTTACCCACACCTGTCGGACCGAGTAAAAGCACATTACTTTTTGAAAACTCTACATCTGAGGCATTTGCAAAAACTCTTTTATAATGATTGTAAACAGCTACACTAAGTGTAACCTTTGCAGCATCCTGACCGATTACGTATTCATCAAGCATAGCTTTGATTTCCTTCGGCTTTAAAAGCTTAGGTAACTCAAGAGCTGCATCATCAACTAAATCTCCGGGTGCTGCAGGTCGTTTGCTGTTTTCAAACTCATCAGACTGCTCAAGAATATTCATACAAAGATCTACGCACTGATCACAAATATATACACCATTACCGGCAATCAGGCGACCTACAAGATCCTGCGGTTTACCGCAGAATGAGCAGTATATCTCTTTGTCGTTATTTTTGTTTGCCATTGTCAGTTCCTCACCTTATCTTTTTTCAATAACCTTGTCGATAAGACCATATTCAAGAGCCTGCTGTGCAGTCATAAAATTATCTCTGTTTGTATCTCTTGCTATCACGTCAATAGGCTGACCTGTGTTATCAGCAAGAATCTTATTGAGTCGATGTCTCATATCAAGAATATGTCTTGTATGAATTTCCATATCAGTAGCCTGACCCTGAGCACCGCCTGATGGCTGGTGGATCATAATATCACTGTTAGGAAGAGCAAGACGCTTGCCCTTTGTTCCGGCAGCAAGGAGGAATGCACCCATACTTGCAGCCATACCCATACAAATTGTTGAAACATCACACTTGATGTAATTCATTGTATCGAAAATAGCAAAACCATCTGTTACACTGCCACCAGGGCTGTTGATGTAAAGAGAAATATCTTTTGTAGGGTCCACACTCTCAAGATATAAAAGCTGTGCAACAACAACACTTGCACTTGCACTGTTTACTTCTTCGTTGAGCATAATAATTCTGTCATTAAGAAGTCTTGAGTAAAT
The DNA here is from genome assembly GCA_036309445.1 of Ruminococcus sp. GTDB lineage: Bacteria > Bacillota > Clostridia > Oscillospirales > Acutalibacteraceae > Ruminococcoides. The sequence continues at coordinate 45,960 of JAXJTT010000142.1, read as the reverse complement.
GTCGTATGAACGCTCACCACGGCTGGTCTGCTCTAATACATACGGTACTAATGCCATCTGATCATAACCTTTCGTAATAGTAATTAACAAAATAAGTTAATTTATTCAATTATTTAATTTCAGCTTTTTCCTTAACAAGGTTGAGAGCCTTCTCAACTCTTACGTCCTCTGTGAGTGACTCAGCAGGAACAGCTTCCTTAACCTTCTCTACTTCCATCTTGTAAGCATCTGCCATCTTGCCATACTCTGCATCAAGATCAGCCTCTGTTACTTCGATGTTTTCTTTGCGAGCTACTGTCTCAAGAGCAAGTCTGAGCTTAACACGCTTTTCAGCCTCTGACTTATACATACCCTTAAGAGCTGTAACATCCATACCCATATACTGGAGATATGTCTTGAAATCCATACCCTGTGAACGAACACGCATTTCAAACTCTCTAACCATTTCGTTAGCCTGATTCTCATACATAGCCTCAGGAATTTCGCCCTCTAAGAGCTCAATGAGCTTATCAGCGATCTGATTGTCTACATCTTTCTCAGCCTCATCAACAAGACGCTTAGCAACTGTTTCCTTAAGCTCTTCTCTGTACTCAGCAACTGTTTCCTTCTCAGAAACATCCTTTACAAACTCGTCATCAAGCTCAGGAAGCTCCTGTGTCTTGATTTCGTGAAGCTTAATCTTGAACTCAGCATCCTTGCCCTGAAGCTCCTCAGCCTGATACTCCTCTGGGAACTTAACATTGATTGAGAACTCTTCATCAGTATTGTGACCAATGATCTGATCTTCAAAACCTGGGATAAAGCTGCCTGAACCAATCTTGAGGTTGAAGTTTTCAGCCTTGCCGCCTTCGAATGCTACACCATCAACGAAACCTTCGAAATCAATTACAGCTGTATCGCCGTTTTCAACAGCTCTGTCTTCAACAGTAACCATTCTTGCGTTACGCTCACGAACCTTGTTGATTTCCTCGTCGATAAGCTCCTCTGTAACCTCTGTTGACTTCTTTGTGATTTCCATACCGAGGTAGTTGTTCATTTCCATTGTTGGCTCAACAATGATATCTGTCTTGAATGTAAAGCCTTCCTTGCCAGCTTCTGTTACTTCGAGCTGCTCAACAGCAACGATCTTTACGCCAGCCTCTTTAGCTGCTGCATAAAGAGCATCAGGATAGCAATCCTGCATAGCATCATCATAGAATACTTCCTTGCCGTACATCTTCTCAATGATGTGACGTGGAGCCTTACCCTTTCTGAAACCGGGAACATTGATATTCTTAACCTGCTTCTTATAAATAGCGTTGATTGCTTTTTCAAATGTTTCTCCATCTACTGAAACTACTAACTCATATGAATTAGCCTGCTCTTTTTTTGTACATTCTTTTAATGCCATTTTAAATTCCTCCAATTTAAATTGTAAAACTTTTTAATGTAATCATAATTGTATTATTATATCATAATAATTGACATTTGCCAATAGAAAAATTCAATTATTATGTGATTATCTTACAAGAATGGGTGTGAAAGAAAGACGATCGCAGGAAATGAGCTTAAAGTCAATCCCCTTATACTCACCCTCAACCGCATTTCTCATATTAAAATGACCGTGAATATGGCCATAGTAACACTTTTTTATGTTGTTACTTAAAAGCACATCCATAATTTCGGTACATTCCGTTGAAGCATATACCGGCGGATAGTGTAAAAACACCACTGGTTCAGCTCCTGTTTTCTTTGCTTCATTAATCGAAGTCTGCAAACGACCTATTTCACGATTTAACACTTTTATATCCGCTTCAGAATCGTTTTCAAGGAACCAGCCTCTCGTACCGCACAATGCATATTCATCACATACGTAGGTATTATTGAACAATACAGATATTGAATCAAGTTTATTTTCAGCAAGAAATTTTTCGATTTTACTCTTTGTTCCCCACCAATAATCGTGATTACCCTTAAGGAAAATTTTCTTGCCGGGTAAATCTTCAATAAACTTAAAATCAGTATATGTTTCTTCGAGTTTCATAGCCCATGAGATATCACCTGCTATTACAACAGTGTCATCTTCTTTGACTATGCTTCTCCAATTTTTCTCCAGCCTTTCTACATAATTATCCCAACCGGAGAAAATATCCATAGGTTTATCTTCTCCGAGAGATAAATGTAAATCAGCTATTGCAAACAATGACATTACTCAATTCCGAGTGCACCGAGTACATACTCAGGCATCTTGTCAACCTCTGTAACATCAGTGAAACGTGTCTTTTTATCCTTAAGAGATGCAAGAGGAGTAGGAACATCCATCTTTGATACCTCGTTAAGCTTATCAACCATTTCAAATTCGCTTTCAGGAAGTGTAGCTTCATCTGAAACTGACTCAAGTACAGCCTTAGAGAATTTGTATGGGCTTGCTGTTGAAGCAATAACAGTAGGAGTGTTGTCACCTGTTTCTGCAACATACTGCTCGTAAACATTGATAGCAACTGCTGTATGTGTGTCACAGAGATAACCAGCCTTATTGAACATAGCGTTGATAGTCTTCTGTGTATTTTCATCATCACAGAATCCACCATAGAATCTTGATGTGATTTCTGCTTTGATATCTTCAGAAACCTCGTACTTACCCACAGTTTTAAGAGCTGTCATAAGGTCACGGGTTACTGTATCGTTGTTTCCTGCAAGCTTATATAAAAGTCTTTCAAGGTTACTTGAAACAAGAATATCCATTGAAGGTGAAATTGTAGGATAGAAGTTTCTGTTCTTATCATACACACCTGTTTTGATAAAGTCAGCAAGAACATTGTTTGAGTTAGAAGCACAGATAAACTTATTGATCGGTAAGCCCATAAGATTTGCATAATATGAAGCAAGAATGTTACCAAAGTTACCTGTAGGAACTACAACGTTGATTTTTTCGCCCATTGTGATTTTACCCTCGTTTACAAGGTCACAATACGCTGATACATAATATACAATCTGTGGAAGGAGTCTGCCCCAGTTAATTGAGTTTGCAGAGCTGAAAAGCATATTATTAGCTTCAAGCTTTTCTGCGATTTCAGGAGTTGTAAAAATCTTCTTAACGCCTGTCTGTGCATCATCAAAGTTACCCTTAATTGCACAAACATTAACATTGTTACCTTCCTGAGTATTCATCTGATGCTTCTGCATAGGGCTTACACCATCAACAGGATAGAATACAAGAATTTTTGTGTTTTCAACATCTTTAAAACCTTCAAGTGCAGCCTTACCTGTATCACCGGAAGTAGCAACAAGAATTACAGCTTCCTTGCCGTCATATGTCTTTTTAAGTGATTTTGTAAGAAAATGCGGGAGAATCTGTAAAGCCATATCTTTGAATGCACAAGTCGGACCGTGCCAGAGTTCAAGGATGTTGAGAGCCTTACCATCAAGCTCACAAGTCGCAATAGGAGCAGGATTGTTACCACCGAATTTCTCAGCTGTGTAAGCATTTTCTACGCAATCGTTAATTTCTTCTTCAGTAAAATCAGAAAGAAAATCAGCAAAAATCTTCTTTGCTCTACCTCTGTAGTCAAGCTTTAAAAGTTCATTTAAAGTATCCTCTGTATATTTAGGAAACTCCTGAGGTACAAACAGACCACCGTCTTTTGAGATACCTTGAGCAATAGCCTGAGCAGCAGAAACAACTTCAGCTGCATTCTGAGTGCTGTTATATAACATAATATCTTCCTTTCAATTTTTGCATTTACACAAAGTACATTTTACTACAAAACTTTCTAAATGTCAAAGTTTTCAAAGAAATTAAGTGCATTTTCAAAAAAAATCTTGTTTACAACATCTTCATCGAACCCATTTTTAAGAAACAACTCATAAATTTTGTAAAAATCTGCATTAGTTTCAATGTTCTGAGCAAGATTACATCCGTCAAAATCACTTCCAAGTGCCAGCGTATTTTCTCCGCCCAGACTTAAAAAATAGTCCGTATGACGTAAAACATCAAGTATATCAGCTTTATCAGGAGTATTATTCAAAAAGTCTTTGTGAAAATTCAGACCAACAAGACCTTTTCTTTCCGTAATTAATTTAAATTGTTCATCGGTAAGATTTCTCTTATGATTAGTTATATTTCTTGAATCAGAATGGCTTGCAACAAAAGGTTTTTCAGTCAGCTCTGCTACATCATAAAAAAGCTTGTCGCTTGCATGAGAAACATCAATTATAATTCCGCTTTGTTCAAACTGTTTTATTGCGGCTTTACCAAATTCAGTCAGACCGCCTTTATTATTTGTTCCTGCACCATATCCGATACAGTTTTTGTCATTCCATGTAAGAGTTACCATTTTTACGTTTTTGTCAGCAAGATATTCTATAAAAGAAATATCATTATCAATAATTTTTGCATTTTCAAGAGTAAATACAGCTAATCTTTCACCTTTAGAAAATCTTTCACGTAAATTTTTAAAATCTTTAAGAAATGAAATTGAATTATCTTTACACTCCTTTGTAATTTTGCGATAAGCCTCATCAAACAATATCCTTCCCTTTGCAGGGGATAAATCATCAGGCACCCATATTGCATAACACTGCAAATAACTATCAAAAGAAATGTTGAGCTGAACTTCATTTTTTAAATCGGAAAAGCCGTGGCTTGAAGTCACGGCTTTGTAAAGTGTATCACAATGTAAATCAATAACTTTAATATTATTCGGCATAAAATGCCTCCTCAATATAATTTATTCTTACAAGCTTATGATTTGATGGGTTAAGAAATACCTCGCAAACATCAAATCGACAATAGGAGTCAATGTTATTTTCAAGTAAATATAAGGTAGCAGTTTTGATAAGACAACGCTTCTTTTTGTAATTTACAGCTTCACAAGGCTGAACCAACGGATTTTCCTTGCGGGTTTTAACTTCTACAAAAACAGTACAATCATCTTTAGCGGCAATTATATCAATCTCACCGCATTTCCTCAGAAAATTTCTGGCAAGAATTTTATATCCGTTTTTTCTGAGATATTTTTCTGCGTATTTCTCCCCTATATCTCCGATTTTTCTTGTTGTTAGCATAATTATTACCTGCTGTTAATCTTCTTGAGAAAGCTCGGGCGATGATACGGGCAAGGACCATATTCCAAAATTGCCTCGATATGAGCCTTAGTACCGTAACCTTTATGCTTTTCAAATAAATATTGCGGATATTCTTTTGCATATTCATAAAGAAGCCTGTCTCTGGTAACCTTTGCAAGTATTGAAGCACAGGCAACAGACATTGACTTTGCATCACCTTTAACTATTGTTTCACCGTCAATATCAATAGAAGGCATTTTATTTCCGTCAATCATTGCATAATCAGCTTTTATTTCAAGACCTTCGACAGCTCTTTTCATAGCAAGCATTGTAGCGTTAAGTATGTTATATTCTTCTATTTCAGCAACCGTTGCAAAAGCTATTGAATAAGCCTCCGCTTTTTCAATTATCACATCAAATAATGCTTCTCGCTTTTTTTCTGAAAGCTTCTTTGAGTCATTTACGCCTTCAATAATTGTATTATCCGGCAAAATAACAGCAGCGGCACACACAGGACCTGCAAGCGGACCTCTGCCTGCCTCGTCAACACCGCAAATATATTTATATCCTTTTTCTTTTGCTTTGTTTTCAAATTCCAGCCAATCCATATTTTATCTCCGATTGTTATTTATCAGGCATTTCTATGGTAATCTTACCTAGTTTTGCACAACGAAACTCATCAAGCAACATTATAGCCGCTCTTTCTGTGTTGATTTCACCGCCTGAAATAAGCATACCACGCTTTCTACCGATAATATTAAGTAATTCGTATGCATCTACCGCATCAATATCAGTATCTTCAAGCTTTAAGCGAGTAATGAAATCTGCCGGTTTAATCTCTTTTAAGAATTCAAGGAGTCTTACTGCAAGCAGCTCAGTATCAAGAATCTGGTCTTTTACAGCACCTGTGAACGCAAGACGTTCACCAACAATTTTATCATCAAATTTTGGCCATAATACACCCGGAGTGTCAAGCATTTCAACATTTTTAGCTATTGTATACCACTGATTACCTCTTGTTACACCCGGTCTGTCCTCTACTTTAGCTCTGTTTTGTTTTGCTACTTTGTTAATAAAAGATGATTTACCGACATTAGGAATACCGACAATCATTATTCTGAGCATCGGATTAACCATACCCTTTGACTTGAGTCGTTCAAGTTTTTCACTAAGCACCTTATTAACGGCAGGAGCAAATTTATTGAGGCCTTTTCCGCTTTTACAATCTATAGGTATAGCTGTAATTCCTTGTCTGTCGTAATAATCAATCCACTGTTTGGTTGCATTAGGATTAGCCATATCACACTTATTCAACAATACAACTTTAGGCTTATTCTGAATAAGCTTCTGTAAATCAGGATTACGACTGCTTATCGGAATTCTCGCATCAAGAATTTCGGCAACTGCATCAACAAGCTTTAAGCTTGCCTGAATCTGTCTTTTGGTTTTGGTCATATGACCAGGAAACCATTGTATGTTCTGAATTTCACTCATTATATCTCAATCCTTTTTAATATAAATACGAAAACCTGTCAAATGGAAAAACAATAAACTGTGCTTTACCCAATACGTTTTCTTCTGAAATAAATTCCAGTCTTTTGCTTCGGCTGTCAAGAGATGCTCCTCTGTTATCACCAAGCACAAAAATACAACCGTCGGGAACAACATATGGTATATCCCAATATTCTTTTTCAGAAGGCTTTTGAGTTAATGAAGAAGTGTAGTCTTCGTCAAGGATTATACCATCAACAATTACATTACCTGTATCATAGTCGATTTTTATTGTCTGTCCTTCTGTAGCAATTACTCTTTTTATAATAATCTTATCAATTTTATCCTCTGCATTTATTGCAACTATATCATTAGGCTTTGGTGTATAATTAAAATTTGTTAAAATCAATTTATCATCCTGCATAAGGGTATCATTCATTGAAATGCCTGACACGCTTACATCTCTGACAACAAAGGTAAAAACTAAAATCACAACAACAAACAAAAATACAATTGTACTGCATGTATCAAAGGCACATAAAGGAAGTTTTTTGTTATTTGTAAAAAACTTCTCCTTTTTCTTCTTTTTACAAAATCTCATAGGTTCCTCCAACAAGCTGGTCATATATCTTAAAAGCAAAAAAATTAAGCTTATTTCAATTATAAAACAGAAACAAGCTTAATACAATAGTCATTTAAAATAAAAATTTCTGAAAATCAATAGAGATATTTGAATTCTGAAAATGGGAACAGAACAAACTGAGCTTTTCCTATAACAGCATCAACATCAACAAGTCCTATCTCAGCACTTCTGCTGTCTTTAGAAACGGGTCTGTTATCACCTAAAACGAAAATTTTATTTTCCGGTATAACCTCAGGTATATCGTAGTCAGCATAAATACCACTGAATGTAGAAACATCAAGATAAGGTTCATCAATAACTACACCATCTACGATAATGCAATCATTTTCATAATCAAGCTTCAAAGTCTGACCTTCAGTAGCAATAACTCTTTTAATGATAGGTTCATTATATTGTACACCATGAGAAATAACAACAATATCACCATTATCAGGTGTATAGCAGAAATTTGTTACAATAACCTTATCTTTATTCTGTAAAGTGCCAACCATTGAAGTACCCTTTACATCAACCAATCTGAATATAAAGCTAAGACAGAAAATCACAATTACCACTGCATAGAGAACGGATTTTATCCAATCATAAAAATTTGCAACAGTACCTTCATTCCTGGTTGTAAGAAAAAGTTTTTTACCATCCTTACCATATATACCAGAGTCAAGCGGGTAATATTCGAAATTTTCATTTGTTTCTGGGGTATTTTCCTGAACTGAAGTATTTGGTTTCACTTCGTCAACTATAGCATTTTTTTTGCTCAACTTATTCACCTGCCGCAAACAAATATTCTCTGCTTTATAAAGCAACTTTATGTTCTAATACTTAACACCACTCGAAAAATGTCTTCTATGGTACTCAGTATACATAATAAAAAGACAAAAAGGTAAAAAAGGGACTATAAAAGTCCCCTTTTTTCGCAATTTGAAATTACTTACGGATCTGCTCTTTAACCTTAGCAGCCTTACCAACTCTATCACGGAGATAGTAGAGCTTGCTTCTGCGAACCTTACCGTAACGGATTACCTGCACGTCCTTAACGTTTGGTGAGTGGAGTGGGAATACTCTTTCTACACCTACACCGTAAGCGACACGTCTTACAGTAAATGTCTCAGCTACGCCACTGCCCTTCTTAGCAATAACTGTACCCTCGAACATCTGGATTCTTTCTCTCTCGCCTTCACGAATGTTTACAGAAACCTTAACTGTGTCACCAACGCTGAACTGTGGTGTTGTTTCCTTTACTGATGCGGCTGAGATTGCTTTCAATGCGTCCATTTTAAAATCCTCCTGTTTTTCCGATATTCTTACCCATATGGCAGAGGAATATCTGCTTCAAAATAACGGTTTTACCGTAATTTGAACCGCGTCATGAGTTATGACGGTTTCAAATGCCTTTATATTTTACCACATAAAGTATTAAAATGCAAGACTTTTTTCACTCACAAGAAAAACTTTTCTTACAAAAATTCCTCAAGATGTTTTTTCGAGCTTATCAATAAATTTTGAAAAATAAGCCGGAAGTTCTGAAGAAAACTCCATATATTCACCCGATTTCGGATGTATAAATCCGATTTTTCTTGCGTGAAGACATTGGCCTGTAAAATCAACTTTTTCGTTTTTTACGCCATAAACCATATCACCCGAAACAGGGTGACCCAAAGATGCCATATGTACTCTTATCTGATGAGTGCGTCCTGTTTCAAGCACACATCTTATATGCGTATATCCTTTATATCGCTTAATCACATTATAGTGTGTTACTGCATTCTTACTGTTTTTAGCTGTAATGCACATTTTCTTTCTGTCTGTCGGATGTCTGCCTATCGGTGCATCAACAGTGCCGCAGTCGTTTTTAAGATTACCAAAAACTATTGCTTCATATTCTCTTGTAAAAGAATGTTCTTTTATCTGTTCAGCAAGCGAAGTATGAGCAAAATCGTTTTTAGCAACAATTAAAAGTCCGCTGGTATCTTTATCTATTCTATGTACAATACCAGGTCTCATTACTCCGTTAATTCCGCTTAGCGAGTCACCACAATGATAAAGCAACGCATTAACAAGAGTGCCATCATAATTTCCTGCCGCAGGGTGAACAACCATACCTTTGTTCTTATTGACCACAAGAAGAAACTCATCTTCATATACAATATCAAGAGGTATATTTTCAGCTTTCGCTTCATATTCCACAGGGTCAGGAATTTCAACTACCACGAGGTCATCGACTGAAAGTTTATTCTTTTTATTAACTGACTTTCCGTTTACAGTAACATTTCCTTGTTCAATAAGACGCACCGCTGACGAACGAGAAAGGTTCTCACAATTTTCGGATAAAAATTTATCTATCCTTATCTGGTCATTATCTATTACAAATTCATATCTTTGCATTTTCTTCTTCCTTCTTGAAAAAATCTGAGAAAAACAGGATATAAATCATAAGCAATGCTGTACCGAAGGTAATGCAATAATCTGCAAAATTACATATAGGAGGAAAGAAAGATAAACTTATATAGTCAATTACATAACCAAACATAATTCTATCGATAAGATTACCTATTCCTCCACCGACAATAAGAGCAACCGAGACATAGAACATTTTGCTATCAGGTCTTTTTTTGAACATTATTCCGATTATTCCTGCAAGCAAAACAACTGTAAGTGCAACAAAAACCCATCTCATACCATCAAACATACCGAAAGCTACACCTTCATTATGAATATGAGTAAAATTAAGAAGATTGGTTATTACGGGAATTACCTGATTTTCATTAATGTTAGCTACAACCAGATATTTAATCACCTGATCTGCTACAGCAAGAGCAATTCCTATTGCAAGAGCGATATACGGCATAGATACCTCCGAAAACATAAAGATAAATCGGTGCAACTTAGTACACCGATTTATTTTATAGATTAAAAAATTAGTTCAATACTTCGCAACAACGGGAGCAAAGTGTTGGATGCTCATCGTTATGACCAACTGATTCACTGATAGCCCAACAACGCTCACATTTCTCGCCTGCTGCCTTCTCGATAACAACTTCAAACTCAGCGTTATTATCAACAATTTCAACAGAAGAAACGATAAGTGCTGCCGCAAGCTCAGGCTCTGCCTTCTTAAGGAAAGCAAACTTATCTCCGCCAGCCTTAAGAACAACCTTTGCCTCAAGTGAGCTCTTAATTGTTTTATCTTTGATAAAGCCTTCAAGTGATTTCTTAACCTCATCACGAAGCTCGTGGATTTCATCCCAGAATGCCATAAATTCAGGATCAGTATCAACATCAATTCTTACAGGAATTTCGTTGAACATTACATTTTCAGCATTTTCAGAAGATGAGTGTGGCATATATCTCCAGATTTCATCTGATGTATATGCAAGAATAGGGCTGATCATTCTTGTCATTGCATTAAGAATGATGTAAATAGCAGTCTGAGCAGCTCTACGCTTCTCACCGTCAGCCTTTTCTGTGTAGAGTCTATCCTTAAGTACATCGAGATAGAAGTTTGACATTTCTACTACACAGAAATTGTGAATATTATGATAAACAATATGGAACTCATACTTATCATATGCATCTCTTACCTTTTCGATAAGCTCGTTAAGCTTTGCAATAGCCCACTTGTCGATAGGAAGAAGCTTATCAAGAGCAACCATATCTGTTTCAGGATTAAAGTCGTCAAGGTTACCAAGAATATATCTTGCGGTATTTCTGATTTTTCTGTAAGCTTCTGAAAGCTGCTTAAGAATATCCTTTGAAATACGAATGTCAGCGTGGTAGTCTGAAGAAGCTACCCAAAGTCTTAATACATCAGCACCATACTGGTCGATAACCTCCTGTGGGTCAATACCATTACCAAGTGACTTATGCATAACTCTGCCCTGACCATCAACAACCCAACCATGTGTGAGTACAGCCTTATAAGGAGCTGTGCCCATTGTAGCAACAGAAGTAAGGAGTGATGACTGGAACCAACCTCTGTACTGGTCAGCACCCTCGAGATAAAGGTCAGCAGGCCATTTGAGATAGTCACGCTGCTTAAGTACAGCCGCATGAGATGAACCACTGTCAAACCATACGTCCATAATATCTTTTTCTTTAGTAAATGAAGAACAACCACACTTCTTGCACTTAGTGCCGGCAGGAAGGATATCAGCTGTTTCGTGTGTATGCCATGCATTTGAGCCTTCCTTTTCAAAAAGGTCAGCAACAGCAAGCATAGACTCTCTTTCAATTAAAGGCTCGCCACATTCTTCACAATAGAAGATCGGAATAGGCACACCCCACTTACGCTGACGTGAAATACACCAGTCTTTTCTATCTCTTACCATTGAAGTGATTCTGTCTTTACCCCAACCAGGAATCCACTCAACTTCATCAATAGCCTTGATTGCGGCATCTTTGAAGTCTTCTACAGAACAGAACCACTGGTCTGTAGCACGGAAAAGAACAGGATTCTTACATCTCCAACAATGTGGATACTGATGGATAATCTTTTTGATTGCAAACAACGCACCTGTTTTTTCGAGATATTCAGCGATAGGCTTATTTGCATCATCAGTCTTAAGACCTGCAAACATACCTGCTTCTTCTGTAAGATAACCGTTTGCGTCAACAGGTACGATAATAGGAATTTCTGGATAATTACGGCACACGTTGTAGTCATCTACACCGTGACCCGGAGCTGTATGAACGCAACCTGTACCACTTTCAAGAGTAACGTGATCACCAACAATAACAAGTGACTCTCTCTCAATAAATGGATGTGCAGCCTTCATATATTCAAACTCTGAACCCTTCATAGTAGCAACTACTTCATACTCTGTGATTTCAGCAGCTTCCATAGCACTCTTGTAGAGTTCTTCAGCCATTACGAAGTATTCGTCACCTGCCTTGACAACTGCATAGTCAAAAGAAGGACCAACACAGATTGCTACGTTTGCAGGAAGTGTCCAAGTTGTAGTTGTCCAGATAACAAATCTAACCTTTGTAGAGTCAATGCCGAGAGCAGTGAATTTACCAAGGTCATCTGTAACATTAAACTTAACAAAAATTGAGTGACAAGGATCTTCAGCATACTCAATTTCAGCTTCAGCAAGAGCAGTCTTACATTCAGGGCACCAGTATACAGGCTTTAAGCCCTTGTATATATAACCCTTGCAAGCCATTTCAGCAAAAATTCTGATCTGCTCTGCTTCAAAATCAGGAGTAAGTGTAATGTAAGGATTATTCCACTCACCAATAGCACCAAGTCTCTTGAACTGGTTACGCTGATCATCAATATAACCCTCAACAAATTCCTGACAAAGCTTTCTTAACTCAAGCACAGAAATATCAGCTGAACTTCCTACACCTGCTTTAGCTCTTGCTTTAAGCTCTGTAGGAAGACCATGTGTATCCCAACCGGGTACATAAGGAGCTTTAAAACCAGACATATTCTTATATCTTACAATAAAGTCCTTTAATATTTTATTAAGTGCAGTACCTAAATGAATATTACCGTTTGCATAAGGTGGTCCGTCATGGAGAACGAAAAGCGGTTTGCCTTCGTTTACCTCCATAAGTTTTTCATATACTTTTTCTTCCTCCCACTTCTTAAGAGTTACAGGTTCACTTTTAGGAAGACCTGCTCTCATAGGAAAGTCGGTTTTCGGAAGATTAAGTGTAGAATTATAATCCTGAGACATTTTTACACTCTCCATAAGTCAAAATTTTATACTAAATTCTTTTAGAATAAGAAGAAATATCTTTAAGAAAACTCGTTCTTACATAGAGTTCAGTACTATTTATTATTCAGCAGATACGTCGTAGTTTTCACCGAATTTTAATCTGCCAAATCTTGAAACGTGTTTCTGTGGTGCAACAGGCACAACCGGCTGCTCCTGAACAGTTTCTTCAACTTCAATCTCCTCGACTGAAAGATCCTCTGTCTGCATAGCTGAATTTACAATCTCATCAGAAATAATTTCTCTTGTAGTTTCAACTGCAGTTGTAGGATATTTCTCATCAAGCTCTGATCTTGAAGCCTCAAGCTCAGCAGCACTTGGAAGATCATCAATAGCCTTGAGGTGCTTTTTATAGAGTTCAATAAGCTCACTTTTAAGTGCAACCGCATCAGCCTGAAGCTGGAGATAATTTTCTTTTTCTGCAGCTGTCATTCTGTTTGTGTCAACTAAGAGTGCCTGAGCCTTAGCTTCTGCCTCTCTGACAATTTTTGCAGCCTTCTCTTTTGCCTCTCTGATACAAGCGTCAGAAACCTTCTGTGAAGCGAGAAGTGCATTTCTTACAGTTTCCTCGTCTGCACGATACTGTTCTACTCTTGTAGCAAGTACATCAATTTTATGTACAAGATTAGTCTTTTCCTTCTTTAACTGCTCAAAAGAAACGATAACCTCATCAATAAAAGCATCTACATCTTCAGCCATATAGCCCTGTCTGCCTGCTTTTCTGAAGCTGACATTCTTAATTTCATCAATAGTAATCATCAAATCGCCCCTATTTATAATATAATACCGTTATTTTAGTACGACCTTTTTTAGTAAGACCGAAAATTTTATCAAGAATAAATTTTCCTTTACCTCTGATTATAACAGAATCTCCCTGCTTCAACAACTTGCTTACATTTTGCTCGGGCTGATAATTATGCGACACCACACCCGATAAAATCAGTTTATTTGTTTTATCACGGGAAAGTCCGCATACAGCTGCAACTATATTATCAAGTCTTAGTGACGAAACAGTAAACTCACGTGTTTCCATCCCTCTGCCGACAGGCAAGTCTGATAAATTACATTCAACAACCTTTACGCCTGTTCGTCCGATTTTAAAAATCTGAGACTCAATATAATCCTTAAGCTCAGTTTTGACAAAAACGATACATCTGCCATCCTCAACAAGAATATCTCCTATCGTATCACGTTCAATACCCAAAGACATAAGTGCCCCCAGAAAATCCCTGTGAGTGAGCTTATCGCATTGTCTGAACCTGAATTCAATAGGCGATACAGGAAACAAACTGTAATCCTCTGTATCAAAGTCATAAAAGAAAACTCCGAGAATTTTTCTTTCGCTTTCTTCGTGTCCGCCAAAAAACACATAATTTTCAAAACGTAGTTTTTTGAGTACAGAAACAGCAAGTGCCTGTTTTCTCTCACTCATAAACTGAGAAAATACAGGTTTTTGCCTTATTTGCGAAAGCGAAACAATATCCTCTACTTTTGAGCAAAAAAGCTCGTCTTCATTAGAAGTATACACCGCTATTCTCTAACTCGTCAAGTAAATCATCGCCTGTAAGGTCAACGTTACTTGGAATAATTATGTAAGTATTTGAAGCAACCTTTTTGATCTTGCCATCATTAGCGTATGCAACACCGCTAAGGAAATCAAGAATACGTCTTGCCATATCCTTGTTTGTATCTTCAAGATTTAAAACTACTGTATGAGTTTTGATAAGCTCATCAGCAATTGTTCTTGTCTCCTCACCGAATCTCTCAGGTTTGAAAATGCCAACCTGAATTTTAGCAGTTGCATTGATATTAACAACTTTATTTCTTGAAGTAGGTGCTGTGCTCTTCTCTCTGATTACAGGCTCCTCTTCGATTTCATCTTCACTGTCATCAGCATAACCGTACTCATCATACTCATACTCATCATCGGGAGCGTCCCACATACGTTTAAACTTATCTACAATACCAGCCATCTATATTTCCTCCTAAAATTATGTGTAGTTTCTGGCACCGAAAAGTGACGAACCGACCCTTACCATGTTCGCACCTTCCAGTATAGCTTCATAATAATCAGCAGACATTCCCATTGAGAGAATAGTCATACTTATATTATCTAATTTTTTTTGCGAGATGTCAATAAATATATTATGCATATTATTAAAATATTTTGAGATTTTATGTTTATTTTCACAAATTGGCGGTATCGCCATCAATCCTTTGACGGAAATTCCTTCAAATTGAGATATTTCACACAATAATTCTTCAAGTTTTTCGGGTTCTACACCTGATTTATTTTCTTCTCTGCCTATATTAACTTCAACAAGTATATCCATTTTCTTGTTAAATTTCAATGCTTGTTTTGAAATTTCAGATGCAAGTTTTACAGAATCTACCGACTGAATCATATCAACCTTATCTGCAATCTGTCTTACCTTATTAGTTTGCAGATGTCCTATAAACTGTAATGAAGAATGTTCAAGGTCGTATTCATCATACTTTGAAAGGAGCTCCTGAACTTTGTTTTCTCCTATATGATCAAGACCCAGAGAAATAGCGTGGTTTATAACCTGTGGAGAAACTGTTTTGGTTGCAGCAAGAAGAGTTATATCTTCTCTTTTTTTACCAACCTTCTGTGCAGCTTCAGCTATACGCTCATTAATAAGCTTGTAGTTATACTCTACATCACTTAATAACTTTTCCATCATATAAATCATCTCCTTCCAAAATAACCTGATCATAAAGCGAAACTGTATCATCGCTGAACAACACACCATCTTCAGGTGTCGGATCACACAACACATAATCCTTTCCGGAATATATTATGGAAATTTCCTTAAACTGTACTTCACTTCCGTAAAGCACGTATACACCCTGAACTTTCTTTGTTTCGACCTTCTTATTATGATTATCATCATAGGTTACTTTTTCAACATTATCATCGTGTATGGCTTTTTTGCTGACTCTGAGCCCTGTATAAGTTCCCATACCGATTTCAACAGGGTCCTGACGAGCTTCTGAAAGCTCTTTACTCATATAGTTACATTCAAGAATGAGTAACGCTTTGTCGCTGTCTTTTTCCTGTTCAATCTTATAAATTGAAGCAAGTACAGGCTCAGAAAATGCATCTGAGAATTTCACAGTTACATCTCTGCTCCACAATGAAAGATTTGTTGCTTCGTCAGTTGTAATTTCACAAGTGATATACCAGTTAAGACTACTCATTGTTTTGCCAATCACATTTGAAGGTATATCTTTTTTATTCAGATTTCTGAAATCATTTAAAGTTATTTTACTGATATCTGAATATTTATAGCAGTTTTCGTATCCATCACACTTAGTGGAAAAATATCCTGCTTTTGTTGTAGAAATGTCAGAAATACTGTCTTTTGAATTTGAACGAAGCTGAGAAATCTGATTTCGTAAATCAGAAATTTCGCTCTGGAAGTTAGTGTTTTTACCTGTATAGATTTTATAATGATTGATAGAATCTACAGTTTTATTTATATCATCATCCAGTAAATGGATATCTGCATTGTTGATATTTTTAATATACGTAAGTATATTCGATTTAATTTCGTTATTTATTGTATCTATACCAACAGTATCTGATTTTTTTGTTTTTTCAAGCTCTTTGAGAGAATTCATTTTCCCTTCAAGAGCATCAGCTTTTGTTCTTGCTGCTGCATCTTCTTCAGAGCTGTAAATCTTAGCAACAACTCCGCCGCTATGAACCTCGTCTCCGTCTTCAACAGTGTAAGATACAACTCCTGATGAGGAATTTTTTATATATGTTTCATCTCTTATAATCATCGCATTGGCGTAAATTTTATCTGTTACAGAAACTTCAACAGCATTTTCTGTAGGATAAACACCAAAATTAATATTCAAGAGAAGGTAAACAACATAAATAACAGCAAGTAAAGTAAGTCCTCCGATAAGTATTCGTTTAAACAAAAGTTTATCCATATATCACAGTCCTTTTTCTGCTATTGAAATAGCGTAGTTAAGAATTTCATCGAAATTATTAAATCTATCAACATATATCCAGTTGATTTCTTCATCTCTGTTAAACCAGGTAAGCTGTCGCTTAGCATACCTGCGTGTTTCTCTTTTAAGAGTTTCTATACAATCATCAAGTGATTTTTCTTTATTAAAATAAGGAATAAGTTCCTTATAACCAATAGCCATTCTGGAAGTGTTGCTAAGGCTTGAAGAAAGCACTTTTTCTGCTTCATCAAGCAAGCCTTTTTCCATCATTATATCGACACGCTTATTTATACGGTCATATAATTTTTGTCTGTCATCAAATTTCAAGCCTATTTTTACAACCTGATAAGGAGATGAAATATTTTTCGAATTTCTGTTATGCTCCGAAATTGTAATTCCGTTTGTTTTGTAAAACTCTATCGCACGGATAATACGTTTTACATTTTTGGCTTCTTTAAGATTTTCAGCAGACTCTGAGTCAAACTCTGCAAGCATATCAAGAAGATAATCAACACCATTCAACTCATACAAAGAGTACAGTTCGTTGGTTATGTCATCATTCCTCTCGTAATTAGAAAAGGTTATGTTATTGAGAAATGAATCAACATAAAGACCTGTACCGCCTGCGATTATCGGGAGTTTTTTCCTTGACACAATATCTTCTACGCAGATTTTTGCGTCATTAACAAAATCAGCCACAGAATAAGTTTTTTCTGCCGGAAGAAAATCCATCAGGTGATGTCTGATATTCTGTTTTTCTTCTTCATCAGGTTTAGCTGTTGCTATATGCATCCCCTGATATATCTGCATTGAATCGGCTGAAATTATCTCTCCGTTAAAATGCTTGGCAAGCTCAACAGACAAAGCTGTTTTACCTGACGCAGTCGGACCAACTACAGATATGATTTTTATTAAATTGTCCAATAAAATCACACCCTACCAAATTGTTTTTCTATATCATACTTTGTCATAACAACACATATCGGTCTGCCGTGAGGGCAATATTTAAGCTCAGGATTTTCCTCAAGCTTTTTAGCAATATCTATAAGCTCTGCAGGAGTGCTTTTATTTCCTGCTTTTATTGCAGAACGACAAGCTACATTATGATAAAACCAATCCATCTTTTCAGTGTAAATATCCTTTTTGCCGTTTGCGATATGTCCGCACATCTCTGTAATACAATCAGATATATCTGCCGCATCAAGATACTGCGGTGCAGAACGAACAAGAAGTGTTCCATCGCCGAAATCTTCAACATCAAAAGAACATTTCTTGAACATATCAAGATTATTTATTGCCGCATCATATTCCTCTTTACTCAGAAGAACTGTAAGCGGCTGTAAAAGCAATTGAGAATTTTCTGCAAAACCGTCTTTCTTAAGCTTTTCGTATAACATTCGCTCGTGAGCAGCATGCTTATCTATCAATAAAATTTCTTTATTGTTTTTTTCGATTATTATATATGTATCAAACGCTTCACCAATAAATCTAAAATCATTTTTCTCTTTTGGAATAATAGTGATTTCTTCTTTTATATTCTCCTCGACCTTAATTTTATCTGGTGTAACAACATCGAGCTTAAGAGGTTCAGGTTTTTTATCTGAAATATTTTCGGTGAAAACGATATCTTCTGTTTTATTAATCTCAGTCGTGAATTTTTCTTCAACCACGGGACTCTCTCTTTTTGTTTTCGTCTCGGGAACAAAATTACTCTTTTTATTAAATGCCAATGAATTACTTTTTTCAATAGCTTTCTTTGAGTAAATACTGAACGGATTACCCGAATCGCTGAATGAAAGAGAATCAATATTTTCTTTAGATTTCTGAGGAGCTGTAAAAATCTTGTCATCAAGCTCATCAAACGGATTGTAAGGCTTAATTTTTTCAGGATTTATTACAGGCTTATTTTCAGCCTTTTGTGGTTCAGGCTTCTTTTCAGGCTGATTTTTCAAAATTACATTTGCATTCTGAAAAGGATTTATCTTTTTAATATCATTGAAGGCTGTATTTTCTTTGAATACAACTTTTTTACGTTCATCGCCCTGATGCAAAGCAGTTTTTACTGCGTGATATATCGCATCAAACACAGGTCTTTCATTAATGAAACGAACCTCAATTTTTGCAGGATGAACATTTACATCTATTATTTCATAAGGCAAGGTAAGCTGTAACACACAGGCAGGAAATTTCCCTACCATTACGGACCCTTTGCAGGCTTCTTCGATAGCCGCCATACCTGTTCTTGTTCTTACATATCTGCCATTAATAAAGAAATTCTGCATATTGCGGTTTGCTCTTGCGTTGACAGGCTTTGAAATATAACCTTTAACCGTTATAGAGTCAAGCTGATAATCAACAGGAATCAAACCGTTCGCAAAATCTCTGCCAAAAACAGAATAAATAGCAGACAAAAGCTTTCCGTCGCCAAATGTTTTGAGTGTTTGTTTTCCGTCTCTGATAAGAGTAAATGAAATCTCCGGATGTGACAAAGCTATTCTGTCAATAACGGCAGATACTGCATTACCCTCTGAAGTATCTTTTTTGAGAAATTTTGAACGTGCAGGAATGTTATAAAACAAATCTCTGATAACAAAGGTTGTACCCACAGGGCAACCTGCATCTTCAAAAGAAACTTCTTCTCCACCCTCAATCACATAACAGGTGCCGAGGTCTTCGCTTGCATTTCTTGTAATAAGCTGTAAACGTGCTACTGCAGAAATTGAAGCAAGAGCCTCACCTCTGAAACCAAGTGTAGAAATACTGTCGAGGTCATACTCTGATTTCACTTTACTTGTTGCGTGTCTGAGAAATGCAAGTTTTATGTCTTCTCTGTAAAAACCGCAACCGTCGTCGGTAACACGCATAAATGTTGTACCACCGTTTTTAATTTCAACGGTTATATTCTTTGCACCTGCGTCAATAGAGTTTTCTACAAGCTCTTTGATTACAGATGATGGTCTTTCTACTACCTCACCAGCCGCAATAAGCTCGGCTACGTGTTTATCAAGAACATTTATAACACCCATGCGTATCACCACCTTTATTTTATATCATATTTTTAAGTTCATACAAAAGATTCATAGCCTCAATAGGAGTGAGTGTATTGAGATCTATACTCTTAAGTTTTTCCGTTACAGGGGACTCAGCGGAAATCAGGGATAACTGCATATCGTCTTCTCTTGATTTTGTGCTGGCCACCTCAGTTTTGCCGGCTCCGCTTTCAAGCTCTGATAGTATCTCTTTTGCTCTGCTGATAATTGACTGCGGTATTCCTGCAAGCTTTGCAACCTCGATACCGTAACTGTCATCAGCACCGCCGGGAATAATTCTGCGAAGAAATGTAATATCATCTCCACGCTTCTTTACAGCAATACTGTAATTTTTTACTCCGTCGAGTAAATCCTCCATAACAGTAAGCTCGTGATAATGAGTAGCAAACAAAGTTTTGGCACCAAGCTTTTTCTTATCTGCACAATATTCAAGTACAGCTCTTGCTATACTCATACCATCAAATGTTGATGTACCTCTGCCTATTTCATCTAGTATAAGCAAGCTCTTTGATGTTGCATTTTTTACAATATTGGCAACCTCGTTCATCTCAACCATAAATGTTGACTGACCTGAGGCAAGGTCATCTGAGGCACCGACTCTTGTAAATATACTGTCAACTACACCGATTTCGGCATATGAAGCAGGCACAAAGCTACCCATCTGAGCCATAAGCACAATGAGAGCAACCTGTCTCATATATGTTGATTTACCTGCCATATTCGGGCCGGTAATTATAGCTACTCTCTCTCCCTCATTATCCAGATAAACATCATTTGGAACAAATGGTGTGTCTTTGAGCAAAGCTTCTACAACCGGATGACGGCTGTCTTTAAGCTTTATCACAGATGAAAGATTTACAACAGGTCTTATATATCTGTTATCAGCGGCAATATTTGCAAGAGAAGTGATTACATCGAGTGTTGCAATCGCTCTTGCTGTTCGCTGGATTCGCTCAAGATTATCTGCAACAGTTTTTCTGACATTGTCAAACAACGCAAATTCAAGAGCAATTGAACGGTCTTTTGCACCTAAAATTCTGCCCTCGATATCTTTTAGCTCCTGTGTAATATATCTTTCACAATTAGTAAGTGTTTGTTTTCTTATGTAAGTTTCCGGCACCATACTTTTGTATGAGTTTGTTACTTCAATGTAATAACCGAAAACCTTATTATATCCGACCTTAAGCTTCGGAATACCTGTTTTTTCTCTCTGTTGTGCTTCAATCTCAGCAAGAACGCCCTTTGAGTTGTTCATATCATTAAGCAATACATCGAGTTCGGCATTATAACCTTTCTTAATAATTCCGCCCTCTCTTACTGAGAATGGAGGTTCTTCACAGATAGCAGAATCAATAAGAGTATAGATATCCTGCAAAAGGTCTATATTTTTATAAATCTCCTTTAGATAAGTTGATTTACAAGCTGAAACAAGTTCTGAAATTCTAGGCAGATTCTGTAATGCACTTGCAAGTGAACGAAGCTCTCTGCCGTTAGCTGAACCATAGACGATTTTAGTCATAAGTCTTTCTATGTCAAAAATTCCGTTTATAGTTTCAGTAATTTCAGGTCTTAAGAGGTTATCGTTTACAAGCTCCTCAACTGAAGCCTGACGATTGTTAATGGCTGTAACATTCATAAGCGGGTGTTCAAGCCATGAACGCATAAGACGTTTGCCCATAGCAGTTTTTGTCTTATCTATAACCCACAACAAAGAACCTCTTTTTTCTTTGTTGAGCATAGTCTGAGTAAGCTCTAGATTTCTCTGAGTGTTATAATCAATATTGAGATACTGCTTATCATTGTAAAGCTCAATATGAGTAATTCTTTCAAGACCGTTTTTCTGAGTGTTTTTAAGATAATTAAGCAACGCACCGATTGCCGCAACAATCATCGGATTATCTGCCACTATTGCGGCATTGTCTTTAAAATGCAAGCCGACTGTGTTGTAGCAAAATCCTGCATCAAAACACTCATCATCAAGCATTTCAACTCCTGCTGAAAGCTTGTTCTTTATAAAATCAGGAAGACGGGACATTTTTACAATATCTCCGCCTATAAGTATTTCACGTGGATTATAGCTTGTAAGCTGACTTGTTAGAGTGTTATATGAATCTTTGCCCGAAATCTGTGTAGCGTATAATTCGCCTGTGGAAATATCACAGAAGCACAAGCCAATTTCTTTATTTTCAGAAAACATACAACAAATATAGTTGTTACAGCTTTCATCAAGCATACTTGTTTCCATAACAGTACCAGGAGTAATAACTCTGATAATATCACGGTTTACAAGTCCTTTAGCTGTTGAGGGGTCTTCTGTCTGCTCGCAAATTGCAACCTTATAACCTTTAGCCACAAGTCGTGCAATATAACCCTCACAGCTATGGAAAGGTACACCGCACATCGGTGCTCTTTCTGCCTGACCGCAATCTCTGCCTGTAAGTGTCAGCTCAAGCTCTTTAGAAG
Source organism: Ruminococcus sp. (assembly GCA_036309445.1). Taxonomy (GTDB): domain Bacteria; phylum Bacillota; class Clostridia; order Oscillospirales; family Acutalibacteraceae; genus Ruminococcoides. The sequence goes on along the minus strand of JAXJTT010000142.1, from coordinate 23,560 downwards.
CAAGTTTAGCGTCATCATAAAACATTTCATAGAAATCTCCCAGACGGAAGAACACGATACTATCTTTGTTCTGCTCTTTGATTTTAAAATACTGTTTCATCATAGGAGATAACTCTGCCATGTTTTCACGCCCTTTCTAAACTTCTTTTAATCAGTGGCAACCACCACAAGACTCACAGCTGCCTGAGCAAGATGATACTGAATAATCTGCTGTTTCAGGATCTGCACCTTCTGCTGACTGCTGGATAATAGCAAATACTCTGTTTGCTACAGCATCAAAAGCCTCTTTTGCATCGTTATAAGCAATCATATTTTTGTTTGACATAATCTTAGCATAAGCTTCTCTCATCTGGCTGTTCAAGAGGTTGAGCTTATCCTGATCACGCTCTTTCTTAGAAGCCTCGTTGTTAATTGACATTCTCTTCATATTGAAGTCACCGATAAGTTCCTGAAGCTCCATATCTGCATCAGCGTTTTTCTGAGCTTCCTGAAGTGCGATATATGACTCCTCCTGCTGAATGAGTTTTCCAAGTTCTCTTGCTTTTGTTATAATATCCATTTTAATTTTCCTTTCAATTTTAAATTAATTTATTCAGGCAAGTTCGCCTTTTAATATCCAGTTTCTTGCCTGTGTGATTTTTACATTCTGAAATGTTCCTATAGTTTCCTTAGGAGCTTTCAGTTCTACTATTATATTTCCGCTTGTTCTGCCGTTTAATTCATCGTTTTTGCCAGTTTCTGACTCAATCAAGACTTTTACTGTCTTGCCAACCATTGAAGCACAGCGTTTTGCGGCAATTTCTTCCTGAACATCAAGCAATTCTCTGAACCACTTTGACTTTTCCTCTGCAGATATCGGGTCTTCCATTGAAGCTGCAGGAGTACCTACTCTTGGGGAATAGATAAAAGTAAACAATGAGGTAAATTCAACCTCTCTGATAAGTGAAAGTGTCTCTTTGAAATCTTCGTAAGTTTCACCCGGAAAACCTACAATAATGTCACTTGTTAGTGACAAACCATCAATTTTTTCTTTTGCATAATTGATGATTTCAAGATATTTCTTTCTGTCATAGTGTCTGTTCATCGCCTTGAGGATTCTGTCCGAACCACTCTGGAAAGGCAGGTGAAGATGAGTGCTGATGTGCTTACCTGATGCTATTGTATCAATCAGTTCTTTTGAACAATCTTTCGGGTGAGATGTCATAAATCTGAGCCAGTAATCACCGTCGATAGAATCAATCTCACGTAAAAGCTGAGAGAAGTTGACTCCGTCACTCAGATTTTTTCCATATGAATTAACATTCTGACCAAGGAGTGTAATATCCTTATATCCTGCAGAAATCATTGATTTAGCTTCGCTTAATATTACGCTTTTTTCTCTGCTTCTTTCTCTGCCTCTTACATACGGAACAATGCAGTAGGTACAGAAATTATTGCAGCCGTACATAATAGGAAGCCAGCCTTTGAAGATTCCGTCACGTTTTAAAGGAATACCTTCATAAACTTTCTTGTCATCATTACCACGCTCGTAAACTCTTCTGCCGTCAACCAATGCAGAATACATAAGCTGTGGAAATCTGTGGAGAGAATGTGTTCCGAACACAAGACCTACAAAAGGAAAGCTTTTATACATCTTATCTGCAATATGCTCCTGCTCCATCATACAGCCGCAAAGAGCAATAAGGATATGCGGATGCTTTCTTTTGAGATTTTTTAAAGCACCAACATTACCAAACACTCTGTCTTCAGCGTGCTCACGAACAGCACAGGTGTTAAAGAGAATAAAGTCGGCATCATCAGGAGCATCTACAAAGTCAAAACCTGACTCAGCAAGCATACCCTTGATTCTCTCGCTGTCTGCAACATTCTGCTGACAACCATAGGTACGGATAAAAGCAAGAGGCTTTTCTCCTCTTTTTCTTACTTCCATAATTTCAGCTATCAGCTTCATATATTCGAATTGTCTTTCTGACATTACATCAGATGTTAAGTTTTCTGTAATTTTGTTTTCAGGCAATATAGTGCCTCCTAACCCATTTTATTAACTAAAATATTGTAACATAAATTACAACGATTTTCAATCTTTTTCTCAGTCTTTTAATAATTTTAATACGAACGGTAAAGACTTCCGTAATTTTGTGGAGCATAACCTACTATTATGCTCTGTGCAATTTCAAAATCAGTTGAAAATGTCATCTTTCCTGAGTAATCGAGTGAAGTAGTCATAATTTCTGAAGTCAGAATAAGGCGTATATGATGAATTGTCTGATTAATCCCTGCAGATGCAAAAGTACTTACTATTTCTGATGAAAAACTACCGGTCAGATTGAACGATACAGTAATACTGGGACCGAAATTTGATAAAATAGTTAAGTTGGTAAATGAACCAATCGGAACATCAATTTCAATATCGTAAATCTTTGCTATTTTTCTTTGTACTGCCTTCATAATTTCAGCTTTAAGCTCATTTATTTTAAATGAATCTGTTGTTATAGCCTGCACATTTCCTTCCTGAGAATATTTGACCTCTGCTATGTCGCTGTAATCATACCCAATATTTTTTATACTTTCATTTACTGCATCACAAACAGAATTGACTGAAATTATTTCAGCCTGTATTCTGATATATTCTGACTTAAACTCCGATAACTGAGATTCACAGAAAACTATTACAGCTGTCAACAATACTACAGATATAAAGAAAAATTTTTTTATTTTTGAAAATCTCTTTTTCTTTCTGTTATGACAAAGCAAAAAAGCACCCCTCGATATTCTATACGAGGGGTGCTGTATTTGTGATATTTAAGTTAGAATGATTATTCGCAACAACCGCATGAGCACTCGTGATCGTCACAATCGCAATCACATTCTTCATCAAATAAGTCTGAGAAATCAAACTCAAGAAGCTCACCGCAGTTAGGACACTCGATTTCACCTTCGAGTAAAACGTCCTCTGAAACATTGATCTGCTGACCGCAAGCACCGCATGTTACTTCATAAAAAGGATTGTCTTCATCCTCATCAAAGTCACAGCAATCGCAATCACAATCATCGTCACAGTCGCAATCTTCGTCATCATAAAGCTCTGTTTCAACGTCTGCAAGGTCCTGATCCATTTCATCAACCTGTGCACTGAGTTCATCATAAAGCTCTTCCATATCATTTACAGAATATGACATATCATCAAGAAGCTCAATGATTGCGTTAATTACCTTTACCTCAGGCTTTGACTCATCGAGCTGTAAACCTTCAGCAAGACCACGAATATAAGAAATTCTTTCTGTTAAGTTCATAATAAACTCCTCCGCAGATTAAGCTCTGCCCATATACTCGCCTGTTCTTGTATCGATCTGAATTACTTCGCCCTCATCGATGAAGAGAGGAACCTTAATTTCAGCACCTGTCTCAAGTGTAGCAGGCTTTGTAGCGTTTGTAGCTGTATCGCCCTTGAAGCCAGGATCTGTCTTTGTAACCTGAAGCTCAACAAAGTTTGGTGGTTCAACGCCGAATACGTTGCCCTTGTATGAAAGAACCTTACATACCATGTTCTCTTTTACAAACTTGAAGTTGTCGCCAAGAACCTTCTCATTGATTGGAATCTGCTCCCAAGTCTCTGTATCCATAAAGTAGTAAAGTTCGCCATCTGAGTAGCTGTACTCCATATCCTTTCTGTCAATAAAGGCAGTAGGATACTTATCGTTAGGGTTGAAAGTCTTTTCAACAACCGCACCTGTAATAACATTTCTGATCTTTGTTCTTACAAAAGCAGCACCCTTACCAGGCTTTACGTGCTGGAATTCGATAATTGAAACTACCTGTCCATCCATTTCAAATGTAACACCGTTTCTGAAATCACCCGCTGATATCATAAGTAAATACCTCCTGTAATATACATAATCTCGACAATTTGATTATTGTCGCAATACGTTATTTGTTATTATACATAAAAAAATCGGAAAATGCAATAGTTTTAAAGAATTATACAATTCTTCGCCAAAAAAATAAGTTGATTTTTATTTGATTTCTGTTATTTAAAGGACGATAAGTTCTTTGGACAAGGTAACAAAATTTGTATAACCTGCTTGTGTTATACAAATCATATCTTCTATTCTTACACCAAATTTCTTTGGCAAGTATATTCCCGGTTCATCGGTTACAACCATTCCCTCTTGCAAAACTGTTTCGGATTTTGTTGAAACGGTTGGAGCTTCGTGTATTTGCAGACCTACGCCATGTCCTGTTGAATGACCGAAATATTCACCATATCCTGCCTCGGAAATAATATCTCTTGCAATTTTGTCAGCCTCGCTGCACAGCATACCCGCTTTTATCTTCTCCAGAACAGCAAGTTGAGCTTTAAGAACAACGTCATACACTTTTTTCTGCTCTTCATCAGGTTCACCGATTGCAACAGTTCTTGTCGTATCGCTATGGTATCCGTCGTACACAGCACCAAAATCAAAAGTAAAGAAATCGCCTTTCTGAATCTTATTATCCGAAGGAACTCCGTGCGGAAGTGATGTTTTACTGCCTGTAATTGTTATGAGGTCAAACGCTACTCTTTCAGCTCCATTTTTCTTCATAAGATATTCAAGCTCTATAGCAATTTCTCTTTCACTGACTCCGACTCTGAGGTAATTTAAAACTTCAAGATATGATTTTTCGGCAATCTGCTGAGCTGTGAGAATTTTATTAAATTCTGTTTCGTCCTTAATAATTCTGATATCAGCTACAGCTTTGTCGATGCTATCATCGCAGATAAGAGTTATTTTATTATCCTCAAACGCTTTTTTGTAACGATTAAAGGTTGATACAGTAAGATTGTTGCTTTCTGCAAAAAGTGTATCTATGCCTAACTTAATCAATACATCGGAAATATCAGACACAAAGCTTTTAAAACAGATAACATCACAATTTTCTGCTTTTGAAAGAGCAGCTTCATAATATCTGAAATCCACAAACAAATAGGTTTTATCCTGAGTAAGCAGATAAGCTCCTTCACTGTGGTTAAAGCCACTGAAAAAGCCTACGTTTATTTCATCTGTTATAAGAATTGCACTGTGTGAATCTGATATAGCTTTTCTGAGTTTATTAATTCTGTTCTGAATAACTAAAGACATTACATCAAATCCTTTAAAGCTGATATGGCAAGGAAGTAGCTATTTTTACCAAAACCTGCAATCTGACCTGCACAAACAGGAGCAATCACAGAAATGTGCCTGAATTCCTCACGTGCGTGAATGTTTGACATATGAACCTCAACAAAAGGAAGCTTAACACAAGCAATTGCATCACGGAGAGCATAGCTGTAATGAGTCAAAGCACCAGCGTTTATAATTACACCATCAAAATTACCTTTTGCTGCGTGTATTTTATCAATTAAATCGCCCTCGTGGTTTGACTGGTAAATTTCAGCTTCATATCCTGCTGATTTAGCATTTGCAAGAATCTGCTCAGAAATACTCGAGGCAGTTTCTTCGCCATATATTCCCTTTTCTCTTACACCAACCATATTCAGATTTGGTCCTAACAACACAAGAATTTTTTTCATATCAAACACCAAATTTCTTTATAAAATGACAAAAAGCGGACAGTAAGCCTGTCCGCTGATTTGATTACCTGTATTTGCGTTTACGAGCTGCCTCGGACTTCTTCTTACGCTTTACAGAAGGCTTTTCGTAAGCCTCTCTCTTGCGTACCTCAGCAATAACGCCAGCTCTGGCACACTGCTTCTTGAATCTTCTTAAAGCACTTTCAAGAGTTTCATTATCCTTAAGTCTGATTTCTGCCATCTATCTTCCCTCCCATCTGCCATTTGGCATGGGTAATTTGCAAACATTGCGTTACTCATTATACAACACCAAAAGAGCGTTGTCAATAGAATTAGTGTAGAATTTTAGCGATAATTAAAACAAAATAAAATTTTATGGCTTAACAACAATATTAACAAGTTTATTAGGAACATAAATTTCCTTAACAACTGTCATATTCTCTGTAGCTTTAGCTACATTGTCATCAGCTTTAGCCATTCCAAGAACTGTATCCTTGTCTGCTTCGAGTGGAATGTTAAGCTTTGTCTTAATCTTACCATTTACCTGCACAACGATTTCAACAGTTTCATCTGTGCACTTGCTTTCGTCATACTCAGGCCATTTCTGTTCTGCGATGATACCATCTGCAAGCTTTGACGCCTCAAATACTTCCTCTGTAACGTGAGGAGCAAAAGGATTGAGGAGAATTGCAAAAATTCTGAGTTCTTCCTTTGTAACTGAGCCTGTTGCATAAATATCGTTAATGAGTGCCATAAGTGAAGCAATAGCTGTGTTGAACTTGATATTTTCAATATCTTCGCCAACCTTCTTGATTGTCTTATGGAAAGCACTCTCAATTTCAGGTCTGATTGTTGTATCATCAGTGAGAATTGTCTGTAAATTGAAGAAACGCTCAACAAGTCTGCGGCAACCCTTGATGCTTGACTGACTCCATGGAGCAGCCTTTTCAAAGTCACCGATGAACATTTCATAAAGACGGAGTGTATCTGCACCATACTCATCAACAATTTCATCAGGATTTACTACGTTGCCTCTTGACTTACTCATCTTTTCGCCATTCTCACCGAGAATCATACCGTGTGATGTTCTCTTTGAATATGGCTCAGGACTTGGAACTACACCGATATCATAGAGGAACTTATGCCAGAAACGGCTGTAGAGGAGGTGGAGAGTTGTATGCTCCATACCACCATTATACCAATCAACAGGAGCCCAGTAATTGAGTGCTTCTTTTGAAGCAAGCTCTTTGTCATTATGTGGGTCCATATATCTGAGGAAGTACCATGATGAACCAGCCCACTGTGGCATTGTGTCTGTTTCACGATGTGCCTTGCCGCCACAGCATGGGCAAGTTGTTTCTACCCAGTCTGTCATCTTGGCAAGTGGTGACTCACCATTATCTGTTGGCTCATATGACTCAACCATAGGAAGCTTTAAAGGAAGCTCACTTTCGTCAAGCGGTACAAAGCCACACTTTTCACAATGAACAATCGGAATAGGCTCACCCCAATAACGCTGACGTGAGAATACCCAGTCTCTGAGTTTATAATTAACCTTAGCGTGACCTTTGCCCTCAGACTCAAGCCACTCGATAATCTTTTTCTTAGCCTCATCTACAGTAAGTCCGTCAAGCATACCTGAGTTTACCATAAAGCCTGTTGCACAATCTGTAAATGCTTCTTCCTCAACATTACCGCCCTTAACAACTTCAATGATAGGAAGATCAAACTTCTTAGCAAACTCCCAGTCACGTGTATCGTGAGCAGGAACAGCCATAATTGCACCTGTACCATATGAAACAAGTACATAATCTGAAATAAAGATTGGAATTTCTTTGTTGTTTACAGGGTTAATTGCCTTAACACCGTCAAGCTTTACACCTGTCTTGTCTTTAGCTACCTCTGTTCTCTCAAAATCAGATTTACGTGCCGCAGCAGCCTGATATTCTCTGATTTCATCAATATTAGCAAGCTTGTCAGCCCACTTTTCGATAAGAGGATGCTCAGGTGAAATTACCATATATGTAGCACCGTAGAGAGTATCTGCTCTTGTTGTGTAGATAGTGAGTGTATCGCCTGTAGTAGCTGTGAAGTCAACTTCAGCACCTGTGCTTCTGCCAATCCAGTTTTTCTGCTGAGCCTTTACTCTGTCAGGATAATCAACGAGATCAAGGTCGTTAATGAGTCTGTCAGCATACTCTGTAATCTTGAGCATCCACTGTGACTTAACTTTGTGAACAACCTCACTGCCGCATCTTTCACAAACTCCATTTACTACTTCTTCGTTTGCAAGTACGCACTTACAGGAAGTACACCAGTTTACATTCATTTCCTTTTTGTAAGCAAGACCTTTTTTGAAAAGCTGAATGAAAATCCACTGAGTCCACTTGTAATAATCAGGGTCAGTTGTATTAATTTCACGGCTCCAGTCAAAAGAAATACCGAGTGACTGAATCTGCTTCTTAAATCTGTCAATATTCTGCTTAGTTACAATTTCAGGGTGAATGTGGTTTTTGATTGCATAGTTTTCAGTAGGAAGACCAAATGCGTCCCAACCGATTGGATAAAGAACATTATAGCCCTGTAATCTGCGTTTTCTTGCTACTGTATCAAGAGCTGTATATGGTCTTGGATGACCTACGTGAAGTCCCTGTCCTGATGGATAAGGAAACTCTATAAGAGCATAGAATTTTTCTTTTGTAGAATTATCTTCTGCGTGGAATACGCCTTTTTCTTCCCAGATTTTCTGCCATTTACTTTCGACAGGCTTATGATTATATTTCAAATTGAGTCCTCCTCAAAATATATTTTACAAAATCATTAATCAACAATTTCAGAAATATCAATTTCCTTGCCATCCTGCCAGAGTCTGTCAAGGTCATAAAAATCTCTTGCTTCATCAGAAAATACGTGAACTATAACATCAATATAGTCAAGTAAAATCCATGTGTTTGAACGATAACCCTCGATGTGACTTACAGAAACACCTGCTTTGTCAAGCTGATATTCAACCTCATCTGCAAGTGCCTTTACGTGGGTTGTACTTGTACCTGTTGCAATTACCATATAATCCGCAAGAACAGATACATCTGCGATTTCAATAACTTTTATATCAAGACCTTTTTTATTGCTTAAAGCTTGTGCGGTCATAATTGACTGTTCGTAAGAAGTCATATTTATTTTCCTTTCTCTGATTTAGATATTACAATTTCATTATAGCAAGCAAGGGCATCAGGGTGTATTATCAAAGCACGCTTTGATAAATCCTTTAACGTAAACTGTAATCCATAAAGCATTGCTTCTTCAAGGCTTTTATCAGCCTTTTTTCTGATTGTACGGATACCTGAATAATCTCTTTCTTCCGACGTAAAATCAGCTACAAAAATTACTTTTTCGAGTACAGACATTCCTGCGTGTCCTGTTGTATGATACTTTACGGCGTTTAAAATATCTTCGTCTGTTATACCTAGGTTGTCCCTGATATATACGCTGCCGCTGATACCATGCCATAATTTTGATGAAATTTTCTGAACACTATCTAAAATTATACCACCGTCTGACATAATTTGCAACTGTTCTTCTTTGGTGTTTTCTTTTGTTATATCGTGAAGTATTCCTGCAATAGCTGCTTTTTCTTCATCAGCTCCGTACTTTTTAGCAAGTCGGACAGCCTCTTTTGCTACGTTTACACTGTGCTTATATCTGTATTCACTCATTCTCGACTTGATAATTTTTTTATAGGAATCTATATTCACAATCTCACACCCTGTATAATTTGTTATTTATGATATATTCATACACCTTATCATCAATAAGATTTTTTATTTTTTCAATATCCGATATGTTATCTCTGATAAATGTAGAGGAAACAGTCAGGACGGTATCATTTAAAATTTCAGCCTTTGCACCCAAATTCTGCAAAACATCATCATAATGCTTTATAAGGTCATCTTTATCATCTGAATTTCTCGGAACAGCAATTATAGTTGCAAGCTCAAAAATAATTTCCGGATTTTTCCACTTTTCAAGCGACAAAAACATATCAGCACCCATAATGAAGCAAATTTCATCATCGGGATAAATCTTTTTTAAAGACTGCAAGGTTTCAAAAGTATAGCTTGTACCGCCTCGTTTTATTTCTATATCAGAAATTTCAGCAAATTCAAGATTTCTGCATGCAATTTTGCACATTTCAAGTCTCTGATTTTCATTTGCAAGCATATCGCACTGCTTATGAGGAGGTGTGTAAGAAGGTATAACAATTACCTTATCAAGCCCTGCAAAATTTCTGCAAGCCTCTATCATCTGAATATGACCATTATGAATCGGGTTAAAAGTTCCGCCGAATACGCCTATTCTTCTCATTTCTTTTTAGCCTTTGGCAATACAATAACAGGCTCGTCCTCGTTCATTCTGTAAAGAATAAATTTTGAACCGATAACCTGAACTACATCGGCATTACATTTTTCTGCTATCAACTCAGCAGCTTCACGTGAAGAATAACCGCTGTTTTCAAGCACCTTGCCTTTGATAATCTCTCTTGCTCTGAGAGCATCATCTGCCTGCTTAATTATATTATCTCCGATTTCACTCTTACCGACAATAAGAATCGTATCTATTGTATTTGCGAGGCCACGGAGATACGCACGTTGTTTACTTGTGAGCATATTACTGCTCCTTTCTGTATATTAAATATTTTTCTTAATTTCTTCCTGAAGTTTTCTCAGAGCTATTCCTCTGTGACTGATTGCATCTTTTTCCTCAGCATTAATCTCAGCAAAGCTCTTGTCTCCGTACATAAAAATCGGGTCGTAGCCAAAACCACCGTTACCAAAAGGCTTGTATGCAATAGTACCGTTGCATCTGCCCTCGACCTCAATTTTTTTATCCTCAGACATTACACAACAAATTGCACAGGAGAAAAATGCTCCTCTGTCTGCATCAGGTACATCTGTCATTTCTTCGAGAATTTTATTATACTTATCCTCGTCTGTTGCACCTTCGCCGCAATATCTTGCTGAATACACACCAGGTCTGCCATCAAGTGCAACTACTGACAAGCCTGAGTCATCTGCGATAGCAGGCAAGCCCGATGCTTTAAATGCCGCATAAGCTTTTATATAGGCGTTTTCTGCAAAAGTCTTTCCTGTTTCTTCAACATCAGAAAGATTTACACCAGCTTCTTTTGCAGTAATTGCATCAATTCCGAGTGGTTTTAAAATTCTTTCAAGCTCTTTGAGCTTTTTTGCATTGTTTGTAGCAATTATAAACTTCATATGATTTCACCCGTAATTATTCCTTAACAGGAGTAAATAATGCTTTTGAGAAATCAGCTGCATTAAATGGCTGTAAGTCATCTATCTGCTCGCCTACACCGATATACTTGACAGGAATACCGAGGCCTTCCTTAATTGCAAGAACTACGCCGCCTTTTGCTGTGCCGTCAAGCTTTGTAAGAACAATACCTGTGATACCTGTTGCTTCTCTGAACTGCTCAGCCTGATTAACAGCGTTCTGTCCTGTTGTTGCATCAAGCACAAGAAGTTTTTCTTTTGAAGCATCAGGAAGCTCTCTGTCAATAATCCTATTGATTTTTGCAAGCTCATCCATAAGATGTTTTTTGTTGTGAAGTCTGCCTGCAGTATCACAAATAATTACATCTGCACCTCTTGCTTTGGCGGCAGAAATTGCGTCATATATAACAGCCGCAGGGTCACTGCCCTCGTTCTGCTTGATAATTTCGCACTTACTTCTCTCAGCCCAGATTTCGAGCTGTTCAATAGCTGCCGCACGGAAAGTATCACCTGCTGCAAGTAAAACTTTTTTGCCCTGCTTACTCAGGCTATTTGCAAGCTTGCCGATAGTAGTAGTCTTTCCTACTCCGTTGACACCTATTACAAGTATAATTGCAGGTGTGCTTGAAAGCTCGAGTTCTTCATCACCACTAAGCATTTCGGCAACGATTTCTTCAAGTAAGTTATGGATTTTAGACGGGTCGGTAATACCCTCTTTTTTTACTCTTGCTCTTAATTCAGTACAAATTTTCTGAGCTGTCGGAACACCGACATCACCCATAACAAGTAATTCTTCAAGTTCTTCAAAAAGGTCTTCATCTATTTTTGTAAAGGATTTGAGCATTGAGTCAATCTGACCAACAACCTTATCTCTGGTTTTCTTCAAACCCTCTTTAATTTTACTGAAAAATCCCATAATTATCTCCTTTTACTTAGCTTTGATTCCAAGCTTCTCTGCCATTTCAGTTGAATGTAAAGCCAGCAACTTTGAAACACCCTCATCCTGCATTGTAACACCGTAAAGAACATCTGCTTCTTCCATTGTACCACGTCTGTGGGTGATACAAATAAACTGTGTGCTGTGAGTAAGGTTTCTCATATAGTTTGCAAAACGGTCAACATTGATATCATCAAGTGCCGCCTCAATCTCATCCATTACGCAGAATGGTGCCGGTCTTACTTTCATTATAGCAAAATATAAGGCAATTGCAACAAGTGCCTTTTCACCACCGGAAAGAGCATCAAGGTGAACAACTATTTTTCCCGGAGGATGCACAAGAATATCAATACCACTGTTGAGGATATCCTCAGGATCAGCAAGTGAAAGTGAAGCTGTGCCGCCACCAAAAAGTTCTTTAAAGGTGAATGTGAAATTTTTATTGATTTCATCAAAGCTTGTAACAAATACTTCTTTCATCTGCTTTGTAAGGTCGTTTATAAGACGTTCAATTTCCTTTTTGGATTTTTCTACATCTTCAACCTGAGCACTCATAAATTCATAACGCTCGGATACTTCCTTGTACTCTTCAATAGCTGATACATTTACATTACCAAGGCTCTTGATTTTCTGCTTGAGTTCATTAAGACGTTTTTTAGCCGCAACAGCATCAGGGATTTCAATGGCAATTTCTTCTGCCTCACGTTTTGTAAGTTCATATTCTTCCCATAGCTTTGCAATTATATCATCGTATTGCTTCTGCAAGTTTATTTTTTGCTCTTCAAGTCTTGAAAGCTCTCTGCCTGAGATTTCTCTCTCGCTTGTTTTATCACGTTCAAACTGCCTGAGCTCAACACTTCTCTTTTCAAGGGCATCCTTTTCTTTACTGATTTTTTCATTGAATGCAGTAAGATTTTTAATTTCAGATTCCAGCTTTTCTGCTTCCTGAGTAAGATTTGAAATAAGTGTAGAAATTTCTTCCGATTTATTTCTGTACTCTTCAATCTGAGATAAAAGCTGGTTTTTGCGTTCTTTATTGTTGCTTGAAGAACTTTCTGCAAACAAAATCTCTGAATTGAGTACATCAATATCCTTTTGTGCATTGACGATTTCAAATCTTACAGATTGAAGCATTGATGCAATCTCTTCACGTTGCTCAATGAGCTTTGCTCTGCTTCCTGTAATATTATTTACCTTTTCTTCTGCTTCGGATATTTTGAAATTAAGCTTTGCAATCTGGTCGGATGCATTTTTTCTGTCATTATTAAGTATTTCTATTTTTTCGGAACAATCATTTAATTCTTTTTCCGAAATTTCAAGAGCAAGAATTGAATTTGAAAGCTCGTTGCTACAAGCTCTTAACTCAGCTTCAAAACGTGCAAGTTCCTGTTTTTTATTTGAAACATCTGCTCTTGTACCAAGTATCTCTGCTTCAAGAGAAGCACATTCCTGCACAATCTGCTCACAAAGCTTCTTTGATTCACTTGATTTTAATTCAAGTGTTTTTGTCTGTTCTTTTAAAGCTTCTATCTCAGATGTTCTGCTGAGAAGTCCGCTGTTTTTATTTTGTGAACCACCTGTGAATGAACCGCCTGCATTGATAACCTGACCGTCAAGAGTTACGATTTTAAATCTGTAAGAATATCTTTTAGCTATTGCATTAGCACTGTTTAAATCTTCTGCAATAACAATTCTGCCTAAAAGAGAGTATAAAATATTCCTGAATTTATCCTCACAACTGCACAAATCTGCCGCTACTCCGATAAAACCGTAATTATCATCAAGTCCGTTTTCGTTTAAATCTCTTGACTTGATTGTATTCAGCGGTAAAAATGTAGCTCTGCCGCCGTCGGTACTTTTCAAAAATGAAATAGCGTTTTTAGCGTCGTTATCAGTATCCACAACAATATTCTGCATAGCCGCACCGAGTGCTGTTTCTATTGCAACACCATATTTTGACGGAACAGAAATAACTCTTGAAACAGGACCGAATACGCCCTTAAGTCTGCCACTGTTAGCGGCATTTACAACTACCTTTACACTTTTTGAAAAGCCTTCAAGGTTTCGCTCCAAGTTTTCAAGGAAGTTTATTTTTCTTATATGTTCTCTTACGTCAAGTAAGAGTTTGTCACTTTCGTTTTTGAGTTCTTCTCTTTTTCTCACCTTTGAACCAAGCTTCAACTCAAGACCCTGAATTGAATTTGAAAGCGACACAATATCAGAATTTAACTTTGATATTTTATTTTCATAATCAACTTTCATTTCTGAAAGATTGCCAATACTTTTTTCTTTTTCGATTTTAGTGAAATTTATAGCATCGATTCTTTCCTTAAGGGAATTTATCGAGCCTTCAGCTGTCATATCAATTACTCTTGCATCAGCTGATTTTGCGGTAAGTATTGAAAGCTCAGAAGTAAGCTGCTGTAATTCATCACCGCTTTTGCCTGTATCGAGATTGATTACATTAAGCTTTTCTGAAAGAGATGTATACTCTCTTTGCTTTTCGATAATAGCTGAATCAAGCTTTGCAATTTCTTTTTTCTTAAACGAAATTTGTTCTGATATAAGCTCAAAATTTTGTTCTGTCTGAGCAATATCATCTTCAATTCTTTTTATATTTTCATTTATATGAACTATATCATTCTGTGCAACAGATACAGCGGCTCGCTTTTCTGCAATTTGTCCTGAAACCTCAGTGATATTATTTCTGATTTCTTCGGATTTTGTAGCAAACTCTGCGTTCTTCAAGTATATTTTTTCGCTTTCTTCTCTTATGTTTTCAAGAGTTTTTTCAGCATCTTCATACTGAGAACGTGCAACAACAATCTTTTCATCCTGAGTTTTTATTGAGTCCTGACTTTTATCAAGAGTCAATAACCACAAAGCAATCTCAAGTCCTCTTTTTTCTTCTGAATATTCAAGAAACTGCTGTGCTTTTTCGGACTGTTTCTTTAATGGTCCTACTCTGTCTTCAAGCTCAGTCACGATATCTCTGAGTCTTAACAGATTTTCTTCTGCACTTTTCAGTTTTCTTTCAGCATCAGTTTTTCTGTAACGATATCTTGAAATACCTGCGGCTTCTTCAAAAATCTCTCTTCTGTCTTCGCCTTTAGATGAAACAATGCTGTCAATTTTACCCTGACCAATCATTGAATATCCGTCACGACCAAGACCTGTATCCATAAACAGCTCATTTATATCTTTTAATCTTACAGCAGCTTTGTTAATGAGATATTCACTGTCACCGCTTCTGTAAAAACGACGAGTAATTGAAACCTCGTCACCGTTATATGCAAGGACTCTGTCTTTATTTTCGATATTGAGAGTAACCTCAGCATATCCCTGACGCTTTCTCTTGTCTGTTCCGTTGAAGACAACATCTTCCATTTTGGAGCATCTAAGACTTTTCGGAGCTTGCTCACCCAATACCCATCTTATGGCATCACTGATATTACTCTTTCCTGAGCCGTTAGGGCCTACAACTGCGGTAATACCCTGTTCAAAAGTTAATTTAGTTTTGTCGGGGAATGTTTTGAAACCTTGAATTTCAAGTGATTTTAATCGCATCTGTAACCCTCTATTTTAGTTTAATTTCGTATTTATTTAAATTGTTGTCAATCTCTGTTGTAATATGATAACCGAGATTTTCAAGCATCTCTATATTACTCTTTTTTTGTCCGATGAATTTTGAAAGAGATTTTGAATTTATAAAAACAATAAAATCTTTCTTTTCCTTATCAAGATATTTTTTCAGCTCAGATAAAGTTTTATCAAAAAATATCTTGTTTTCACATAATTCTTTAAATGCAGGGTGGTAATTATTTCCGTAACTGTTATCAATCAAACTTTCTGAATAATGCAAACCAAGTCTTATGACTGCTATATTTTCTTTTTCAAATTTCACAAGCAGTTCTGAACATAAATCTACTGAGTCCTCAAGAGAATAGGGATTGAATTTACCTGCAAGATAAAACTCTGCCAGTTTTGTATCTTTCATAATTACAGTCGGATAAATTCTTACAGTGTCGGGTCTGAGTTTTATAAATTCATCAGCTGTATAAATATCTTTATAAAAATCAGAACCATATAAACCTGTCATCATCTGCAAGCCAAGAGAAAAGCCATATTCTCTGATAAGCTCTGATGCATTTATTACATCTGTTGCGGTATGACCTCTCTCATTAAGCTCTAACACTTGTTCATCCATAGACTGGGCACCAAGCTCAATGGATGTAACATTGTACGATTTCAGAATTTCTAAAATTTCATTATCGATACAATCAGGTCTGGTAGAAAGCCTGATGCCCTTGAATTTATGTATAAAATCCTTTGTGGCATCAAGAAGCTCTGTCATATAAGCCCTGTCAATTGCTGTGAAACTGCCTCCGAAAAAGGCAATTTCAGCATTTTGTGTTCTCTCTCCTAAATCAGCAACAGCTTGTTCGAGTGTTTTTTGGACATCAACTGCTGTCGGCTGATAAGCTTGTCCCACAATGTTTTTCTGATTACAAAAGGTACATTTATGCGGACATCCGTTATGCGGAATAAAAAGAGCTACGTTTGAATGTTTAATAACCCATCAGCTCCAATGCTTCACGTGCTGCCTGCTGTTCAGCTTCTTTTTTGCTTCTTCCGCCGCCTCTGCCTATAACATTACTGTTGAGGTGAACTTCTGAAACAAAGTGCTTGTCATGGTCAGGGCCTGACTCAGCCACAAGAACATACTCAAGTAACTCACCAGGATTTTTCTGGATTATCTCCTGTAATGTTGTCTTATAATCATTTACCGGCTTCTTTTTTGATTTTTTTATAGCAGGCACGATAAAATTAAGAATATGTTTTGATGCAGCCTTCATACCGCCATCAATATAAATTGCGGCAATCAACGCTTCAAAAGCATCAGATAGAATTGAAGGTCTTTCTGCACCGCCATTGTGACGTTCACCTTTGCTCAGGATAAGGTACTTACCAAGCTGAATCTGTTTTGCAAATTCAAAAAGACTTCTCTCGCAAACAAGTGAAGCACGAAGCTTAGTAAGCTCTCCCTCAGGTAATTCAGGGCAATTCTTAAAAATATAGTCAGATACTACAATTGAAAGAACTGCATCACCTAAGAACTCGAGTCTTTCGTTATATTTTATATGTTTAGCTTTATGCTCATTAGCAAACGAAGAATGAGTGAGTGCTTCTTCCAATAAGTTTAAATTTGTAAAATTATAGCCTATTTTATTTTGTAATTCCTGCATATCACACACTCTTTTCCTGTATCGCCTTAGAAATTTCGCTTATGGCATCAGCTGAAACATAATCTCTGCAAATTCTGATTGCACTCTTGATTGTTCTTGCTTTTGAGCTGCCGTGAGCCTTGAATACAGGTCTTGATGCACCTATGATAGCCGCACCGCCGTACTCATTATAGTCAAGCTCTTTCTTCAATTTATTTATATCGCTCAGAACAAGACCTGCTGCAAGCTTGTTTTTTAAGCTTGAGGTAAATATTGATTTGATTTTATCCATTATAAGAAGAGCAACACCTTCGTAAGTTTTGATGAAAACATTTCCTGCAAAACCGTCGCATACAACGACATCACATTTTCCTTCTGGAACGTCTCTGCCCTCAATATTACCGATAAAATTAAGATTGCTTTCTTTGAGCATATTGTATGTAGTTTTGTAAAGTTCTGTACCCTTGCCTTCTTCTGAGCCGACATTGAGAAGACCGATACGAGGATTTTCAACCTTCATAACTTTATTCATATATATTGAACCCATAACTGCAAACTGATAGAGCATTTCAGGGCGGCAATCAACATTTGCACCTGCATCCATAACAATAAAACAGCCGTTATCGGAAGGCAGGACAGGAGAAAATGCAGGTCTTTTGATACCCTTGATTCTCTTTACTGCTAAGGTTGCACCCACACAAAGTGCACCGCTGTTACCAGCAGAAACAAAAGCATCACCTGCTTCTTCATTTAAAAGCTTGAAACCTACTGCCATTGAGCTGTCTTTTTTTGTTTTCAAAACTGCATCTGCCGGATCTTCCATTGTGATAACTTCTGTACAATGGTATATTTCTATTCTGTTGTCAGAAAGATTGTTTTCACTCATAACCCTTTTGATAATAGCTTCGTCACCTGTAAGGATTATGCTTAAATCATCAAATTCATTTACTGCGTCAACGCAACCCTTGATAATTTCAAGAGGTGCATTATCTCCGCCAAACGCATCTACAATTATTTTCATTTGTTATACCTCTACGGATTGTTCATTCATATATTTTTCCAGACTGAGCAAAGCTCTTTCGGAATATTTTGCTCCTCTTTCCCTCTTATCTCTCGGAGGATTATCAAGAGTAGGAAGCACTCCGAAGTTTGCACCCATAGGCTGGAATTTTTCCACTGTTTCATCAGAAATATAGTTTGCAAGAGCACCAATCATAGTGTCAACAGGCAACACCAAAGGTTCTTCACCTTTAAGTCTTCTGACTGCATTTATGCCTGCCATAATACCTGATGAAGCAGACTCCATATAACCCTCAACACCTGTTATCTGACCGGCAAAAAACAGTTTCGAATTTTCTTTTACAGAAAAATCTTTATTGAGAATTTTAGGAGAATTCAAAAATGTATTTCTGTGCATAACTCCATATCTGTAAAATTCAGCCTTATGAAGGGCTGGAATAAGCGAAAACACACGCTTCTGCTCAGGAAATTTCAGATTAGTCTGAAATCCTACAAGGTTATACATTGTACCTTGTGAATTTTCTTTTCTGAGCTGTAAAACAGCCCATGGTCTGTGACCTGTTTTGGGATTAACCAGACCTACAGGCTTCATCGGACCAAAACGCAAAGTGTTTTCACCACGCTGAGCCATTACTTCAACCGGCATACAGCCCTCGTACACTTTTGGATTATTAACATCAAAATCGTGCAGTGGTGCTCTCTCTGCCGAAACAAGTGCATTGTAGAAAGTCTCATATTCAGCTTTATCCATAGGACAGTTGATATAGTCATCACCGTCGCCCTTATCATATCTTGATGCATAAAAAGCATATTCCATATCTACACTTTCAGCACTTACAATAGGTGCTGCCGCATCAAAAAATGATAATGAACCGCCAAATTTCTCAGCAATAGACTGAGCAAGAGTATCAGCTGTAAGGGGTCCTGTTGCAATTACAGTTATAGCATCATCAGGAATCTGAGTAATTTCTTCTTCAAATATTTCTATATTTTCATTTTCTTTTATTCCGTCTGTGACAAGCTGAGAAAAAATATCTCTGTCAACTGCAAGTGCACCACCTGCAGGCACTTTGCACTTGTCTGCACATTTCATAAGAAAAGAATCAAGTCTTCTCATCTCCTCTTTTAAGAGACCCGCCGCACTTTCTGTGCGTGCCGCCTTAAGAGAATTTGAGCAAACAAGCTCACCAAACAAATCACTGTGATGAGCAGGAGATTTTTTATGAGGCTTCATTTCGTACAGGTGTACTTTTATTCCTCTTTTGGCAATCTGCATTGCAGCTTCACAGCCTGCGAGTCCTGCTCCGATAACATTTATATGCATTATTTATCATCTTCACTCATTGTTTTCTGATAACCGCAACCTTCGTGCGAACAGAAAAGAACGGGCTTTTTACCTTTCTTCTTAAAGAGTATATCTCCGCACTGCGGACACTTTTCATTTGACGGCTCATTCCAGCTTACAAAATCACATTCAGGGTAATTTGAGCAACCGTAGAAAATTCGCTTTGATTTTGTACGCTTTATGATAACGTCGCCACCGCACTTAGGACAAGCAACACCTGTCTTTTCAACAAATTTCTTTACGGTTTTGCACTCAGGATAACCCGGACAAGCGATAAACTTACCGAATCTGCCAACCTTGACAACCATATTTCTGCCGCAGTTTTCACAGATAAAATCAGTTACATCTTCCTTCAGCTGGAGTTTCACACCCTCCATATCTTCTTTTGCCTTTTTGAGAGTCTTATCAAAATCGCCATAGAAGTTATCGAGTACCTGTACCCACTCTTCCTGACCCTTCTCTACCTCGTCAAGATTTTCTTCCATCTGAGCTGTAAACTTTACATTTACAATTTTCGGGAAACGCTCTCTCATAAGAGTTGTAGAAACTTCTCCGAGTTCAGTCGGGAACAACGTTTTTGCTTCTCTGCGTACATACTCTCTGCTTGTTATGGTTGAGATTGTAGCCGCATAGGTTGATGGTCTGCCGATACCATATTCTTCCAAAGCCTTAATAAGAGATGCTTCGGTATATCTTGCAGGAGGCTGTGTGAAGTGCTGATTTTTCTTGAGCTCTTTACATTTTACCGGCATATCTTTTTCAAGTGGCGGAAGCTGAGTTGACTTTTCTTCCTCAACGTCCTTACCCTCTACATAAAGAGTTGTGAAACCATCGAAGCCCACATAATATCCTGAAGCCTTAAATGTGTAGCCGTTAGCTTCAATATCAGCCTGAGTAGTTTTTTGAATACAGTCAGCCATCTGAGAAGCCATAAATCTGTTCCAGATGAGTGTATAAAGCTTAAACTGATCTGATGTAAGACTATCCTTAACTCTGTCAGGTGTAAGACCCGGCATTGATGGTCTGATTGCTTCGTGACCGTCCTGAGCGTTATTTCTTGACTTAAATTCTCTCGGCTTCTTAGGAAGATAATCTTCGCCGTAAGTGCTTAAAATATACTCAGCCGCCTCAGCCTTTGCTACATCAGAAATTCTTAATGAGTCAGTTCTCATATAAGTTATAAGACCTGTTGCACCAAGAGTATCAATTTCGATACCTTCGTAAAGCTCCTGTGCAACTTTCATTGTTCTTTTTGACTGGAAACCAAGCTTTCTTGAAGCTTCCTGCTGTAATGTAGAAGTAATAAATGGTGGTGCAGGAGATTTTCTTCTTGTACCATTCTTTACACTTGTGATTACGTATTCAGCGTCCTGAAGATCGCTTTCTATTTTATCAGCCTGCTGCTGATTTTCTATCTTTACTTTACCATTTGCGTCAGAATGTAAAGTAGCGGAAAAAGATTTTCTGCTTCCCTTTGGAATAAACTTTGCATCTATAGTCCAGTATTCCTCAGGATTAAATTTTCTGATTTCTTCTTCCCTGTCAACAATAATTCGCACTGCAACTGACTGCACTCGTCCTGCTGAAAGACCTCTGCGGATTTTTTGTGAAATAAACGGACTGAGTTTATAACCCACAAGTCTGTCAAGGACTCTTCTTGCCTGCTGTGCATTTACAAGATCCTGATTTATACTTCTGGGATTTGCCATTCCGTTGGTTACACCGTTTTTGGTAATTTCGTTAAACTCAACTCTGTTATAATCATCAAGAGACAGCCCGAGAATATAAGCAAGATGCCAGGAGATTGCCTCTCCCTCTCTATCCGGGTCAGTTGCGAGATAAACTTTATCGCTTTTTTCAGCAAGCTTTTTAAGATCATCAACAAGTTTTTCTTTGCCCTTGATAATTTCATATTTTGGAGCAAATTTTTTCTTTATATCTACACTGAGTCGCTTTGGCGGCAAATCTCTTACATGTCCCATTGAAGCAACCACTTCGTAGTTGGAACCAAGATATTTTTTAATTGTTTTAGCCTTGGCAGGCGACTCAACGATAACTAAATCTGACATTTCAGACCTCCGTTTATTTTTGTACATAACGTCTTCCACTCAAGGGTGTAATTAACCCTTTGATTTCAAGTTGCGACATAATAGTAAGCACCTTGAATACAGGCATATCAAGACGTTTTGAAATAACATCTATATGAAGAGGCTCAGAGCTCATTGTTTTATAAACTCTGATTGCAGTATCTGACAAATTAAGATTTTCCAGATACTCTTCTGTAATTTTTACTTTTTCATTATTAATCTTATGTTCTGATTTTTTATTATTATCAGAAGTTTTTGTTTTATTTTTTGATGAACTTTCTTTTGCACCTTTTACAGGCACAGCAGAAAACTCGGAAAAAGGTATATTATCGAAATCAATTTCAATGTTATCGAATTTTATACCTCTGTTTTTGTTAAACTCATTAAGCACATCCATAAAATCTGTCACGGGATGTGCACAACCTGCTTTAACAAGAGAATTTGAACCTTCGTTCTGCGGATTATTATTTCCAAGTAACGCAAAAACTTCTTTACCTTGCTCAATGGCAATATTTGCCGTGATAAGTGAGCCGCTTTTACGACCTGCTTCCATTACAATTACACCATCTGACAAAGCAGAAATAATCCTGTTTCTTGCAGGGAAATTATATTTCATAGGTGGTTCGTCAGGCGGATATTCTGAAATAACCGCACCTGTTAAAGCTATTGCCTTCCTCATACCTTCGTTTTCAGGAAGATATTTGTAATTAATGCCGCAACCAAGTACGCAAACAGTGATTCCTTTAGCTGAAAGTGCCCCTCTGTGGGAAGCACAATCCACACCTAAAGCACCGCCACTGACAATTATTGCACCGCACTTTGCAAGAGCATAGCCAAATCTGAACGCATTATCAACACCATAACGTGTGGCTCTGCGTGTGCCTACTACAGAAAGGGTAACCTGATTATCAATATCCGGTAAATTACCGCTTACATATATAACAGCAGGCGGAACATCTATGTTTATAAGACACTCCGGATACTGTTCATCGTCAATTGAAATCACAGAATAAGAAAGCTGATTGCATTTTTCTATAACAGATGTTGCTTTATCAAGAGTTTCTTTTTCAAGTTTCCTCAATTCATTTTCCGTAAAAATGCCGCAAAATCTCCACTCTTTCATTCCTCCTGAATAAAAGAGCTTGATATCATCGTAAAGTTCATACAGACGCTTTACTTTTATATTGTTATATCCAAGTGAATTTGTTATCCAAATCCAATATACGGCATTTTCAGAAATCATTTCATCATTTCCCAGATTAAAATTGCGGCTGCAACAGAGGCATTCAGCGACTCAGCCTTACCATCCATCGGAATTGTAATTCTATGAGAAGAATTTTCAATAGTTTCACGCTTAAGCCCGTTACCTTCATTTCCTACAATCACAGCACATGGTGTTTTGAAATCTATCTCAGTTATTTTTTTCTCAGCATCCTCAACAACGGCTGCATAGGTGGTTATCTGAGGATTCTCGCTAATAAACTGAGTAATAGTTTCTTTTATAATAAATGGTATTCTGAAAACTGCTCCCATACTTCCCCTTACTACCTTAGGACTGTAAATATCGCAGCAATCATCAGACAAAATAACACCGCTTACATTAAAAGCTTCAGCCGAACGCAGGATAGTTCCAAGGTTAGACGGGTCCTGCACATTATCTAAAGCTAAAAATTTTCCATTCTGTTTTATTGTACCAAACTCGTTTGTTTTGTCAAGTGTTTTTATAACGGAAAGAAATCCCTGCGGTGTCTGAGTATCACTTATCAGAAGGAAAATATTATCAGGTACGCATATTGTATTACCGGCATATTTGTCAAGAATTTCAAATTCTTCCTTATGCTTTTCAATAGCTTTTTCCGTTACAAAAAGTGTCACTATCTCAGCATTACTTTTCATTGCATCCATACATATTCTTAGACCTTCAGCAACAAACAAGCCATTTTTTCTTCGTTCTCTTGCACTTTTTGAAAGCTTTATTACCTGTTTTTGGAAAACGGCAAGTCGTTTTTGTGGCGCATGAATACCGACGGCACTCAAAATGAAAGAGTGTCGGATATTTCCGCCGATAACTACGCAATTGATATACGGGAAAATACCGTAT
>JAXJTT010000141.1:0-19684 GCA_036309445.1 Ruminococcus sp. | reverse complement strand
GTGTTGAGCGATAATTTGACTACCAATTTGACTACCAATCTGACTACCATAAAGGAAAAAAACAAAAAGACCTGAACCGAAGTTCAAGTCTTTATGGTGATCCATCGGAGATTCGAACTCCGGACACCTTGATTAAAAGTCAAGTGCTCTGCCAACTGAGCTAATGAGTCAAGTGGGGTGGGATACCGGATTCGAACCGGTGGTCTCCAGTGCCACAAACTGGCGCGTTAACCAACTACGCTAATCCCACCATATGGTGCGGCAAAAGGGACTCGAACCCCTGACCTACTGCTTAGAAGGCAGTTGCTCTATCCAGCTGAGCTATTGCCGCATTTCGCTTAACTTGATTACCTCAAGCCAGCTCTTGTATTATATAATAGAATTACCCATTTGTCAACAATTATTTTCAAAAAAATAGTTACAATATTATTACAAAACAGATTTTGCTGTATGAATAATAATAAAAATAATTATTTTTGCATAAAGTTGTATTTTTGTGCTAAAACAAAGTTTCTGTACTCCGGATCTTCACTTACTTCTCTGATAAGTTTCACAAAAGAGGGAAGAGTGTAGTTTTGATTTTCGGAAAGTAATTCTATTTCCAATGTTGCTTTATCACCCCAGAAAGGATATATGTCTAATTCGTAATAAGTGTTATTTTCTATAATACAATATCTATCTTTTGAAATAATGCCGACAATATTCTCTTTATCAGAAAGATATTTATTATATTCAGCTTCAGTGATATAACTCTCTTTTTCTATTCTTTTTAAATCATTTATTTTAATTTTTATGGTTTTAATATAAACTGCGTTTTCGCCGATTCCACGTTTTCTTACTCTGAAGTTTCCTTCGTTCGGTGTAGATAAATACGCTTGTGTAATTGGTGTTTTACGGCTCAATTTCATATTATTAAGAAGTGTCAGGTCCGGATATTCAATAAGGAACTTTCGTTCAATTTCAAGCGGCTCAGGAGTGCCGATAAAGCCACACACTTCATTAAGTAACTCATTGAGTTTATTTTGAAAATTATCGTAATTATCAATAATTCTGAGATGCGGAGTTCCAACCCAAAGAGCTAGGATGTCATTATCAAGAGCTTTTGCTTTTTCTATGGATTCACTTCTGACTGTATTGTTTTTGAGAGTGTAATATTCCTTAGCACCGTTTGCGGCAGACATAAGATGAAACACTGCATCATAAGAGCTTCTTATCAGATCCTCATTAAGATTATACAATGCAGAATATCTATTGAATTCATCTTCGCTTACATATGCTCTGCTGTCAAGAAGTCCCCTGTCACAAATGATTATAGTTTTGTTTGTATTTTTTTCAGCGATAGCTTCAAGTTCCTTTTCTGCGTTTAACTGTGTTTGAAATAGTAGCTTATGAAATTCATAATTACCAATTTTTTCAGGTGTTTTTCCTTGAGATAATAGCTTTGTAGCGGTTTCTTCAAGGATAAGTACGGATATACCAAGCTCTTCCAGCTTGTTTTTTAAAAATCTTAATGCTGTTGATTTTCCTGCACAGGGGCCACCTGTAAGCACAATTTTTATTATTTCGGCCATATTATCACCATCCGAAAAAATTATATCACTTACAATACATTTTTTATTTCTTATATAAAAAAATGCTTATGATTAAATGATAATATCGTAATCTTAAATGATGAAAAACTTGTAATTCTGTTTATAATTACCTCCTGATTATTGACAAATCAAGCAAAAGAGTATAATATATACATTAGGAAATATGACACAATTAACAATTACATAATATAAAGCCTCACCTTGTGGGTGAGGATGTATTTTTGTGAAACGAAAGGAAGTAATAATGATGGAAAAGCAGAATATAGATTGGTCAAATCTTGGCTTTGGTTATATTCCGACAGGACAGAGATATGTTTCAAATTATAAGGAGGGCAAGTGGGATGACGGTGTTATGACCACTGATGCTAATATAACAATCAGTGAGTGTGCAGGTGTATTGCAGTATGCTCAGACTTGCTTTGAAGGTCTTAAAGCTTATACAACCTGTGATGGTAAAGTTGTTGTATTCCGTCCTGACCTTAATGCTCAGAGAATGGAAGACAGCTGTAAGAGACTTGAAATGCCTGTATTCCCTAAAGATAAGTTTGTAGAGGCTGTTTGTGAGGTAGTAAAGGCTAATAAAGATTTTGTACCTCCATATGGCTCAGGTGCTACACTTTACTTGCGTCCGTATATGTTTGGCTCTGGTCCGGTTATCGGTGTTAAGCCATCAGATGAATATCAGTTCAGAATTTTTGCAACTCCGGTAGGACCTTATTTTAAAGGCGGTGCAAAGCCGATTACAATTAAGGTGTCAGATTTTGACAGAGCTGCTCCGAATGGTACAGGTCATATCAAAGCAGGTCTTAACTATGCTATGAGTCTTCATGCTATTGTAACAGCTCATAATGAAGGTTTTGCTGAGAATATGTACCTTGATGCAAAAACACGTACAAAGGTAGAGGAAACAGGCGGTGCAAACTTCCTCTTTATCACTAAGGATGGTAAGGTTGTTACTCCTAAGTCAGACAGTATTCTTCCTTCAATTACTCGTCGTTCACTCATGATAGTTGCAAAAGATTATCTCGGACTCGAAGTAGAGGAAAGAGAAGTTTATTTTGATGAAATCAAAGATTTTGCTGAGTGCGGTCTTTGTGGTACAGCTGCTGTAATTTCACCGGTTGGTAAAATTTATGACCACGGTAACGAGATTTGTTTCCCAAGCGGTATGGATGAAATGGGTCCTGTTACTAAGAAACTCTATGATACACTTACAGGTATTCAGATGGGCAGAATTGAAGCTCCTGAAGGCTGGATAAAGGTAATTGAATAATTTTAGTACAAAAATACTCCTTACAGGTTTCAAGTAAATCTGTAAGGAGTTTTTGTTTTAAGTATTTATTTTTCGGTTATATATAATTTGTATATACTGTATTTTTATTTGTCTGAGTTAGTTTCAATATCATTTTGTTTTACAACAACTTTTATTACTTTCTTTTCGTCTCTGTCTGCAACAGTAAATGAAAGATTTTCATAGTTGAATACAAAATCTTTCTTAGGTACTTTTCCAAGAAGCTCTATAATCCAACCGCTTATAGTTATAGAATCAGTATTGATATCAACATTGAATGTTTTTTCAAATTTAGTTACCTCAACACTGCACTCTATTTCATATGTTCCGTTTTCTAATTGAAGAATTTCAGAATCAGCGTTTTCAATATCGCCAACAAGTTCATCTAAAAGGTCATTTACGGTAACAATACCATCGGTACCGCCAAACTCGTCTACAACAACAGCAAAATACTGTTGTTTTTTCTTCATCTTTCTGAACATATCGTCAGCCTTCATATGAGAAGAAACGAAAAGTGGTTTTGTAGTTGCTTTTTCAAGAACATTTTTCTTATCCTGATTTTCAAGCCTGAAAAATTTTCTGGTATCAAGAATAGCAATAATATTATCTGATGTGTCCTGACAGATAGGGTAGAAGATGTGAGAACCGGCAAAAATAATTTTTTTCCACTCGTCAACAGTTTCCTCTGCATTAAGGAAATCCATTTCGGTACGATGAGTCATAATTTCTCCAACCGCTGTATCATCAAAATCAAATACATTTTGAATAATGTCGTTTGCAGAATCTTTAATTACACCCTTTTCTCTGCCTGCATATGCCATCATTCTGATATCTTCTTCGCTGACTTCATTTTCTTCAGCGTTAGGATCGATTCCAAACAATCTGAGAATACCATTTGTAGATGCAGTAAGAAGCCATACAATAGGGGCAAAGGCAGTTGAAATAAAGCTTACAAGGCTTGCAAGTGCAAGTCCGAGTGATTCAGCTTTTCTCATAGCAAGACGCTTAGGAACAAGTTCACCAAAAACAAGTGTAACAAATGAAAGCAGAATTGTAATTGCAACTACCGAAATTGTCTCAAGTGTTTCCATTGGTATGTTAAGACCAAGGCTTACAAGTCCTTGAACAAGTACTGCTGAGAAGTTGTCTGCTGCAAAAGCACTTCCCATAAATCCGGAAAGTGTAATCGCAACCTGAATTGTAGCAAGGAATTTTGCAGGCTGACTTGTGAGTTTTTTGATTTTCAGTGCTTTTTTATTGCCTTCTGATGCAAGTTTAGTAAGTTTGTTGTCATTCATAGATAAAACAGCAATTTCTGCACAAGCAAAAACAGCGTTAAGTGCAATCAGAATGAGCTGGAGTATAATTTGTCCTATCAATTTAAATATCCTTTCTTATTAAAAAACTGGTATTACGTAAGTTATAACTATGTAGTGTAATTAACTTAAAATTTTTTTCAGAAAGAGATACATTGTTTTAAAGCAATAACAAATACTGTCATTGTCTTCAGTATACATAATAACCCTCCGTAAAATATATTGGAGAATATTGTAGCAGAATATAAATGTATTGTCAAGATATTACTCTTTTTATTTCAAAAAAACAAACTGCCGCACATTTTGCACGGCAGTAAGAGTAGTTGTGTTATTTATTAATCAGCCTGAATTTTAACAAATGATTCCTGCATATAGCTGTATACATCATCAGAAACATTTGAGAAAGTATAGCATTTGTCAAGATAATCATCACTTGGGAAAATAAACTCGTTGTTCTTAGCTTCTTCATCAAGGATTTCATCGTATGCTACCTGATTAGGTGTTGCATAGCAAAGATACTCAAAGTTTGCCGCTGCAATCTCAGGTGACTGCATAAAGTTGATAAACTTTTCAGCATTTTCCTTGTTCTTACTGCAAGTAGGAATACACATTGCATCATAGAAAAGGTTTGCACCATCAACAGGCATAGCGTAGTCAAGGTCTTCATTATTTTCCATCATAGTAATAATGTCACCTGCGTAGTATGGAGCAATAGCAGCCTGACTGTTTTCCATCTCTGTAAATACCTGATCCATAACATATTTTTTGAGAAGCGGTTTCTGTAAAGCCAGCTTTTCAGCGGCTTTATCAACATCAGCCTTTGTGCAATCAGCAGGATTAATACCGCACAGCTGCATTGAAATAGCCATAGCATCACGGCTGTTATTGAACATAAGAATTTCGCCCGAAAGGGATTCGTCCCAAAGAGCTTCCCATGATGTAGGTTTTGTTGTAACTTTAGTTTTGTCATAAACAAGACCTGTTACACCCCAGCTGTAACATACAGTGTATTTGCCTTCAGGGTCGCAAGCAAGATTCTTGAAACGCTCCATAAGGTTATTCTTATTAGGAATATTGTTGTAATCGAGCTCAAGCAGCATATCTTCTTCGATGAGCTTGCTGATCATATATTCGGACGGAATAATAACGTCGTAGCTTACATTACTGTTTTTGAGCATATTATAAAGCTCTTCGTTTGTTTCATATGTTGTATAGTTTACTTTGATGTTATACTGTTTTTCAAATTCTTCAATAACATCTAATGTGTCGCCTTCACCGTTCGAGATGTACTCGCCCCAGTTGTAAACATTGATTTCGCCGTCGTAGCTCTGACCACAGCCTGAAAGGCATGCAAAGCTGGAAGCCGCAAGAGCGGCAATGAGGATAATACTGCTTATTCTTTTCATTTCTCAATCTCCCTTATAGAAATTTAGATATAATCAGGATCTTTCTCCTTTTACTTTTTCTTCGTGTCTTTCACGTAAATTTATAAGAAACATCATAACGAGAACAGCAAGGAAAAGTAAAGTTGAAAGTGCATTGATTTTAGGTGAAATTCTGCGGTGTGTCATAGAATAAATCTCAATTGATAAATTCTGGAACTTAGCACCTCTTGTAAAGTAAGTGATGATGAAGTCATCAAGTGAATAAGTGAAGCTCATAAGAAGACCGGAGAAGATACCGGGCATAAGCTCAGGTAATACGACTTTATAAAAAGCCTGCCATTGGTTACATCCAAGGTCAAGAGCCGCATCGTAAATGCTTTGATCCATTTTTCTGAGTCTTGGCATTACGTTAAGTACAACAAACGGCACACAGAAACATATATGTGCAATCAAAACTGTAAAGAAGCCCATTTCAAAATTGAAAAGTACACCGACAAATGTGAAAAGAAGCATAAGCGATACACCTGTTACGATGTCAGGGCTGATAATCGGAATATTAGAAGCACTTTGTATTATAATTCGTTTTTTACCTCTGAAATTATTGATGCCGATTGCAGCCGCAGTGCCTAAGACAGTAGCAAAAACAGAAGCAAGAACAGCAATAATCAAAGTGTTTCCGAGTGCACTTATAATTCTGTCGTCCTGAAAAAGTTCTTCATACCACTTAAAAGAAAAACCTTTCCAGACTGTGGTTTTTCCTTCATTGAAAGAAAAAATAATAAGTACAAAAATAGGTAAGTACAAAAACAGCATAATAAGAGCTGTGTAAATTGCGGAGCCGATTTTTATTCTCTTTTTCACTATGCAATCGCCTCCTCATCACCAAAGACATTCATAAGTACAAGGAATACCAGAATGAATACCATAAGTATCAGCGAAATTGCCGCACCGGTATTCTGGTCGGTCCAGAATACTTTGTCAATTATATCACCGATCATAATATCTTCCGTGCCGCCAAGATACTGAGCAACAAGGAAGGTACTTGCTGATGGGACAAAAACAAGTGTAATGCCTGAAATAACACCGGGGATACTAAGCGGAACAATAACTTTTCTGAAAACATTAAAGTTGTTTGAACCAAGATCCTGAGCGGCTTCAATAAGACCGTTATCGATTTTACTCATAACATTGAAAATCGGAGTAATCATAAATGGCAGGTATTCGTAAACCATACCAAGGATAACTGCTGATGAATTACCGATATAATCACCATGTATTCCGATAGCTGAGAAAATAGTATCTACAGGTCCGTTTTTCTGCAGAATAGTAACCCAGGCATAGATTCTTAAAAGAAAGTTCATCCACATCGGAATCATAAGAAGCATATTCACAGTGTTCTGAGTGGATTTTTTCATTTTTGTCATCATATATGCCAGCGGGTAGGCAATCAGTAGACAAAGAAGGGTAGAAATAAGTGCAATCCATAAGGATTTTATAAAAACATCCGAGTAGAAAAACGCTTTCTGCATCGGCTCAAGAGAGAAATTACCATTCTTGTCTGTAAAAGCTGAGAAACCGATCATAATAATCGGTATCATTGTAAAAATCATCATCCAGATGAGGTAAGGGATAGAGGGCTTGCGAGATTTCATTCTTAACCCTCCTTTTCAGAGATAACCTCAAAGGTTGCCTTTGAAAAATCAAAAGATAGCGGAACATATGTAGCTACCTGTTCATCTGTATCGCTGAGCATAAGCCATTTTCGTTCGTCTGATTCAAGAATAATCTCATTATGCTCACCTTTGTAAATAACTGATTCAATAAACAAATCAGAAATATCACCGTTTCCGTCACCTGCAAGTGAAAGTGCATCAGGCGGGAGTGTGATTTTTACTTTTGTGCCTTCTTCAAAATAATAACCTTCAACAGTTATTGTTTCTTTTTCAAGTTCAAATGTAAATGTGTTTGCTTCTTCGTCGGAAGATACAACAGTTGCTTCTATAATATTGTCATAGAAAGGAACAAGCTTGTTCATAATCTGAATGTTGAAAGGAATAACCTTCATACCAACAGTACTTCCGATTTCAGCAGAAGTAGTTGAATGAACAAGAATTTCACATTTGCCGCAACGAATACTCATTTCGTAGTGAACACCCTTAAATGTTGATTTCTCAACAATACCAGTAAGCTGACCGTTTTCAGGAGTAGTGATTTCAATATCCTCCGGTCTGATAACTACATCAACAGGTGTGTTTCTGCCAAAACCTTTATCAACACACTTAATCTCAGAACCTAAAATACGCACCTTGCAGTCATCTATCATTGTTCCGTTAAGAATATTAGCTTCACCGATAAAATCTGCAACAAAGGCGTTGACAGGCTCATTATAGATATCCTCAGGAGTGCCGATCTGTTCAATGACACCGTTATTCATAACAACAACAGTATCACTCATAGTCAAAGCTTCTTCCTGATCGTGTGTAACATATATAAATGTTTTCTGAGATTTCTGCTGAATTTCCTTAAGCTCAATCTGCATACTCTTTCTGAGCTTGAGGTCTAAAGCACCAAGCGGCTCATCAAGCAGAATAACTTCAGGGTCACATACCAAAGCTCTTGCTATTGCAACACGCTGTTGCTGACCGCCTGAAAGTTTATTTATAGCACGTTTTTCATATCCCTTAAGGTCAACTATAGAAAGCATCTTTTTAACCTTTTGCTTTATTTCTTCTTTTGGTAATTTTTTTAACTTAAGACCAAAAGCAACGTTGTCAAAAACATTAAGATGCGGGAACAAGGAATATTTCTGGAAAACGGTGTTGACATTTCTTTTGTTAGGAGGCATACCGTTGATGCGTTTGCCGTCAAATATTACATCGCCACTTTCAGGTTCAACAAAACCGCCTATAATTCTGAGAGTGGTAGTTTTACCGCAACCACTTGGGCCGAGAATTGTAATAAATTCCTTGTCTTTAAGCTCAAGGTTGATATGATTGAGAATAACTTCTCCGTCAAATCGGACAAAAATATCCTTCAATGATATAATGGTATTTTTTGATGACTTATCCATTTACGCACCCCTATTCGTAAAAAAATCATTAATATAGTAAGAGAGAGTATAATACTGACATAAACTTTCAGCAGAATACAGCTGACTCTTGTAACGCATTTATCTGATGATAATAAAGATAATTTGAAAAGCGATATTTATCCATAATAAGATTTCACTATATTAAACAATGAAATTATATTCTTTTCTTACGAAAAAGTCAATTGTATATTTTATGTTATATGAAATAAAAAGCAAATATAAAAAAGAAAAATGACATTTTTTTGAAATAACTTACTATTATAACAACAAAAAGCGACTTTCTTTTGTGATAATAAACAAAAACTATACTTTGATTTTGTAAGATAAATCATATATGTATTTCTTGCTAAATGTGCTATAATGAAAAAGACATAAAGTCGTGAAAGGACGGATTTATATGAGTAAACTAAAAAAACTCACAAGCATAATGCTTGCAGCAGCAATGCTATCCTCTGTTTCTGCAACTGCAATGACAGCTAATGCAGCAGAAAAAGCGGCAGCAGATTATAATCTGAGCGATAATGTTCAGGATGGCGTAATTTTACACGCTTTCAACTGGTCATATGACTCAATCAGAGAAAATCTTGCGGCAATTGCGGCGGCAGGATATACAACTGTACAGACTTCACCTGTTCAGCAGCCAAAAGATTTCTGCAGTTCAAACGATGTAGCAGGTCAGTGGTGGAAGCTTTATCAGCCTGTAAGCTTTTCTGTAGCAAAGCAGTCATGGCTTGGTACAAAAGACGAGCTTAAGGCACTTTGTGAAGAAGCTGATAAATACGGCATCAAAATTATTTGTGATATCGTATCAAACCATATGGGTAACGAAGGCGAAAATCCGCTTGAAGTAAGCGTTCAGCTTAAGGATTATGACCCTGAAATGTACGAAAACAGAGCTTCATATTTCCGTAAGACAGCTCTTGGTATTTCTGACAGTAACCTTAAGAGCATTGTTCAGGGTAACCTTTCAGCTTGTCCTGACCTAGTAACAAACGATGCTAAGGTACAGAATAAGGTAATCGGTCTCCTTAAAGAATGTATTGATTGCGGCGTAGACGGCTTCCGTTTTGATGCGGCTAAGCATATTGAAACTCCTGATGATGGTGAGTTTGCTTCTGATTATTGGAAGAATATTACAGAGCAGGCCGGTAGCTACTATAACTCAAAGACAGGTGATGAGCTTTATATCTACGGTGAAATTCTCAACACTTGCGGCAGCGGCAGATCATACAGCTCATATACAAAATATATTAATGTAACAGATAATAAAAAGGGCGATTCAGTTCTTTATGCTGTAATAAACGGTAAAGCAGCAAATGCGGCAAATTCAAAGTATAACACAGGTGTAGATGCATCTGATATGGTTCTTTGGGCAGAGTCACACGATACATACGAAGGTGAATCAGGTATCAGCGTAAAGAACACAGCAAATGTTTCAGATGAAAATATCGTAAAAACATGGGCACTTGTAGCTGCAAGAAAAGATGCAACATCTCTTTACTTTGCACGTCCCGGTGATTCTATCATGGGTGAGGCTGCAGGTAACACAACATATAAGAGCGTTGCAGTATCAGAGGTTAATAAGTTCCATAACCTTTTTGTTGGTAAGAGTGAAAAACTCGGTGCTTCAGGTACAGTTTCTTATGTAGCCAGAGGCACAGACGGTATCGTGCTTGTAAACTGTAGCGGTACAACAGCTTCTGTTAATATTTCAGGTACAGGTCTTGCAGACGGCACATACACAGATACAATCACAGGCAATAAGTTCAAGGTTTCAGGCGGTGTTCTTACAGGTGAAATCGGTTCAACAGGTGTAGCTACTGTATATAACGGTACAACTACTCCAAGAAACACTTGCTCAGTAGAAAGCGGCGAGTTTGAGGGCGAAACACTTAAAATCAAGCTCGGTCTCAACAATGCAACATCAGGTACATACTGCATTGATAACTCAGATCCTGTATCATACACAGGCGATATCACAATCAGAGTTGGTTCTGACTATGCTTACGGTGAAACAGTTAATCTTACACTTACAGCAACAGACGGAAAGAACACAACAGAAACTACATATAAATATGTAAAGAAAGAAGCAGCATCATCAGGTGTATATGTATTCTTTGATGCCGCAAAGAGAGAAGCTGGTTCAAGATGGGTAGGACCTTATAATGTATACGTATATGATGAGGACACATCATCAGATATGACATATAAGCTTTCATCATGGCCTGGTACACGTATGCAGTACGATGAAGCAACAGGTTATTACTATGTTGAAATTCCTACACACTGCATCGGTGTAGATAAAGACGGCAACGAGTCAGAAGTTCAGTTTGATATGGCTCATTCACAGAATACAAGAGTTATTTTCAGCGACAGCTCAAATGTAAACTCAGCACCTCGTCAGTATCCATCAAGCGGTGGTCTTAAGCTTAAAGGTTCATCAAAGCTCTTCTTCTCACACACTTCAACAACTTCATGGGAAGAAACAGACCTTAAGCCAACAGTAGTTGATAACGAGCCTGCAACAGAAGTAGTACAGAGTGGTTCTTCAAAGTCATATAAGTATGGTGATGTTGATAAGGACGGTAAAGTTGATGTTATCGACGTTACACAGCTCCAGATGGCACTTGCAAACTACTTTAAGCTTGACAACACATCTGCAGAGCTTGCAGATGTCAACGATGATTCATTTGTAGATGTTAAGGACGTAACAGTTCTCCAGATGTATCTTGCAGGTTATGAGGATGCAGGTATAGCAGGACAGACATATCAGCCTGCACAGCAGCCTACAACAAAACCAACAACAGCTCCTACAACAACTCAGCCTACAACTATTGCTCCAACAACACAGCCAACAACAGCTCCTGTAGTTGATGAGTACACACTTTATTTCAAAACTCAGCTCACATGGATAACAGCGATGGGTACAAACCTCTATGTATATGATAACGCTACAGGTGAGTCTTATCAGATGCTCCTTGACCCTGAGGATTATCCGAATGTATATACAGTTTCTTTACCTGCAGAAGTATCAGATGTAAGCATTTATCGTGCACTTGAGCCTGTAAATGCTCTTTCAACTCCATCAGACGCAGGTCCTGTATATAACCTCTGGCTTGCAACAGTAGACAGCACAAACAACTGTGTTACACTTGCTGACGATGCAAAAACAACTACAACAGCTCCATACGTGAAGGAAGAAAAACCTGAATGGACACTTGATGTAGTATATGTTGATAACTCACAGTCAAAGTGGAAAGAAGTATATATCTATGGTTGGGGCTACGGTCTTAATAATGAAGCATACCCAATGACACAGATTGAGGGAACAGATATCTGGATGTACGAGCTTCCTGAGCCAATGTATCCGGGTTCACCATGCTTCCTCTTTAAAGATACACTTTCAACATGGAAGAATCAGACAACTGACCTCGGAGCAGTTGAGGGTAAGAATCTTTACAACATCAAAACAAAGACTTGGTCAGAGTATACACCTTGATATAACTGAACAAATCAATAATTAAAAACTAACCAAATCAAAGCGGTAGCAGGGGATAACCTTGTTACCGCTTTACATATTTACTATTCATTGTAAAAAATCTCCAAAAATTTAAATGAATAACTGTAAATGTTCTAAAAGGCTCTTTAGTAAAAATAGCTGAATTATGTAAAATAATTTGTTATAATTATACTAGAGGAAAATCTCAAATAGAATGAGAGGGATATTTATGAATATGGTAAGTAAGTATGTAAAAGATTTGAAAACCGAATTTAAAGGCTATAACGCTCAGAAATTCGGCAAGGATCTTACAGCAGGATTAACCGTATGTGCAGTAGCGTTGCCACTTGCTCTTGCGTTTGGCGTCAGCGGTGGTGCAACAGCAGCGGCAGGTATGGTAACAGCTATTGTTGCAGGTATAGTAATCGGTATGTTGTCAGGTGCATCATATCAGATTTCAGGTCCTACAGGTGCGATGAGTGCAGTTCTCATTTCAATAGTAATGACCTATGAGCTTAAAGGCGTGTTTATTGCCTGCTTCCTTGCAGGTGTAATAATGCTCCTTTGCGGTATTTTTAAGTTGGGCAGATTAATCAGCTTCATTCCGTCTTCGGTAATTATGGGCTTTACTTCGGGTATTGCAATAACTATCGCAATGGGACAGATTGATAATTTCTTTGGTACAACAAGCGAGGGTACAGGTATAATCGAAAAAGTATCCTCATATTTCAAGCTAGGATTTAATCTTGATCTCACAACAACACTTATCGCTGTTGGTGTGCTTGTAATAATGATAATCTGGCCAAAAAAGCTGGCAGCAAAGGTTCCTGCTTCACTTGTAGGTATAGTTGTAGCCACAGCAGTACAGCTTATATTCAAATTTGACAGCGTAGCAGTAGTAGGAGATATTCCGAAAACACTATTCCTTGAAGACAGACTTTCACTTGAAGGTGTAGATTTTACAATGGTTAAAAACTTGCTTTCACCTGTGCTGACTATTGCGGCACTTGCAATAATCGAAAGCCTTTTGTGTGGTGCAAGTGCTTCAAGAATGAAAAAAGAGCCGTTCGATGCTGACAGAGAGCTTGTGGCACAGGGTGTAGGTAATATGATTTTACCGCTTCTTGGCGGTGTGCCTGCAACAGCGGCTATCGCAAGAACAAGTGTAGCAATAAAATCAGGCGAGCAGACAAGACTCACAAGCGTGTTCCATTCAGTGTTTCTCTTAGCATCAATGTTCCTGCTTGGCGGAGTAATGGCAGAAATTCCACTCTCAGCACTTGCGGCAGTGCTTATGGTAACAGCATTTAAAATGAACGAGTGGAGCGATATTAAATTTATTTTCAGCCATAAGTTCAAAACATCAATCAGCCAGTTCTTGCTCACAATGATATGCACAGTTGTGTTTGACCTCACAGTGTCTATCGTACTCGGTGTTCTTTACTCAGCAATTATGTATATGTCATCAACAGCTCACGTGTCTGTGAATT
Source organism: Ruminococcus sp. (assembly GCA_036309445.1). Taxonomy (GTDB): domain Bacteria; phylum Bacillota; class Clostridia; order Oscillospirales; family Acutalibacteraceae; genus Ruminococcoides. Next base: position 6,020 of record JAXJTT010000141.1, on the reverse strand, counting down.
TCTCAGATGTAGACCCCGAAAAACTAAAAGGCAAGCTTGAGTGTAATGAAGAAGATTTCAAGGGCGTGCAGGTAGCGTACGTAACAGGACCATTGTATTTTGCATCAGCAAGCGAGTTTGAAGAAAAACTCGAACAAATCGACCAGAGCCGTCATACTCTCCTTATGTCAATGCGTGGTGTAACAAATATAGATGTATCAGGTGCAAGGGTTCTTCTCGAGAAAGTTAAAGAGTTACAGAACAATGGCTGTCAGGTAATGTTCTGCGGTATGTGCAAGCGTGCAAAGCTCACACTTGACAGGGCAGGAGTAACAGAGCTTGTCGGAGAAGAAAATTACTATATCAGTGCCGATCAGGCTTTTGTAAAGATTATGGAAACAGCAGAATAATATTTTTTATAACATCCCTCTTTTGTGCGGTTCAGCGTGCATAAGGGGGATTTTACTTTTTTATCAGCTAAAGTAACATCGAAAATCTTCATATTTACCATTGATATTTGATGATGTTTATGAGGCGGGGGCAAGACTCTGCCCTGACATTTATACTTTACTCTGTAAAAATTTTCCATTTTATCTACAAAAATATTCCTTTAAGAAACCTATTTTTCTTTAATGAAAATTACTGTATCAATTATAACCAAATTACCGCTTGCTTTATCGTTTAAAACACATAAATACAAAACAAAATGCATAAAAGCACAAAAAGTTATTGAAATTTATGCTAAAAAATGTTATAATTCTAAAGAATAAGATTATGGGTCAGTATATACCCCGACTGCCGAATCATAAAAAATTCACCGTAGGTCAGACGGTAAAAGCAGTATAAGATACCGCAGATTTCGCACAATCAGTAGTATCTCTCGGGCATACTAAACCCATATATTCTAAAAAAACAAATGGAGGTAATAATATGAAAACTAAATTTCTCCGTATCGGCAAGCGAACTATTTCTGTCGTTCTCTCATTGATGATGGTAGTTTCTGTTATGCTTGTTGGTATGGTGCCAACTAGTGCAGCTATTAGTTATTGGTATGTCAGTGGTTCCTTCAATGGTTGGATTCAGAGTGCAAGTGATACTTATAAATTAGTTAACAATCAGGTTACTGTTGACATGAACAATTCTCTGGGTCAAGAAATCACTTTTAAGATGGTCGCTGTGGAAGGCGAAAATAAATGGTGTGGATATTCTGGCAGCTCTGCCATCTCAAGTGGTTCAAAAATAGCACTTGCATGGGATGGTGGTAATGATATTAAATTCAAACCAACTAAAAGATATGTTACATTTGCAATTAGCGTTGAGAATAACACAAACTATCTTACAGTTACCGAAAGTGATGGTGGTGGATCCACCATTTCAAAATGGCATGTGACAGGTCATCAAGATGATAATAATAACATCAGTTGGAATACAAACAAACTTGTAATTAATGGTGCTACCGGTTCAACTACTTTAACAACTAGCGGCAATACAAATCCTATTTATTTCAAATTAGTTGCTGAAAAATCTGATAATACAAAGTATCTTTGTACAGCTAGTGGAACATCTAGTAAAACACTTCAAAAAGGTGTGAAATCAGATGCGTTAGATTGGAAAGCTGGATTTGACTCTTGGACAAATTTCGATTCGGCTAATAATAGTAATAATTCAGATGTTGAGTTGATCTATACTCCTTCTTCTTCTGCGGTATCTGTAACATTTAAAGTTTCATCAGATGGTGATTATAACTACGTAACTGTTACAGAAACAACAGGTAGTGTAGTTGATCCTGATGATCCTGATGATCCTGAAGATGAAGAAACAGGTACTGCTACAGGATACTATCTTAACGAAGCAACAAGTAGTGATGACCCTTCATTTAAGAAAGATAAAAACTTTAAACATTATACTAATGATGATGCTAATGTTTACTATCTCACAACCTTTTTGACAAAGGATCAGTATTTATCTGTTTATAATCCGTATGGTAACAACTTTTATGCTGGCGGTGAATTTGGTGTAAATACTGATCGTTATTTCCAGTGTTATGGAGATACCACAATTCAGCATTCTAAGTTCACAGGTGATACAGGTCTCTATAAGATAAAATTGACAGTAGAGAGTGATGAAAAATGTAAAATTTATATCACTCCTGGCGGCAAATCAGTTGCTAAAAATGGTGTTACCCTTACAATTAAGGAAAATGTCTCCTCAGCTGACGCAGGTACCTCACTGGAACTTGTCGAAGATCGTGCAATCGAAAATGGTGTTCTTCTCACTACAACATTTACTTCAAATGTTGCGGCTGCTGCTACTAAGCAAGTAACATATTATTTCAATTACCTTGATGAAGACGGTAAACCATTAACAACCCAACCGCTTGAATACAAAGCCGAAATTGGAGAAACATCAATTACACATAATTATGTTGTAAAAACAGCTGATGATAATGAGTATACTGTAGAAGTAAGTACAACTGAAAGTTATAAGTATTCAACAGATACTGGATATACTACACTCGGATATTTATCAGCAAAAAGTGGTAAAGTTACATTAAATGTTACACCAACACCACTCTATATTATCCCTGTAAAAGATGGTGTTCTCGATTTTGCTAATAGCAAGGAAATCACAACCGAGACTCCTTATAAGTTTACTCTTACTTCTACTGCAACTACTTTAGCTTCTTCTACATTTATTCTTTCATCTGTAAATGAAGAGGCAAAAATTTCTGAAGTATTAGTAAAAAGCTATGATCCTGATGATTCAAGAACTGCTTACTCAGCTATTGAAAAGGGTAAAATGCAGGTAGGAGAGGAATTCTTTACAACCTACACAATTACTCCTAACCATTACTGTTCTAACCCTGTTCTCTATCTTGATAAATCAGGTGCTCAGCCTGTAATATATTCTGTTGCTAAATATACAAAGAACGTTACTAATACAAAGGATAATAAGACTGAAAAGGTTACTTATTATTTTGCAGAACCAACCGGTGCCCAGAATATATCAAAATCTGGCGAAGGTTTGAAAATTGCTTATTGGAATAACACAATTGACTACATACAGAATGGTGATGCGACAAATAACATAAAATCGAATGCAACTACTAAAGTAGATGTGACTACTAAAGTAAATGTAAAGGGAAAAAATCCTAGTGATCAAGATACAGAAAACAATACTATCTACATAAAAACAAGTGAGTTGTATGATTTGTCAACTACCTCTTCAGATTATACTTCTTTCTATATTTATAGCGTAGAAGTACCTATCTGGGCTACATCATTTGCTTTTATGAATGGTGATGATGTTATATGGACAAAGTCAATAAACGGTGAATATAACCCTTATTCCAGTATTCAGCTTAATCCTAACAGAGTATATCTCTTATACAAAAGCGGCGATAACACTTATTGTAAAGGTGTTGTACTCGATAATTTATTATGGAATGCAAAGAGAACTTTAGCACCAAATGTAACGGGCTTTAATGAACCGGGTATAAAAACCTTCAAATCAAATGCTGTAAATTATCGCACAGAATACAATAACGATGGTACGTTAAGCAATGCTTTCAACACCCGAATAAAAGACAGATATTATTCATCATTCCCAAATCCGCTTTATTTTGGATACTTCGATCAAGACACAGGCGATAATGCAAATGGTTTAACAGGTTTTGAGATTGAAAATAACCTTGCTATGAGAAACAAAACAGAAAGTGATGAAAGATATTATTTCGCTTCTGTTCAGAACCTTGTTCATCCTATTCTTTCTGATACAGATAAGAACGCAAATGGTTACGGTTATCTCCGTGGTGCAAATGGCGTTAATATGCCATTGTTTGATTATGATGAACTCAAAAAGGATAATGAAAAATACAAAAACGATGCTACAAACAAACCTCTTGCAAACATTGTTGCAGAGGGAGCTGACTTCCCGTTCTATGAGTCTGAATTTAACGGTGTAAAGACTTATTCTTACGATTCTACTACTGATAAGAACAGAAGATATAATCCATCAACAGGTACCTTCGATATTGACACCACAACTCATGGTTATCGTAATGCTACTCTTGGTGGTACAAAAGGTATAGGTTACTTCCCGTTTGGCTTAGATGATTATGGTAATGCATATGGTTTTGCAACTGAGTTTGACATCGACTTCTATATGTCTAACACAGGTTACCTTACATCCAGCACAGGAAAGGAAGATATTGCATTTAACTTCTCCGGTGACGATGACGTTTGGGTATTTATCGATGGCATTCTTGTTCTTGACCTTGGTGGTGCTCACAAGGCTTCATCAGGTACAATCAACCTCTCTGATATGAAGGTTTATTACAAAACTGCTGCAAAAGATACAGATAGTGTATCAAGCATCCACGATACATTTGCTATTTCTTCATCTTGTGTTAATACTGTAGATCTTGCTGAAATCTTTGCTGCTAATGGTAAGAAATTCAACAATACAGATGCTTCTACAAAGCATACACTCCAGATGTTCTATATGGAGCGAGGCTCATTTGACTCTAACTGTTCAATCAGCTTTAACCTTCCACAGAACAACGGTGTTCTTGTTCAGAATAACGTAGACTTTGAAAAGGTTAATAAGGGCCTTCTTGAGGTTACTAAAGATGTAGCTAACAGAGATTACTTCTCATACTACATTGGTGGTAAATATGCAAATGAAACAGAATATGAATATGCAAAGGCTTTTGCAAATAATTCTACACTCCCGCACTTTGTTCACGGTAATTCTGCTGCTACTGATGGATATTATACAAACTTGTTCAGCACAATATATGCTCCGGACATACCAAAGTATCCACTTTATTCTAATAACAGTGTTGTAAGACGAGTTATCAATAACAAAACTTACATTTTGTTACGTGAAGGCAGAACCGATGGTCAATCTTCAATAGATGCTGGTACTTATGAAACAGCATTTAAAACTGCAAGTGATGCAAAAATCTTTTACGGATTTAATGCTCTTAACTATAGCTTAGGTGATGCTCAGGCTAAGGCTGAATCCAATACTACTACAATTGACTTATCAACTGCTGTTTCAGGAAGAACAGATAATGGTAAGTTCCCGCTTCTCTTTGGTCAGTCTGCTCAGTTTACTTCAAAAATCCCTGCTAATGCTCTTGTTCAGGTTTATCAGGAAAATGATCTTTATAAGGTTACAATTCCGACAGACACAAATGGTAATGCCCTTGAAATCACCAAGGGTGACAGGCATAGTAACAGAGATGTTAAATCTTATTACACAACAGCTTATGAAATCGTCGATGATAAATCTCAGAAAACTATTGGGTCACGTGCTGATGCGATAAATGATGGTAATCCAATTTACGCAGATGATAAAACTGATATCGAAAATGCTTTCTATTATTCTAACTACTCAGGCATTTCTTCAACTACAGCTTATGCTATGACTGTTAATTATACTAACAGTGTTGCTGTTGGTGATATCAAAATCACTAAAAAATTAAAAGATGGTCAGATTCCTAATTCTGATAAGTTCTACTTTACAGTAAAATTCTCTAATATTTTTGGTGATAGTGAAAATTATTCTGCAATGACAGAATACCGTGATTTGGAGTATACTGTTTATGATGCAGATGGCTCTAATCCAAGCACTTATACTTATAGTGTTGCCGGTATCGCTCTTAAGGCTGGTCAGTATGCTGTTATTTCAGGTGTACCTGTTGGTACAAAGTACGAAATCGTAGAGAATTCTAAGCTTGGCTATACATTTGAGTCAATGAAAGCAACAGTAACTGCTGGTGGTAATACACTTGATGTTGATGATACAAGCATTATCCCAACTGTAGATGAAAGTAAGAGCACAACTTCAACCGTTGTTGTAGATGTAGTAAACTCTCAGTCTGCTTTTGAAATTGTACTTAAGTACTACGACAGAGAGATTGTTGATGGTAGACCTGCTCATATTTCAAAGACTCCGACAGTATTTAAGTATTCATTAGATCAAACACAAGTTGATAATGAATGTGTAAAAGATGGCGTAGGTAATGTTACTTC
>JAXJTT010000140.1:0-2253 GCA_036309445.1 Ruminococcus sp. | reverse complement strand
GTTCTAAAATGAGACGTACCTCCAAAAATCCCTTTTGCGTTTAGCAAGAGGGATTTTACTTTTTACCTCTTACCTCTTCACTATTCCCTCATAAAATTTTTGACGGGATTTTTGGAAAGTAATAAGAACCTCACGAAACAAAACGAAATCAAAGATTTCTTTGTTTCGGAGAACCTTGTTACTCGCAAGCTCGTAATAGTGAAGTAGTTTGTGCCTGGAGGGTAAAGTATTTAGTTCTTAAATATAAAATTTTCTATTTACAAACTAATAATATTTTGATATAATAAATTAGTAATTAACAGTTAAGGCTCGGAGTATCTTCGAATCTTAGCGGTTTATATATTTTTATCAGGAGGATAAGATAATGAAAGAAACACTCAGAAAATCATTTGCATTATTACTTACCGTAATTATGCTTGTAAGCACCGCTTCCGTATGCTTTACAGTTTTTGCAGCAGACGGTTACAAATGCAACTGTGGTGTCACCCCTGTTATTTACGTCAAGGGCAGAACAAACATCTACAAAGATCCGTCTCTCGGTACCGGCAGTGAAAATATGGCTGAAACCAATCTTTCCGGCGGTACAGACTCTGTCATCGAAGCAACGTCAAATATTCTCCCTGCTCTCGGTGTAGCTCTTTTAACTGACGAGTGGGATGAGTACTGTGATATTCTTTTAGAGGAAATCACACCTATCTATGACGGCTATAAACTCAACGAAGACGGTGAAAAGGGCGAGGGCAATATCACCGGTATCCAGACAGAATATCAGATTGAAAACCTGTTAGCAAGATATAGCGGTAGAAACACCAGTCATACAAACGATGCTATCAGCTGGGCTCAGCACATACAGTTCCAGTATGATATGCGTCTTGACCCCAGAGAGAATGCGAAGGATTTTAAACGCTTTGTTGATGCTGTAAAGAAAAGCACAGGTCATGACAAGGTAAACATTATTTGTCGCTGCGAGGGTAACGTTATTGTTAATGCATATCTCAATATGTTTGCAGAAGAGGCAAAAAACGAAGTCGAAAGCGTTATAATGTACAACAGTATTGCTATGGGTGCTGAAATTGCAGACCAGGTATATACCAATAAGGTAAATCTCGATCCCGATGGATTGAACCGCTTTGTAAACACATTTATTGATACAAGCCCTGTTCTTGACCTGGTTAAGCAAACAGTCAACCTCGCTACATTCACCGGACTTCTTGAAGGCGGAACAGATTTTATTATGGGTATCTATGATAAAATATCTCTCAATCTTTTGCCCCGTCTTATCCGTGAAGTTTTTGGTCAGTGTCCCGGTTGGTGGGGTATGGTAAGTCCTGAGGTAGTGGACGAAGCTGTTGAATTTGTACTCGGAAGCGATAATGCTGACGGCAAATATGATAAACTTATTGATAAGATTTACGGTTATAACGAAATTAAAAAAGCCGCCGTTTCAACGCTCAAGGAAATGCAGAATGCCGGTGTAAAGGTATATATTTTGACCAAATACGGCGACCAGATGTATCCCGTTATTGAAGAAAGCGATCTTCTCGGTGACGGTGTGGTATCTCTTCGTAAACAGAGCTTTGAGGGTGCCACAACCTCAGATTTAAAGGGCAAGCTTTCCGATGATTATATTGCCGGAAGAGTTGAAGCAGGCTTCGGCAAGTATATTTCGGCAGATAAGATGGTCGACGGCTCAACTGCACCATTTGCAGATTACACATGGTACATAAAAGAACTCAAACACGACACTTACCCCCACAGTGTGGATTATATGGCACTTGACCTTTTCTACGATGATGCTTATGTTAAAGCAACGGAATCCTTCACAGGTCTTCACGGCACATATTCACAGTTTATGTATTATGAGCCTTCATTTGAAGAAATGTCACACGGTAAGGTTGAGCAAGTAGGAATTCTCACACCTCTTACCGATGAAAACAAGGATGTCAGCAAGGACACCACAGACACTACTTCAAGATTTACAGTGCTTATCAGATGGTTTACTGCGCTTATCAACTTCCTGACATCATTATTTAAGAAATAACACATACATAAAAATCGACGAATTTCGACAGAAGTTCGTCGAATTTTACTTATTACTTCTTCACTATTCACTCTTCACTCGGCTGGACGGCGGCAACACCTTACGAGGAAGTCTTTCGGAGTTCCGAGGCCACAAATCTGGCTAGCAGCTTGTCTGTCCGCTAAGACATACAAACGATATACCCAAGCGCTTGAAAGTAGAAAGAAAGCTCG
>JAXJTT010000139.1:0-18019 GCA_036309445.1 Ruminococcus sp. | reverse complement strand
TCGGTATGCTCGCTATGGGTGCAGGCGGACTCGACGTTGCTGTTGCTATGGGCGGTGGCGCATACTATATTACTATGCCTAAAATGGTAAGAGTTAATCTTACAGGCAAGCTTAATCCTTGGGTTTCTGCTAAGGATATCATTCTTGCTGTTCTCAAGGTTATGAGCGTTAAGGGTGGCGTTGGCAAAATTGTAGAATACGGCGGCGAGGGTGTTCTCACACTTTCTGTTCCTGAAAGAGCTACAATCACTAATATGGGTGCTGAGCTTGGTGCTACAACATCTGTATTCCCTTCAGACGAAATCACAAAGGCATTCCTTAAGGCTCAGGGCCGTGAGGAAGATTACACAGAGCTTCAGCCTGATGCTGATGCTGTATATGATGAGGTTATCGAAATTAACCTTTCTGAGCTTGAGCCACTTGCGGCTTGTCCTCATTCACCTGACAATATCAAGACAATCAAGGAGCTTGAAGGCAAGAAGGTTGATCAGGTTTGTATCGGTTCATGCACAAACTCAAGCTACCTCGACCTTATGAGAGTTGCTCACATCTTAAAGGGCAAGACTGTTGCTGACGGTGTATCTCTTGCTATCGCTCCGGGCAGTAAGCAGGTATTCAATATGCTTGCTATGAACGGTGCTTTAGGTGATATGATTGCAGCAGGTGCAAGAATCCTTGAGAGTGCTTGCGGTCCATGTATCGGTATGGGTCAGTCACCAAACAGCGAGGGTGTGTCACTGAGAACATTCAACCGTAACTTCGAGGGCAGAAGCGGTACTGCTGACGGTCAGATTTACCTCGTTTCTCCTGAAACTGCGGCTGTATCAGCTCTTGCTGGTGTATTTACAGACCCAAGAACACTCGGTGAAGCTGCTGACATCCAGATGCCTGAGAAGTTCCTTATCAATGACAATATGGTTATTGCTCCTGCTCCTGTTGAGGAAATGGACAATGTTGAAATTTTAAGAGGACCAAACATCAAGGAATATCCTAAGACAAGCCCTCTTACAGATTCAATCGAGGCTTCCTGCTCACTTAAGGTTGGCGACAACATCACAACTGACCACATTATGCCTGCAGGTGCTAAGATTCTTCCGCTTCGTTCAAATATTCCTGCTATTTCACAGCATTGCTTCACAGTATGTGACAAGCAGTTCCCAGAGCGTGCAAAGACTCTCGGCAAGAGCATCATCGTAGGTGGCGAAAACTACGGTCAGGGTTCATCAAGAGAGCACGCTGCACTTGCTCCTCTCTTCCTCGGTGTTAAGGCTGTACTCGTAAAGAGCTTTGCTCGTATTCACAAGAGCAACCTTATCAACGCAGGTATTCTTCCACTCACATTTACAGATGCAGCTGATTACGACAAAATCAAGCTTGGCGATATGCTCGAGCTTCCAAATATCAAGAAAGAAATCGCTGAGGGTGCAAAGGTAACTGTTGTGAACAAGACAACAGGCGACACAATTATTGCTGACTGCGAGCTTTCTGACAGAACAAAAGATATTATTATCGCAGGCGGTCTGCTTGACTACACAAAGGAGAACAGCTAAGATGGAAAAAATTAAAATGCTTACACCACTCGTCGAGATGGACGGCGACGAGATGACCAGAGTTCTCTGGCAGAAAATCAAAGATATTCTTATTTGCCCTTACGTTGACCTCAAGACTGAATACTATGACCTCGGTCTTGAAAACAGAAACAACACTGACGATCAGGTAACAGTTGACAGTGCTGAGGCTACAAAGAAATACGGCGTTGCTGTAAAGTGTGCTACAATCACACCTAACGCTGCAAGAATGGACGAATACAACCTCAAGAGTATGTGGAAGTCACCAAACGGCACAATCCGTGCTATTCTTGACGGTACAGTATTCAGAAGCCCTATCCTTGTTAAGGGTATTACTCCATACATTCCTACATGGAAGAAGCCAATCTGCATTGCTCGTCACGCTTACGGCGATGTTTACAAGAACACTGAGATGATCGTTGAAAACGGCAGCAAGGCTGAGCTTTGCGTTACTAAGCCGGACGGCACAGAAGAAAGAAGCCTTATCTTTGATTTCAAGGGTAACGGTATCATTCAGGGTATGCACAACCTTGACAAGAGTATTTCTTCTTTTGCCCGTTCCTGCTTCAACTATGCTCTCGACCAGAAAATTGATGTCTGGTTTGCTACTAAGGATACTATCAGCAAGAAGTACGACCATACTTTCAAGGATATTTTTGAAGAAATTTTTGAAAACGAATACAAAGAAAAGTTCGCAGAAGCAGGCATTACATACTTCTATACACTCATCGACGACGCTGTTGCACGTGTAATCAGAAGTGAAGGCGGCTATATGTGGGCTTGCAAGAACTACGACGGCGACGTTATGAGTGATATGATTGCTACTGCTTTCGGTTCACTTGCAATGATGACAAGTGTTCTTGTTTCTCCTGACGGCATCTACGAATACGAGGCTGCACACGGCACTGTTCAGCGTCACTACTACAAGCACCTCAAGGGTGAGGAAACTTCTACAAACTCAGTAGCTACTCTCTTTGCATGGACAGGTGCATTAAGAAAACGTGGTGAGCTTGACAACCTTGCTGACCTTGTTGAATTTGCAAACAAGCTTGAAAAAGCTACAATCAAGACTATCGAAGACGGAATTATGACAGGTGACCTTTACGCTATCTCTTCTCTTGAGAATAAGACTAAGGTTAATTCTGAGGACTTCCTCCTTGCTGTCAACGAGCGTCTTGTCGCTTCTCTTTGATTTGTCTGTTACCTATAAAGGAGTAATGTTTTAAGACAATGTCCAGAAATGACAGCATTTCAATGTCCGTAATAAGGCGACTCCCCCGCTATTACAGATTTTTGTCTGAATTAAACGAGCAAGGTGTTGACAGGATTTCTTCAAACAAGCTTGCTCAGATTATGAATGTCACAGCCTCTCAGGTAAGGCAGGACTTAAACTGCTTTGGCGGATTTGGTCAGCAGGGTTACGGCTACAGTGTTTCACAGCTCAAGGATGAAATTAAAAACATCCTTGGGCTTAACAATCAATACAAGGCGGTACTTATCGGTGCAGGTAATCTCGGAAAAGCTGTTGCGATGCATATGAATTTTGAAAAGCTTGGCTTTGAGCTTGCGGCTTGCTTTGACAGCAATCCTGAAAAAGTAGGCAAAAAAATAAACAATCTTACTATTCTTCACGAAAGTCAGATGGAAGATTTTTGCAAAGCCAATGGTGTGAACACAGCATTTATGTGTATTCCGAGAGTCAGTGTAGAAAGTGCAATCGACAGGCTTTATGGTTGCGGTGTCAAAAACTTCTGGAATTTCAGCCACTATGATATTGCAGGAAAGTACAGCGACACCCTCGTTGAGAATGTTCACCTCAGCGACAGTCTGATGACACTTTGCTACAAAATGAATAACCGAAATAACCTTTAAACTATTTTGCCGGACAGACTGAATCGCAGTCTGGAAAATTTTAAAGATTGGAGATGTTATTGCTATGAATTCAAATAAAAAAGTCTTTGTTATTGCTTCATTAGTGGCAGCTGTATTTATCGCAGGACTTATAGTGCTTATTATCGGTGCGGCTAACGAAGGTAAGTCAACACACACAAGCAATACTTCAGGCAACTCTGTTGTATCTGATGTTCAGTCCGATGCAGTTGATAATAAGATTCACAGCGGTCCATACGACCCAACAACAATTTCAGGCAAGCACAATATTGAAATTGATATTAAGGATTACGGCGTAATCAAGGTTGAGCTTGATGCTGATGTTGCTCCTATTACAGTTGCAAACTTCCTTAACCTCACAAATGACAAGTTCTATGATGGTCTTACCTTCCACAGAATCATTGATACATTTATGATTCAGGGTGGTGACCCTGCAGGTAACGGCTCAGGCGGCTCTGATGTTGATATCAAGGGTGAGTTCACAAACAACGGTGTTGTAAACAACCTCCAGCACACAAGAGGTGCTATTTCAATGGCAAGAGCTATGGACCCTAACAGCGGTAGCTCACAGTTCTTCATTGTTCATCAGGACAGCCCACACCTCAACGGTGACTACGCTTGCTTCGGTTACGTTACTGAGGGTATTGAGATTGTAGACAAGATTTGTGCTGAAACTCCTGTTACTGATTCAAATGGTACAGTAGAGCCTGCAAATCAGCCTGTAATCAACAGTGTAAGAATTGCAGAATAAGGAAACAGTCACGTTTTATCTGATACGGACAGAAAGAAAGTTATAAAACTACTCTTCCCTGCCCGACAAAAACATAAACTAATATAAACTATAAAAGGGATGTCACTACGACATCCCTTTTTGTATGTAAAATTATGGTTTGCAAACGTGACATTGCTTCTAATCCGAGAATATAGTTTTGTTTGTAATAAAATCTATATTCTGACAATTAAAGTTTTTATTATAACGTAGGGCGGGGGCTTGCTCCCGCCGAAAAGGTCCCGATATAAGTATATTGTTTTTGTATAAAAATATCATATATCAATATTATAAAATTTTAACCTCAGTATTTGCTGGTGTTTTGCGGCGGGAGCAAGCCCCCGCCCTACGATAAACAAATAGCTCTGTTCAATAAGAAAGGCTTTAATTTAATAAACAAAAAATGGGCTTATTTCACTGCATTAGTGAAACAGCCCATTAGTTTAATTCAAAATTGAAACAATCAGCCTTTCAAGTGAAGCTTCATAGCGTTTATCATCTTCGGCTGTGCGTTTTCTGGGGCCTTTAAGGTGATTTTTAGAAGATGACATTCTTGCTTTTTTAGCCATATGACGTTCCATAAGCAGACCGTCTATATTTTCATTTGTGAACACTCTGCCCGACTGATGTATGGCGTATCCCCCTTTTGCAAGCACCATAGCGGCTACTCCGTAATCCTGAGTTACAGCCATATCCCCTGCTTTGCACAGATTTGCAAGAGCAATATCAACTGCATCTGCACCGGCTCCGATGATTTTTATTTCGCTGTAATCTGACGACAGCACGTGGTTTGTGTCGCAAAGCAAAACTACGGGAATATTATATTTTTTAGCTACTTTCTCAGTTATCCTTACAACAGGACAGGCATCTGCATCTACAAGTATTCTCATAAATCACCTTATCAGAATTTCATAGTAAGGCTGATTCGGTTTTTCTCAACTTCTACGCTGAGGATTTTAACCTCTACAACGTCACCGACTTTTAAAACCTCGCTCGGATGCTTGATGTATTTATCACAAATCTGAGAAATGTGAACAAGTCCGTCCTGATGAACACCGATATCTACAAAAGCACCAAAGTCGATTACATTTCTTACTGTACCCTTGAGTACCATATCAGTTTTGAGGTCTTTGATATCGAGGACATCTGTACGAAGCATTGGAGCAGGCAGCTCGTCACGAGGGTCACGGCCCGGCTTTGAAAGCTCCTTGATGATGTCATCAAGAGTAGGCAGACCGATTTCAAGGGTATCTGCGAGAGATTTTGTACCTTTGGCGGCTACTCTTGCACTGATATCTGAAAATTTACCGCTTTTTATTTCTTTATCGGAATATTCAAGGATTGTTAGGAGTTCTTTTGCTGATTTATAGCTTTCAGGGTGAACACCTGTATTATCTAGCGGATTTCTGCTTTCAGGTACTCTCAAGAATCCTGCACACTGCTCAAATGCTTTTGGGCCGAGCTTAGGAACTTTCTTTAATTCTGCACGGGAAGAAAAAGCACCGTTTTCTTCTCTGTATGCTACGATATTATTGCAGACTGTACTGTTAAGACCTGAAATTCTTGAAAGAAGTGCAGGAGAAGCAGTGTTAAGGTCTGCACCTACTGAGTTTACACAAGCTTCTACAACGCCATCGAGAGTTTCTCCGAGTCGCTTCTGTGGCATATCGTGCTGATACTGACCTACACCGATTGCCTTTGGCTCAATTTTTACAAGCTCTGCAAGCGGGTCCTGCAAACGACGTGCAATAGACACCGCACTTCTGAGAGTAAGGTCAAGCTGCGGCAATTCCTTTGCGGCAAGCTTTGAAGCAGAATAAACCGAAGCACCTGCCTCGCTTACTACCATATATGATACAGGGTGGTCAGCTTCTTTGATAACTTCTACGGCAAACATTTCTGTTTCTTTTGTAGCTGTACCGTTACCGATTGACAAAATATCTGCATTGTACTTTTTGATGAGCTGTAAGAGCTTCTGCTTAGAGTCCTTGATTTTAGCTTCTGAGTGGGTCGGATAAAGCACGGTTGTATCAAGCACCTTGCCTGTGCCGTCTACTACGGCAACCTTACAGCCTGTACGATAACCGGGGTCAAGACCGATAACAGTCTTACCCTTTACAGGAGCCTGCATAAGAAGCTGTTTGAGGTTAAGACCAAAAACCTTCATTGAGTTTTCTGAGGCTGTTTCTGTGAGGTCGTTTCTGATTTCACGCTCTATTGACGGAAAAATAAGTCTGCTGTATGCATCTTCGCAAGCTTCTTTGATAATATCAGCAGAAACGCAAGACTCGTTTGTAATCATAACTGAGTTGATTGAACGCAAAGGCTTTTCGCTGTCCATTTCAACTGAAACTTTAAGGAAGCCTTCCTTCTCTCCTCTGTTTACGGCAAGAAGTCTGTGGTCTGCAATCTTCTTTACAGGCTCTTTGTATTCGTAATAAGTTCTGTAAACACTGTCTGTTTCAGCATCAGCCGCTACTGATGAGATTACACCATACATATTTGTAAGGTTACGCACTCTTTTTCTGATTTCTGCGTTATCAGACACAGCCTCAGCGATAATATCCATAGCACCCTTTATAGCTTCATCTGCTGATGCTACGCCCTTTTCTTCGTCAACATAATCCTCTGCCGCCTTGTATGGGTCAAAAGAGTTTTCCTGCTTTAAAATTGCATCTGCAAGAGGCTCAAGTCCTTTTTCTTTTGCTACGGAAGCTCTTGTTTTTCTCTTAGGCTTGTATGGTCTGTAAATGTCCTCAAGCTCGCTCAAGGTTTCTGCCTTATCAAGAGCCGCACTGATTTCGTCAGTGAGCTTTTCCTGACCATCAATGAGAGTGCGGATTTCTTCTCGTCTTTTATCAAGTGAACGAAGATACTCGAGTTTTTCACTAAATTCTCTTATAAGCTGGTCGTCCATTGAACCATGCATTTCCTTACGGTAACGGGCAATAAAAGGGATTGTATTGCCCTCGTCCAACAAATTGATTATATTTACAGCATAGTCTTCCAATATAGAAAACTGCTGTGAAAGTACCTTTGCGTAATCCATATTTCCTCCGATTTTTATAATTATTTTAACCTATATATTATACCATATTTTACTATGTTTTTTTATTCGATTTTTGCAAAAAAGAGATAAATAGAAACAGTTACTTTTATTCTTGACAAAGATTTTGCTTTGTGATATACTAGCGAAACTTGCCATTAAAAAGGAGGAGGATAAAATGGATTGCACATTTAAAACGACAGAAGGCAAATTTAATTACAGAGTGGCGGCAATTATCAAAAACGGAAGTAAAATACTTATGGCAAATAATCCCGAATACAAAACCTGCTGTTATTCCGTCGGCGGAAGAGTACGACTTAATGAAACACTGGAAGAAGCTATTGTGCGTGAGGTTTTTGAAGAAACAGGAATCAAGGCTGAAATTGACAGAATGGGATTTATACACGAAAATTTCTTCACCAATTTTGAAGGCGAATTGTACCACGAATTATCAATATTTTTCTATATCAAGCCAAATGAGGAAATTTTGAAAATAAAGGACGGACATCTCACAAATGACGGTCCGAATGGTGAATATCTTAAGTGGATTGATATAAACGAAAAGCAGGATATAAATATTTACCCCGAGTTTTACTTGACTGAGCTTAAAAATCCGAGTGAGCATATCAGACATATTGTAACAAAGGATAACTAATACTAAACACAACCCGTGAGATAATTTCACGGGTTGTGTTTCTGTTTAATCAATAAAATTTACTTGTCAAGTTTATCAATAAAGCTCATAAGAATTTCAGAACAAGCTTCGGGCTTTTGCATATATATCATATGGTCACCGCCAAGACATACAACCTCACAGTTGCCCATTTTTTCAGCATATGGATAAATTACTTCCTGCCTTGATTTTTCAAAGGATTCAAGAGTTTTGTTGAGTTGCTCGTCATTATCGGTGTCAATAGGCTCCAAAGGTGAGCCAAGATTATTTTTTTCGATTTGTCTGTTCATCCACTCGTTTAACTCGACCATTTCTTCTTTTGTCTGAATACCCCAGCTTGAACTGATATACAGCTTTGGAATATCATTTGTAACAATTCCCTTGAAGGCTTTTTGTGAGTTTTCTGCAAGCTTTCCTGCTTCTGAGATTGGTGCTATGGAATCCAAAGTCATATATGTAAGTGCATCACCGAGATACTGTTCTTCTTCGGAGTAATTGTCAGGATAAAGATAAGAAAAGTTACGTAATGCATATCTGCTGAAACCTGCTTTAGCAAGAAGAGCAAGTGTTCTGTCGCCTAAGTTGACTTCTGCGGCAGGTTCCTCCTCAAAGGCAGTATCACACAACTGTGAGCCGTCAACAAACATAATGCCTTCGATTTCATCAGGGTAATTGCTTGCCCAGTAGTTTGCATATGCTCCGCCGATTGAGTGAGGCATAAGAACATACGGTGCCTGTATTCCTGCATTTTTCAGGGCTTTGCGGTAATCTTCAACTATATATTCAAGTGTCATATCGTTGTCAGTATCGTCACTGAAACCATAGCCTGCACGGTCAACATATACAACAAGATTATCTTTTTCAAGCTCGGCTGTCATCTGTCTTGCAGTCACTGCAAAATCGCCTGAGCCAAGACCAGCAATACCGATTATTGTGTGTATGCCGTTTTCGTTGCCGAATTTTGCTACGTTCAACGAATAATCACCAACTGAAACAGGGTTATAATATCCCTGTTCTTTAAGCTTTTCAATCTCCTTATTGCTCTGCACTGAATGAATTACAAAAGTAGTCGCAGTAAAAAGAACAATAAGAGCAAGTAATGTGCATACTGTGATTTTAAGAATTTTTTTGATTTTATCAGTCTTCATATTTCCTCCGATATCAGATTTCATTTATTTTTTTACCTTGAGTGATATTATTATCTCTCAGATATTTATTGATAGTGTTAAGCACTCTTTTTTTATCAGCACTCCACATCGGTGCTACGAGGATTTTTTTATCACCGTCACCTGTCAGCCTGTGAATAACAACATTTTCGGGCAACACTTCAATGCAGTTTCCGAGTATCTCGCAATATTCTTCAAGGCTGAGGGTTTTAAATTTATGTGCTTCGTACTCATCACATAAATCAGTATTTTTCAGCACGTGCAAAAGCTGGAGCTTCACTCCGTCACTTCGCTCCCCTGCATATTTTACAGATTTTAAAATCATTTCCGTGCTTTCATTCGGCAAGCCGATTATTAAATGCGTGATAATATTCACATTGATTTTGCGTAGTTTCCTGACAGCTTCATCATATACATCAAGGTCATAACCTCTTCTGATGTATTCGGCTGTCTTTGTGTGAATACTCTGCAAGCCAAGCTCAACCCAGACGGGTTTGATTTTGTTCAGCTCATCAAGCAGAGAAACCACATCATCAGGGAGACAGTCAGGTCGGGTTGCGATAGAAAGAGCTACAATTTCATCGATGTGTATTGCTTCATAAAATATTTTTCTGAGATAATCAACCGATGCATATGTATTTGTAAAAGGCTGAAAGTAGGCTATAAACTTTCTGCAATCTGTTTTTGCTTTGATACGCTGTTTTGCCTGCTCAATCTGCTCTGTAACAGAGAGCAGACAATCGGCTGAAAATTCACCCGAACCGCCCCTGCTGCAAAATATACAACCTCTGGTATCAATTTTACCGTCTCTGTTGGGGCAGGTCATTTTTCCGTTCAAGGAAATTTTATAGACCTTTTCGCCAAAGGTAGTTTTTAAATATTCGTTTAAGGAATAATAATACATTTATTTTATACTCCTGCTTACTTTTTATCACAAAACGCAGAATGACCGACATTGCTGTCGGTCATTTTGCTTTTATTTTGAGAGGAAAATCTATGAAAATTGTTCGTTTGCTTTACTGTATCTATATAATAAAGCATTAATGTGAAAGGAATATGAAAACATCTACACAATTACGTGAAAATTTACAAACAGATAATTGAAATTACTTTGAATAGATTTTGATATATTCCAGAAATTTCTGATAGATTTTTTCCTCAGCTTCTTCAAAAGCTTCGTCAATGCCGCCATTGAAAAACATTTTTGTGTGCTTCTGGAGAGATAAATAAGCTCCGATAAGATTTTTTCGCACCTCGTCCTGCAAGCTGTCGCTTAAATCTACGCCACAGACAAGACCAAGGTAAATATTGCCGTCATTTATCTGAGATGAAAAAACAGCGTTTTTGTATTCAAAGGAATTGAGTTTTTTCAACGCAACAGAAAATTCTCTTAAAGAAAATTCCTCTTCAAAATTTTCTTTATACTCGTTTCTTTCTTCCATTATCTTCTTTTCGGCATCTTCAAGAGAAAAATCACTTTCCGTAATGAAAGAATGAAGGTTTATATCTGAATAAACAAGCACGTTGTAAAGTCTGATTGTATTTACTGCATTTTCAAGACAAGAAAGAGAGGCAAACTGCATATTGCTGTCGTTTAGCTTTAAAAAGCTGAGCATATTCTGATAAACAGACTTATTTAAAACAATCAGCACCAGTCTTTCGTTGTCGTTATATTCAGATAAAAGCGGATTTGAAAGATAAGTCATACTGTATTTATAGGATTTATTAAGGTAGTCCTTAAAAAGTGAGTAAAACTCATTTAAAAAATCACTGTTTTTAATTGTAAAAGAAAACATAGTATCACCTTATCTGAAAAGCTCCATATCACTGTTATACAAGTCTATTCTTGTAATGTCAGCATAGAAAGACTTTTCTGTCTGCTTCTCTAAAGCTGTGATAATAAGATTCGGGTTAGCGTTGTCGGTGCTGCCTGCTGAAAGAACAATATCAAGCTCGGCAAAATCAAACATTTCTTTAAGCTCGTAAGTTTTAATGCTCTTTTTCAGGTCTACAGTCTTGATACCTGATTTTGTTCGCTTTTCAATCATAATTTCGTCAGATGACAAAAGGCTTGTAAGTGCTTCGTAAACCTTACGTGAGTTCAATTCGTCACTGCTTATTTTAATATTGAAGCGTGCGTATGCGATTTTACCTGCTTTCATAACCGGCTCGGTAACAGCAAAAGCTCTCACACCTGCAGGCATACAAGCATTGAAGTCTGCAATAAGCTTTTCGTTGCTGATTTCATCAACAAGTCTTATGTCCATACATTCGTTTATACCTCTGAAACCAAGAGAAAGCGGAAGCGGAAATGTTGCAAACGGATGCGGATTGAAGCCCTCAGTGTGCCATACGGGAATTTTGCTTTTATGCAAAGCTCTTAAAACACATCTGTTCAAGTCAAGGTGTGAGATATAACGGCACTCATCATCTTTTTTAAACCAAATTCTTACGTTTTTCAAAACACACACCCTCCCCGTACTTTGCGGCTCCGCAATTATTACACTTTAATCTGCAATGCTCGGTTGTAGCATTTGCATAAGCTTTTTTACATTCTTTGATAAGAAATTCTTTTGTAACTCCGTAGTTGATATGATCCCAAGGAAGCACCTCGTCAAACTCACGTCTGCGGTTTGCGTAGAATGTAGGGTCAATGCCACATTCCTCAAAGATATCAAGCCATTTCTGTAAATTGAAGCAATCGCCCCAGCCGTCAAAATGGAAGCCTCTCTCACAAGCGATTTCCATAGCCTTGCAGAGCTTTCTGTCGCCTCTTGCAAAAACTGCTTCAAGGTAACTTGTATCAGCATCGTGATAGTTGAACTGAATTTTCTTAGTTGTAATGCTCTCTTTAATGTGCTTCTGCTTTTGCTCAAGCACAGGAATAGTATCCTGCGGCTCCCACTGGAAAGGAGTAAAAGGCTTTGGCACAAAAGAAGATGCAGAAACGGTTACTCTTACAGACTTGCCCTTAGTTTTGTTAGGACAACGATAGTAAGCATCAACAACCGACTGACCAAGATTTGCAATATCTGCTACATCATCAAGAGTTTCTGTCGGCAGACCAATCATAAAGTAAAGCTTAACAGTTGTCCAGCCGCCTGCAAACGCAGTAGAGCAGGTTTCAATCAGCTCATCCTGCTTTACGTTCTTATTGATTACATCTCTCATTCGCTGGCTTCCTGCCTCAGGAGCGAAAGTAAGACCACTCTTGCGAACTGTCTTGATTTTATTCATAATATCGTCAGTAAAGCCGTCAACACGAAGTGAAGGAAGCGAAATACTTACTTTTTCATCCTTGCTCCACTCGTTTAATTTGTCAAGAAGCGGAACAATCTGTGAGTAGTCACTTGAGCTGAGTGATGAAAGTGAAACTTCGTCATAGCCTGTGTTATCACAAAGTGCTTTGCACTGAGAGTTGATAGTTTCAGGTGATTTTTCACGTACAGGACGATAAATAAAACCGGCCTGACAGAAACGGCAACCTCTGATACAGCCTCTGAAAATTTCCTGCACGGCTCTGTCGTGAACGATTTCGATATTCGGAACTACGAAATTATCGGGATAGAAAGACTCATCCATATTTTTCATAATTCTCTTGTTTATTACTGCAGGAGCGTCGTTCTTAGGAATATACTGCTTTATAGTACCGTCTTCATTGTACTCGACATCATAAAGAGAAGGCACGTATACACCCTCTATTTTTGAACATTCAATAAGGAACTCTTCCCTGCTTTTGTTTTCAGCTCTGCATTTTCTGAGAAGCTCGATTACCTCGAGGTCAACCTCTTCGCCCTCTCCGATAAAGAAAATATCAATAAAATCTGCAATCGGCTCAGGGTTACATGCACACGGACCACCTGCAACTACAATCTGCTTGAGTCCTGTTCTGTCACTGCTTTTTATCGGCACGCCCGAGAGCTTGAGCATATTCAGCACATTAGTAAAGCTAAGCTCATACTGCAAAGTAAAGCCGATAAAATCGAACTCAGAAACAGGGTCTCCGCTTTCAAGAGCATAAAGAGGAATGTTATTTTTTATCATTTCCTCTTCCATATCAATCCAAGGTGCAAAGACTCTTTCACACCAGATATAAGGCTTTGAATTGAAAAGAGAATAAAGGATTTTCATACCGAGGTGCGACATACCAACCTCGTATGTATCGGGAAAACAAAATGCAAATCTTACATCTACATCTTTTTTGTTTTTTATCACTGCGTTAAGCTCGCCGCCAACGTAACGACCGGGCTTCTGAACTTTTAAAAGCAGTTTTTCAACTTCCTTGCTGACCATAAAAACCTCCGTCAGTAAAATCTGTTATTTTTAAAAATTAACGATAAAATAAGATACAAACACACAAACAACAACGAAAAATTGTAGTGTGAGTCAAACAGTATCAAAAAACCAAGCACTGCAATCGGGAATATCGCTATGAAGGTAAGCAGATTAACACATTTTTCTGCAAACCTGCAATCAAAGTGACGTGAAAGCAAAAGATAAATAAGCTGACCGCCATCAAGCGACATTACAGGCAAAAGATTAAATAAACCTAATGAAACATTTGCAAACACAAATTGCAGTACATCGAGTCCACTATATAAGTATAGCAGAAAAAACAGAATAACACAAACAAAATTATTCAACGGACCGAAAAGAATTATCAGAAAATTTTCTTTATCCCGTCTGTTTGCTCTGCCGTTGTCTTTTATTGATATTTCAAACGGAGAAATCTTAATGCTTTGCGGACGATAACCAAAAATTTTCATCATAAAAATATGCCCTGCTTCGTGTACTGCAACAGCAAATACACACATTATAAATCCGCTGAAAATATCAAGAATTATACACAAGGCAACCATACACAAAAAAGTGTATGACACACTTACATAAACTCCAAAGACTTTAAGCTTCATCGTCCGTTGAAATCTCTAAAAACTCGTCAAGGGAGAAGTTTTCACCATTTGATACGGCTATAACCGATTTATTAAGCTCGGTGTTGTACCACTCGCTGACAGTGTTATATACTTCTCCGCCAAAGGTTTTTAAAATAAGTGCCGCTATTGCAATCAGGATACAGGCAAAAAGCTGTAACGTAACAAGAAGCTGTCCACGGGAATTGATTTTATCTTTCTTTCTCTCTGCAACTTCAGTTTCTTCGTTTTCTTCTGTGTCTTCATCGGAGCTTGAAAGTGTCGGATATTCCGCAGACGACACCTCCTGCCAGCCGTCGTCATATGTAATGGTATTTTTATTTATTTCTTCATTCAAAAGAACCACCTCAATGCAAATATATGCACTGAGGTGGACAAAAATTAACCGAGTTTTTTAAATTCACCTTTAACAAGGTTTACAAAGAAGCAGATTGCAATTCCGAGAGCGACATACTCTGCAATCGGGAAAGCGTACCACACTGAATCAAGGTTGACTGTAATTGAAAGTATGTATGCAATCGGAAGAATCAGCACGAGCTGACGGCAGAAAGACATAATAAGACTTCTGATTCCCTTGCCGACAGCCTGAAACAGTGTTGTGAAAATAATACCACCTGCCGCAGGAATAAAGCAAAGACTGATAATTCTGAAAGCGTGAACACCTGTTGTCATAAGACTTGCCTCTCCGCCAAAAAGTGAAATGAGCTTTTCGGGGATTGTCCACATTACAACAGTACCGATTATCATTATAAATACAGCAATAATCAGACCTCTTTTAAGAGCTGAATACATACGCTCTTTATTTCTGGCTCCAAAATTATATCCGATGATAGGCATAAGACCCTGATTGATACCAAAGCAAGGCATAAACACAAAGCTCTGTAATTTATAGTAAATGCCCAATACTGTTACGCTTGCTTCGGAAGCTGCGAGTATTCCGTTGAGTCCGATAATCATAACTGAGCCTATTGACTGCATAATTATAGATGGGAAACCTACCGCATAGATGTTTTTGATTGAAGTAAAGTTTATTTTGAAATTTTTGAAAGATATCTTAACAGCGTGCTTGCCTTTAAAAATGACAATAAGTGAAAAAAGCATTGCACAGAACTGACCGAATACAGTAGCAATAGCCGCACCCTGAATACCCATCTCAGGGAAAGGACCGTAACCAAAAATAAGTAACGGGTCAAAAATAATGTTTACTACCGCACCTGTGAGCTGAAACAACATAGGCATTATCATATTACCTGTTGCCTGCAAGGTTTTTTCAACTGTAATCTGAATGATATTGAAAAGTGAACAGCACAGAACAATTGTAAGATACTGGGTGCCTGCTTCAATAATTTCTTCGTTTGATGTATACAGCGTCATAAACGGACGTGAAACAAACAAACCCAGAACCAGAAAGATTGCGTAGCTCAAGAAGCTTAACAAAAGTCCGTGAGTTGCGGCATCGTTTGCTTCCTTGAAGTTCTTTTCACCCAGTCTTCGTGATACAAGTGAGTTTATACCCACCGCTGTACCGACAGACACTGCAATCAGAAGCATCTGCAAAGGATATGCAAGTGATGTTGCTGTGAGTGCAGGCTGGCTGTATTGTCCGATAAAAATACCGTCTACAACATTATACATCGCAAGTATTGTCATAGAAAAAATTGCAGGAACGGACATTGAAAGCAACAGCTTTGTCATGGGCATTACGCCCATTTTGTTTTCTTGATTAACTTTTTCCATTATTTTCTCCTCTCTTGTTCATAGAAAAACGACAGATACGCTCTGTCGTATTCTTAAGATAAGTATTCTTTTCTGATTTTTGTAGATTTCTTGATAAACCTGCGTTTATAAAGCAAAAAAATCACAAGCATTACAAGCGAACCGAAAAGCACACCTGAAAAATCAAGTATTACATCGGTTACAAGTCCTGCACGCCCCGGTACATTCAGCTGAATTGCTTCATCACAAACAGCAGTTGCAAGACCGACAAAAAGCAGATTAAAATAATATCTGTATGGTCTTAACTTGTCAAATGTAAACGCAGAACACATCATCATAGCTCCAAGGCCGGTATATTCGGTAAAATGAGCTGCTTTTCTGATAAAATGCTCAGAAATTTCAACCTTGATACCTACAGCACTAAGTATATTCTGCAAAAACAGCAAAAACCCTTCGCTTTTACCGCTTGAGGTTTCTGAATCCTGTGTAGAATGCCAGAAAGCAAAAACAATGATTGCTACACTGAGCAGAATAAAAAGCACCTTGAATTTTTTTGAACAACTATATACTGTCATAATTTCTCACCTGCACTTATTTTACACAATTACGCATTTTTTGTCAATTCTCTGCACAAAAAGACAAGGATTTTAAGTGTAAAATTTTACGTTGTAAATATCGTATTTTTTATTGAAAAAAGTCTGTATTTCTGTTATACTTAACTGGAATTTGTATTATTATTTTTATAAAATTATTAAGGAGTAATCAGTATGTTTGAACAGCTTTTGCCGTATATCATTACATTCTTTGTTTCAATGGTTCCAATCATTGAATTGCGTGGTGCTATTCCAATCGGTGTTGGTTTTGGCGGCAATCCTTGGATTTGTCTTGCAGTTGCTATCGTTGGCAATATGCTCCCTGTGCCTGTTATCTTCTTCTTTGCAAGAAAGGTACTCGAGTGGGGTAAGGACAAGAAATTTATCGGTAAATTCTTTACTTTCTGCATTGAAAAAGGTCACAAAGGCGGCAAGAAGCTTCAGGAAAAGGCAGGTAAGGGTCTTTTTATAGCTCTTATGTTGTTTGTTGGTATTCCTCTCCCCGGTACAGGTGCGTGGACAGGAACTCTTGCGGCAAGCTTCCTTGATATGGACTTCAAATCAAGCGTTCTTGCTTGCATGGCAGGCGTACTGATTGCAGGTGCAATAATCGCTACTTGTACTGCAGTAGGCTTCGGTGCTTTAGGTATGGTAACAGGATAATTTTCAGGGCGATTTTATCGCCCTGTTTTTGCAAGCTCAACAGGTGGTGATTTTATGCAAAGCACGCATTTTGACATTATAATTATAGGTGGCGGTGCGGCAGGTCTTTCTGCTGCAATTTCAGCCAAAAGAAACAACAGAAACTCAAAGGTTGCAATCCTTGAACTTCAAAGCAGAGTCGGCAAGAAATTACTTGCGACAGGTAACGGCAGATGTAACCTTACAAATATGTACATTTCAAAATCTAACTATCACGGAAGTTTTGATATTTGCGAAACACTTAATAAATATTCTCCCGAAAAACTTCTTGACTTTTTTGACGGAATTGGTCTTGTGTGTTCTGCAGAAAACAACGGTCTAGTTTATCCGCTTTGCAAACAGGCAAGTGCGGTGCTTGATATTCTGAGGCTCACCACAGAAAAACTGGGTGTAACTACAATCTGCGACTGCAAGGTTGAGCTTGTAAAGAAAAATAAGGGTGTATTCAATATAAGAACAAACACACAAAATTACAGTTGTAACAAAGTAATTGTAGCTACGGGCGGCAAGGCTTCTCCGTCTTGCGGCGGCACAGGTGCAGGACTTGATATACTGCGAAATCTCGGCCACAAAATCACTCCACTCTACCCTATTCTCAGACCGATTGAAGTTAAATGCGACTATATGAAATCTCTTAAGGGTATCAGAGCGACGGGCAGTGTTTCTCTTTACGACTCTGACAAAAAGCTTATAAGTGAAAGCGGAGAAATTCAGTTTTCTGAGAACGCTCTTTCGGGAATCTGTGTTTTTAACCTTACTCCATATCTTTACAATGCAAAATCACCATTTATATTGATTAACCTTATGGATGATTATTCTGAAAACGAAATATACAACGAGCTGAAAAAGAGAAAAAAACTTTTTGCAAACGAAGACACAGAAAATTATTTTACAGGATTGTTTCATAAAAGAATCGGAAATGCACTTTTCAGGCATTGCAATATCTCATTGACTAAGAGATGCTC
>JAXJTT010000138.1:0-16513 GCA_036309445.1 Ruminococcus sp. | reverse complement strand
GTCTTCATCCTTATATTCAGCTTCGCAATAGCGTTTTTCTACATTTTATATTATCTTTTTGTGAAGTATTTTGTTGAGCAGAAGTAAGGAGTCAATCCTTTCGTCTACATTGTTTTATCAGGAATTTTCTTCTATCGTAAAAATGGCTACTGTCTGAAACAGTAGCCATTAATTTTTATAAAGTTTTATTTTGTCGCAAGCTGTCGGATAGTATAAATCGGAGCGTAGCAACCTTTAATTATTCATTAATAAAATTATTGTCGGGAAAATAAGTTTTGAACTATATCAAACTATCTCCCCGAATTGGATGCAACGTCATCGTTGCTTATACCGGATCAAAAAATGTGTCAGGTCTGTTTGGGTCAAACTGCTCGTTTGACCACATAAGGGTTACGAGGTCCTCTGTATCTGAGAGGTTGATAATATTGTGTGTCCAGCCCGGAATCATATGCACGGCTTCGATTTTCTCTCCGCTTACTTCGAAGCTTACTTTTTCATTTGTATAAATATTACGCTGTTCAATCAACGCTTTACCTGCTACAACAATGAAAAACTCCCACTTTGAGTTGTGCCAGTGCTGACCCTTTGTGATTGATGGCTTTGAAATATTCACAGAAAACTGTCCGTGTCCTGCTGTTTTAAGAAGCTCTGTGAATGAGCCTCTGTCATCGCAGTTCATCTTTAAGCCGAATTTGAACTTATCTGTAGGAAGATATGTAAGATAGAGGCTATACAGCTTCTTTGCAAAGCTTCCCTCTGGAATTGCAGGCATTACAAGTGTCTGTGGCTGTGCCTTGAAGCTTTCGAGCAAATCAACGATTTCGCCAAGTGTTACCTTGTGTGTGCAAGGTACATAGCAATATCTGCCGTTTTCAGTTTCAACAGGCTCAAGACCGTCGTACTCACAGTGCTTCTCCTTGCCCTCAAGCAAGTCAAACATACCCTCAACAAGGTCATCAATATACAAAAGCTCAACAACAGCAGCTCTGTCATTTACTGTGAATGGCAAGTCATTTGCAACTGCATTACAGAAAGTTGAAACAGCGGAATTGTAGTTAGGTCTGCTGTGACCCATAAGGTTAGGGAATCTGTATACAGCCGCCTTTGCACCTGTTTCCTTTGCGTAATCAAAAAGCAATTCTTCGCCTGCAAGCTTACTCTTGCCGTAGTCCGACTCACCGTAACGACCAATGAGTGTAGCCTGAATTGAGCTTGAAAGCATAACTGTAGATTTATTGTTGTACTTTTTGAGTGTTTCAAGAAGCTTTGAGCCAAAGCCGAAGTTTCCCTGCATAAACTCGCTGTTGTCCTTAGGGCGGTTAATACCTGCAAGGTTGAAAACGAAATCAGTTTTTTCGCAATACTGCTCAAGCTCTGCTTCTGTTGAGTCTATATCATATTCAAAAATTTCTTCGATTTTTATATCAGGACGTGTGCGGTTCTTGCCGTCTCTGATGTTCTTGAGGTTGGCAGTCAAAGCCTGACCTACCATTCCTTTTGCACCTGTTACTAAAATATTCATATCAATATTTTCTCCAAACCATTTTATTTACGACACCTGTGTATGACTGAATAAGCTTGATAACCTTATCAGAAACATTCTCATCTACATAGTCAGGCACAGGAATACCGAGATCGTTATTTTTGTTCATCTCTACTGCAACGTCAACAGCCTGAAGCAGACTGCCCTCGTCAATACCTGCAAGAATGAAATCAGCCTTATCAAGTGCCTCAGGACGCTCTGTTGATGTACGGATGCACACAGCTGGGAAAGGATGTCCTACTGATGTAAAGAATGAGCTTTCCTCAGGAAGTGTACCGCTGTCTGAAACCACCGCAAAAGCGTTCATCTGCAGGCAGTTATAATCGTGGAAGCCTAAAGGCTCGTGTCTGATTACTCTTTTGTCAAGCTCAAAACCACTCTGCTCAAGACGATTTCTTGAACGTGGGTGGCATGAATAAAGAATAGGCATATCGTACTTTTCAGCCATTGCATTGATAGCGTTGAAAAGTGAAGTAAAGTTCTTCTCTGTGTCGATATTTTCCTCTCTGTGAGCTGAAAGAAGGATATATCTGCCCTTTTCAAGCCCCAGACGGCTGTGAATATCGGAAGCCTCGATTTTATCAAGGTTATTGTGCAACACCTCAGCCATAGGTGAGCCTGTAACGTATGTACGCTCCTTTGGAAGACCTGTGTCCGCAAGATAACGACGTGCATGCTCTGAATAAGCCATATTCACGTCAGAAATGATGTCAACAATTCTTCTGTTTGTTTCCTCAGGGAGACACTCGTCCTTACAACGATTGCCTGCTTCCATATGGAAAATCGGAATATGAAGTCTTTTTGCACCGATTACAGAGAGGCAAGAGTTTGTATCGCCAAGCACAAGCACTGCATCAGGCTTAATTTCAGCCATAAGCTTGTATGATGAAGCGATGATATTGCCCATTGTCTCACCTAAATCCGCACCTACTGCATTGAGGTACACATCAGGGTCATCAAGCTGTAAATCCTTGAAGAATACTCCGTTTAAGTTGTAGTCATAGTTCTGACCTGTGTGTGCAAGAATTGTATCAAAATACTTTCTTGCCTTATTGATAACAGCAGCAAGTCTTATAATCTCAGGTCTTGTGCCTACGATAATCAAAAGCTTAAGCTTGCCGTTGTTTTTGAAAGTTACATCTGAAAAACCAGCCATAATGTCATTCCCTTTTCTTTTTGTATATAGCTTTTATAAAAAAATACAGTAAGATCCCTATAAATCCGCCAATGGTATTCATTATTATATCATCAAGCTGCAACGTACCTGTACGTGTAAAAAACTGCAACAACTCGATAAAAAATATATAGGCTACTGTTATATAAAACACCCGAAACGCACGATATTTAGAACTCAGAATAATCATCAACATAAAGCTCACAGGCATCATCATCAAAAGATTGACAGCAAGCTGTGAGAACTCATTTATGGTGAATTGTTCCGTGAGTGAACGAATCGTGCCAAAAAGCTCTATGTCATATCTGTAGTAAGTCTGCGAATACCTGCCTATTACCGTGTAATAAAGCATCACCACCACATATAACGACAAAATCATCAAAGTGTTTCTCTGTATTTTATTGACCATCGCTTTCTTATACAACAGTTGTGACAATGCCAGTAATAAACCCAGCAAAACCACAGACAAACACACCCTGAAGACAAATATCTCCGGAAAATAGTTAGGTAATGTCATAATAGTAGCGATCATAAGTTATTAATCTCTCTTAAATAAATCTCTTGTATAAAGCTTGTCTTCAACATCTGCAAGACATTCGTCATATCTGTTTGCAATAATTGAGTCAGACTGCTTTTTAAAATCGTCAAGATTATTTACAACCTTTGAGCCAAAGAATGTTGTGCCGTCTTCGAGTGTTGGCTCGTAAATAATAACAGTAGCACCCTTTGCCTTGATTCTCTTCATAACACCCTGAATTGAGCTCTGACGGAAGTTATCGGAATTACTCTTCATTGTAAGGCGGAACACACCTACGGTTACAGGCTTTTCGTTAGCCGCATCAAATGTGCTGTTTTCGCTGTAGTAGCCTGCTTTCTCTAAAACTCTGTCAGCAATAAAGTCTTTTCTTGTGCGGTTAGAGTCAACAATTGCAGACATCATATTCTGCGGAACATCTGCATAGTTTGCAAGAAGCTGCTTTGTATCCTTAGGTAAGCAATAGCCACCATAGCCGAAAGACGGGTTATTGTAGTGTGAACCGATTCGTGGGTCAAGACATACACCATTGATAATCTGCTGAGCATCAAGCCCCTTCATCTCTGCATATGTATCAAGCTCGTTAAAGAATGAAACTCTGAGTGCAAGATATGTATTTGCAAAAAGCTTTACAGCCTCTGCCTCAGTAAAGCCCATAAAGAGAGTGTCAATATCTTCCTTGATTGCACCCTCCTGCAAGAGGCTTGCAAAAGTCTGAGAAGCCTTTACAAGTCTTTCGTCCTCAGCATCTGTTGCAACGATAATTCTGCTTGGATAAAGATTATCATACAGTGCCTTTGACTCTCTTAAAAACTCAGGGCTGAAAATAATATTCTTGCTGTTATACTTTTCTCTTACAGATTTTGTAAAACCTACCGGAATTGTGCTCTTGATAACCATAATTGCATTTGGGTTATGCTTCATAACAAGCTCAATTACCGCCTCAACAGCAGAAGTATCAAAATAGTTCTTCTTACTGTCGTAGTTTGTAGGAGCTGCAATAACAACAAAATCAGCGTCCTTATATGCATATTCTGCATCCAAAGTAGCTTCTAAATCAAGCTCCTTTTCTGCAAGATATTTTTCAATGTATTCATCCTGAATAGGTGATTTTCTGTTGTTGATCATCTCAACCTTTTCAGGAATAATATCCACAGCCTTAACTGTGTTGTGCTGAGCTAAAAGCACAGCGATTGAAAGTCCTACGTAGCCTGTACCTGCTACCGCAATTTTCATATTACTCATATCTTTCACCCTTATACCTTATAAAATTCCTTGTACCACTCGGCAAATTTTCTCAAGCCCTCTCGGAGTGAGGTTGCAGGCTTGAAGCCGAAGTCACGTTCCAAGGCTGAGGTATCGGCAAATGTAACAGGAACGTCGCCCTGCTGCATAGGAACAAGCTTTTTATGCTCCTCGAAATTATAATCCTCAGGAAGAACCTTTGCACGTACAAGCTCCTGCTGTAAAATATCAACGAAATCAAGCAGGTTTTCGGGACTGCTGTTACCGATGTTATATACTGCATATGGTGGTAACGGCAAACCATCCTCACCATTCTGCTTTTCGGGAGCCCCCTGCATTACACGCATTACACCCTCAACAATATCATCAATATATGTAAAGTCACGTTTACAATTACCGAAGTTGAAAATCTCTATTGTATCACCCTTGATGAGCTTATTTGTAAATCCGAAATAAGCCATATCAGGACGACCTGCAGGACCATAAACTGTAAAGAAACGAAGTCCTGTTGACGGAATATTGTAGAGCTTTGAGTATGAATGAGCAAGAAGCTCGTTACTCTTCTTTGTAGCCGCATAGAGTGAAACAGGATTATCAACCTTATCATCAGTGGAATATGGAACCTTCTTATTTGAGCCATAGACAGATGATGATGAAGCATAAACCAGATGCTCAACTCCGCTTTCGCCATTGTCATATGAATGACGGCAAGCTTCTAAAATGTTGTAAAAGCCGATGAGATTGCTTTGGATGTACGCATCAGGATTTGTAATTGAGTATCTTACTCCTGCCTGAGCCGCAAGGTTTACAACAATCTGCGGCTTATACTGAGCAAAAATTGACTGAATCAATGCATCATCAGCAAGATCACCCTTGATAAAAGTCCACTTAACCTGTGGATTATTCTCTGCAAGCTTGTCAATCTCTGCAAGTCTGTAATCCTTGATTGAAACATCGTAATAATCATTTACATTATCAAGCCCGATAATCACCATCGGCTCGCCTGTTTTTATAAGCTTAGTAACTAAGTTAGCACCTACAAAACCAGCAGCACCTGTCACGAGAATTGTTTTGTTATTTAAATTTATATTATTCATAAACTCACTTCCAAAGCTTATTTTAATTTTGAAGCTATTGTTTTTTTCATCTTACTTATGTTATCTATAAAGCTGTCTTTACCATTCTTTTTCATATACTCTTTCAAATATGACTCATGAGCATCCGCACAGAAATATCTGACTCTTCTATATGAAGACTTAGGATCCTGAGAAAAAATATTTAAAAGAAATTTTTCAAGCTCTTCATATATTTTTTCAAGTGTATCCGCACTTTTCAGCGGACACTGCATAAGCATATCTATGTAAGCATCATCATGTGTATCCAAAAACTTTACTCTTTCAATTGTCTTTTTGATATCTTCGTCTGAATCAGACTTACACCATACAAAAGCATTTTCATTAAGATCTTCATTTATTCTCGGGCTACCAAAATATATCGGAACAGAATGATGCCAGAATGGTTGAATAACTTTTTCTGTAACAAAACCTGGATAGCTTATACTGTCACATGCAATTGTAAATTTTGAAAGCTTTAAATACTCGTATTTTTCTCTCCAATTACAGCCTTTTCCTCCAACATTATTTAAATAACGACCGGGAGAAACAACCTGTTTGTACTCACCTAATTCTTTAAACAGTCTTTCTCTTATTCCATGCGATGATTGATGTCCATATATAAAATTACAAAAATACTTTTTATTATTCAGTATCTCAGTTGCTTCTTCTTTTGTCAGCATTTCAGGTATCCAAGGTTTACCATCATCGTAGTGAAAAGCAAAAGGTAATCTGAAATATCTGTCCTGAAAATCCAGATAATCAAAACCTATTACATAATCAAACGCAGTAAAATCAGGAGATAAATTCTCTCCCATAAACATAATCCTTACACAATCGTATTTCATATATTCAAAAGGCTTACCTCTGTTTGAGCATATTACAAAATCAGGATTTTCAGAAATTTCAACATCAAAATTCTTTGACAATATGTTATAAAATAAGTTATTATCTTTTTTAAAGCTTCCCCAAAAACCACAGAAATTTATTTTAATTTTATTTTTCACAACCATATCTCCGTTCTAGTTTAATGAATTCAGTTATTAACAAACATTGCAACTAGAGCAATGCAACATATGCTATAAAAATCGTTTAACGTAAAATCATTTTTTACATATACGACTCTTAATTCCATATTTAGCCTTTCTGAAAAAATGAAACACTGAACAAACAAAACGTTTTTCCATTAACTTCACCAACCATAAAGGATACTTTTTGTATAACATATCGACAATCATTGATTGTTGTAAATAAAGACCTTCCTCTTTTGTCTTATGTGTAGAAAAATGTAACAGCTTGCAATCATCATAGTGTCTGTCTTGAATTAAATCTAATTTTCCTCTTACTATACTTATATCATTTATTTTTTTTACACTAGGTAAAGAAATACATTTACCTATCTTAGGTTTTTCATGACAAAAACAATTATTCAGAGTCATCGCTAAAGCTAATAGAGGATCATCTCTTAGCATACCTTTATTAAACAGTTTTATTTCTTCATCTTGATTTAATGTTTCTTTAATCCATTCACTAATACCCATTGCATCAGAATATATTTTTTTACAAGTCTCTGACTTTCTTACAAAGAAATATCCCGGATTAAACGTCCTAATACTAGAAGCTTTCTCCCCATATTTATCAATAACCTTTTGGGGATCCGAAAACCAAACATTCAAATCACCATCATTCCAACCAAAAGATGAAAAATCGCAATCTTTAGCTAAAAGCTCAAAAAACACATCAATATTATTATAAATAATACAATCCGGTTCAATAAAGAAACTCTCATCATATGGCGAATCTGTAAACACACGTAACTTATCAACATAATTGTTATTAGCTTTATCCAAAATAACTATATCATCAAATTCTTCTGTATATTCATTTTTTCTATCACATATAATCGCAAACGGATATCGAGAATTGAATCTGCGATATGACCTCAACATTGTTCTTGCTAATTTGTAGAAATATTCATTACCTGTCGCTACTGTGACAAAACCTCTGGTTATGGACTTATTTGTTTTATTTGTATTCATCATTTACTACATCCTTGTTATCACATTTATCATTCAAATAATTTCAACTCTTTATAAATAATCTTCCTTTTCTCAGCTCCAACAATTATCTCATCTATCTTTTTCTTCTCTCGCTTACCGAGTATTGCTCTTATTACATATCTGCTACCAAAGAAGAGCCATCCGAACGGATATATAAGAGGAATTTTCTCCGCCACTTTCCAATGACGTCTGACAAGCTCATTAGCCGACAAAATTGCCTGCTTAAAGTTTGAATCATTGTTTACTCCGCCCTTTTTCCGGCTGGTAATAAACTTTGCTTCATCGCTTCGTTTTGAGTCCTTATGTCCAAAGTTTCCGCCTGCAAAAATATCACTGCACAAAGCTTCAAGCAAATCTGCTTCAATTTTGCCTGCCCATTTTTTCTCAGAACATCCGAGATAAAGCTCACAAAATTGCGTAAGTAAGCAGGCAAATCTCCACAAACCGATTTTTTTTAGTTTTTCTTCAAAAACTATCGGAAAATCATCACCGATTTTTTCAACAAAAACTGCCCAATCGCATAATTGTCTCAGACCGATACCACCTGTTATCATATGCCTTGCAACGTGCAAAAGCATAATCAAACCGTGGTGAAAATCTGACGGAGAGCTATACTGAGCAAAAGTAGTACTGACAGGCACGGTTTTATCAAAAACATCTTCAAAATAAGAGTCTGTTATCTCGCCAATCTTACCACCCGGCACACCATTGACTTTTTTATGCAGTTCAAAAACTATGCCGGCCTTGGTATACGCTTGCTCATATTCGTGCTTTATATTGTCAGACACAAAGCCGTTTTTTCTAAGGAGATTCTCAGTTTTATCAAAATCATCTTCTTTAACAAGAAAATCCACATCACCCATTGTCCTGAGCAACGGGTCATTATAGAATGCCGATGAAGCACAACCTTTTAAAACTACATACGGAATCTGAGCCTTTCTAAGCAACCTGTCAATTATTGTGTGAGCATAGGAAATCTGTGAATTTCTCGTAATTTCGATATTAACCAAATTTTTCCATTGAGCATAAATCTCCTCAGAAATCCTGCCTTTCGGCAAGGCCGAAAAAACAATGGAGACTATGCACTGAGCCTTACACTCATCAAAAACGTCCTGCCAATTTATGTCTTCCACAGCACAAAAAGGCTTTTGAAATAAGGCGTCAGACAAAAGTCCAAGCACAGCCGCCTGTGTTTTATCCAAGCTCATATTTCAAAAACCTCCTGTATTTTTATTTTAAAGCTTCCTTAACATAGTCTGTTGTAAGAATCTTATTAACAGTTCCCTCAACATCAAGTAAAGTTGTGTTGTGGCTTGTATAAGAATCATCAGCCTCTGTTTCAACCTCACCCTTAACAACAAACTTATCATAGTTGAGGTCACGGCTGTCAGCGGCAACTCTGTAATAGTCTCCCATATCTTCTGAACGGAGTCTTTCTTCTCTTGTCATAAGAGTCTCATAAAGCTTCTCGCCATGACGTGTACCGATGATATTTGTACCTGTATCGCCAAAGAGCTGCTGAACAGCCTTAGCAAGCACACCGATTGTTGAAGCATCAGCCTTCTGAATGAACAAATCACCTGGATTTGCGTGTTCAAAAGCAAACTTAACAAGGTCAACAGCCTCATCAAGATTCATAAGGAATCTTGTCATATCAGGATTTGTGATTGTGATTGGGTTACCTGCCTTGATCTGGTCAATAAAGAGTGGAATAACAGAACCACGGCTGCACATTACGTTGCCGTAACGTGTGCAGCTGATAACTGTGCCGCCACGCTCAGCCGCAACTCTTGCGTTTGCAAAAATTACGTGCTCCATCATAGCCTTTGAAATACCCATTGCATTGATAGGGTAAGCTGCCTTATCAGTAGAAAGACAAACTACACGCTTAACACCGCAGTCGATAGCGGCATGAAGCATATTATCAGTACCCTCTACGTTTGTGCGAACTGCTTCCATAGGGAAGAATTCACAGCTCGGAACCTGCTTTAAAGCTGCTGCGTGGAATACGTAATCCACACCCCACATAGCATCCTTGATTGACTGTGCATTACGCACATCACCAATGTGGAATTTTACTTTATTTGCAAACTCAGGAAAACGAGCCTGTAAATCATGACGCATATCGTCCTGTTTCTTCTCATCACGTGAGAAGATACGGATTTCACCGATATCTGTTGTCAAAAAGTGTTTGAGTACAGTATTACCAAATGAACCTGTACCACCTGTAATCATAAGTGTTGCACCGCTGAATGCTGACATATTATTCTTCTCCTTTTATTACTTTTATATATTTACCAATAACATCCATTTTCAACTTCTTTAAATTTCTTTGGTGGTGCTTCCATAGGTCGTATCCAAGCATCAGTCATAGCTTGTTCAGCACCATCTTTTAAATCTCGTTCTCCATAGACACCAAAGAAAAGTGGTGTTTTTCCACAAGTCTCTATTGCTATTTTTCCCATTCGCTTTATTTCTACAGCTATAGGAAAGCCATATGCACCTGCACCAACCAAAGCAACATCAAAATCTATTTTTTTTGATGTCACTTAACATTTTATCAAGCACTTCAAAAGAATTTTTAAAGCCACCCGGTCTCTCACCAACCTGAGTAACATAGGTTTTATATACTAACAATTCAAAATCCGGAAGCTCATATTTCTTGTTTTGAACTAATTTGTCTTTTCTTTTATACTGACTTTCTATAGAATCAGCAAAAGCATTTATAACCAATACTTTTTTTCCTTTAAGTGCTCTCACCCAAGTTTTATTGGTTTCTATATCAAAATAAGGTCCAAAATCAGAAAATGTAGGAACGGCATTTTTTGCAAATCTTTTAAAAAAGTATGGCATATAAATTTTAGGCGGAAACATTGCCGACAAATAATCACATTCAGGTATTCCCTCGATAGTTAATTGAGCATATTTATCAACCGCCTGAACGTGCAAGCAACATAGATTTGCCGTATTCTATCCATTGCGCTATTTCATCAGAAAGGGAGGGTATTGTTCTGACAGGTTTATCTAAGCACC
This sequence comes from Ruminococcus sp., assembly GCA_036309445.1. Taxonomy (GTDB): domain Bacteria; phylum Bacillota; class Clostridia; order Oscillospirales; family Acutalibacteraceae; genus Ruminococcoides. Next base: position 5,811 of record JAXJTT010000138.1, on the reverse strand, counting down.
GCTTTGTTATCTCTTTATCTTTTTTACCAAATGCTTGAACAAGTTAGTACACCAAATGCAAGTAAGATAAGTAAGACTTTCCTTTTATTGCAATATGGTTCATAAAAACACCCTTTATCTATATCACTATTACCTTTGAGAGATACAAGGTAATACTGCATTACCCCAATCCTTGAACCAATGCTTTAGCTTAACTGAGTCGTCACTATGTTCCAAAACAAATCTCAAAGCTGTGCATCTGTCATAGAACATTACATTTCCTTCATGATCTTCATCATAAAGAATTACGTCTACTGTATAGTGCCCCGGCACAAGGTAAGAAGTATCAAATTCATACTCTGCATAATTCTCGCCCTTTTTGTGAGCAAGCTCACCACCAAAGATAACACCAACAGGGGTTGTATCAATACCATTGATAACCATCTTCATCTGAAGTCGCTCATCATTGTTTTCACTGTTCCATTTAATTCTGAATTTAAATTTGTCTCCGTAGCCAAACTGACTTGCATCGACATCCAGTATTTCAAGACTCTGCAATTTATGTCTGAGATTACATTTTCTATGTCTTTTTGCTTCAGATGTATCAAAGAATGTAGTATTATCAAGCTTTTCATCTTGCATATACACAGCTATTGCATCTTCAACAGAACCTTCAAAAATTACAGTACCATGTGATAAAACAATACATCTGTTGCAAAGGCTTTTTACTGTAGCCATATTGTGGCTTACATAAAGAATAGTTCGTCCTTCTTCTTCCGCAACTTTCTTCATCTGTGCGATACATTTATTCTGAAAGTTTACATCACCAACTGCAAGTACCTCATCCATAATCATAATTTCAGAATTCAGGTGAGATGCTACCGCAAACGCAAGCTTAACTTTCATACCACTGGAATATCTCTTTACCGGTGTATCAATAAACTGGCCAACTTCAGAAAACTCAACTATTTCATCAAATTTCTCATCAATTTCAGCCTTACTCATACCAAGTATGGCACCATTTAGATATACATTCTCTCGTCCCGTAAGCTCCGGATGAAAGCCTGTACCAACTTCAAGCATACTTGTGAGACGGCCATTCATAAAAATATTACCCTTTGTAGGTGCTGTTACACGGCAGATAAGCTTGAGAATTGTTGACTTACCTGCACCATTATGTCCGATGATACCGACAGTTTCACCTTTTTTTATCTCAAAAGACATATCCTTCAGTGCAAGAAATCTTTCATTTTTACCATGAGCAACCTCACCAATTTTCAAGTTAGGGTCTTCCTTATGACGAAGCTTTGCTATTTTTGACTGAATTTCGCCCTTGAGGGTTGCACCACCGATTGCACCTAAACGGTACTCTTTATATACATGATCAACCTTTATAGCTAAATCATTACTCATAATGACATGATCCTTTCTTTATTAAACAGTATCCATAAAGGTTTTTTCAACCTTGCTGAAAAGTCTGATTCCGATATAAGCAACTATAATCGTTGTAATCCAGCTTATTCCGTAATACAACCAGTCAATTCCACCTGTGCCTAAAAAAGCATATCTGAATATATTAATAATAGGGGTAACAGGATTAAGCATATAGAAATTATAAATAAAACTTCCCGGCATAAGAGCTTCCATACTGAACATATCATAAGCTACAGGTGAACAGTAAGACCACAAGGATACACCAAAACCTACTACCATCTTCAAATCTCTGTACTTAGTCGTCAACGCAGACACAGTAAGACCAAAACCCATTCCTAATACAGCCATCTGAACTATCAAAACAGGAGTAAGTAATATGTAAAAATTCGGAGCTACACCTGCATTTGTTATCAGATAATATATAAGAAATCCCAGCATAAATGCAAACTGTATAAAAAACGAAATAAACTGAGAAATAGCCGTCGAAATCGGCATTACAAGTCTCGGAAAATAAACTTTTCCTAAAATTGCTGAGTTGGAGATAAATGTATCAGAAGTCTGATTAAGAGAATTTGCAAACAAGGTCCATATAATAGTACCTGACAAATAAAAGATAAAATTAGGTACACCTGAAGCACCTAAACCAGCTACATTACCAAAAAAGATAGAATAAACTACAGTGGTAAAAAACGGCTGAATAATAGCCCAAGCAGGTCCTAAAATAGTCTGCTTGTACTGTGCCACAAATGTTCTTCTTACAAAAAGGAAAATCAAATCCTTACATTTTCTTAACCCCTTTATATCGTAATCTACTTTTTTTCCTTCGGAACGCACTTCAATGTCCCATTGTTGTGTTGTTTGAACCATTTTATCCTCCATTAACAACTATATATTTTAATATGGATAACTTTCCGGTTTTCTCTTTAAGAGTTTAACCAGATTCAAGTTACCTGGAAATGTACTACTATCATTAATAATTTCTTTAGCATTGCTTGAGCCAGACCAAAAATATTCACTTGAATATTTGGTTTTTTTTCGATTATTCAGTACAAATTTATTTAAAAAGTTCAACTCATCAAATTCTTTAATATGTTCCTCTGTACATAAGTTCATATTAGAAAATTTAATAAAAATATTATCATAATTTATTCTTTTTTTTCTTCTTTCCCACTTTTCCTTTGCATCTTTTGTAGATGTGTAATGTAAAAAGATTATTTCTACATCATCAAGCAATCCGATTGGTTTTTCTGTTTGACCTCTGACTTCAAGTTCATTATAATATTTTGATTTTTCAGGAGAAATAAATTCAACTTCCAACGACATATAATATCTCAAATTCTTTATAAATTTCAAATAATCATCTGCAAAAAAATACAATCCAACAGTAGGTGTCAAATATGGCATATCGAAATACTGGTACGCTTTTCCTGCCCAGCAATTATTTGAAATTATCGTAAAATCTCTGGATTTTATTCTTTTTTTATTATACCATCTTCTCAATTCAAATTGAATATACGAAAAATTTTTAATCTTTCTTTTTAACCAAACTCCTGCCATATCATTATCCTTTTTCTATTTTTCAATAACTGACAACCATTTTTCTGTAATACTCTTAACCGATAATTTTTCTCTTAACTCTGAAGCCTTTTTTCCGCAATTTTCAGCTAATTCAGAATTTTCAATAAAAAACTTCATTGCAGAATATAAAGCATTCACATCTTTAATCGGGACAATCAAACCGTTTTCTTTATCAACCATAACCTCTCTTGTACCACCACCGAGGCAATCAGTACAAATACAAGGCAAGCCTATAGCCATAGCCTCTATCATTGAGTTTGACAATCCTTCATAATCGGATGAAGATATAAACATAGCACAATCTATTATTCTTTTATGCACCTCAGAAGATGGAGGAAGAATAAATATCTTATTTTCCATATTCAACGCTTGAACTTTACTTATTAATCTATCTCTATACTGTATCTCAAAATCACTTACAATATTTCCATAAATTTCAAGTTTATAATCAGGATATTCCTTATTTAACTTCACAAAAGCATCAATAAGCAAATCAAGATTCTTCTGGGGATGTATTCTACAAAAATTGACTATAGTTTTTTTTCTTTTATTCAAATAAGGCTTTGGTAATCCTTCTTTAATAGGATTGTTTATTACATATATATTCTTTATCTCGCCATCAAAAAAATCTTTTGCATTTTGGGTCTGAACTATAGTACCGTTGATTTTATTCATTAGCTTTATTATATATCGATATTCATTGGAACCTTTTTCAGGAAATTCACATTCCGGAGCATTTTTCTCAGCATAATAAACCTTGCAATTTAAATCCTTAACTGCCGATATAGTATTCTCTAAATACAAAAATCCAAATGGAATAACGATAGAATCCTGATTATTTACAAAATATTTTCTGAGGCTATCTCCTCTCCGCAGAAACGTTATCTCTCGCTCAATAATCATATCTATCTTATATATCTTCTTTGTTATATATCGGATTTTCTTTAAAAAATTAATTTTTGAATATACTTTCTCAGATTTAGCTTTTACTAAATTATTTGATGGAGTAGAATTGTTATAATCAATCAAAGAAACTACATTTACGCCCTTATTAAGATTAAAAAAAGATTTTTCACTTAATTCCCTTGTCACCAGAATATCAACCTCATAGCCATGATTTGCAAACTCATTTGATAAATTGGTGGCATGCATAGCCATTCCGCCGTTTTTATAATTCCCAATAACAAATATAATTTTTTTCAAAGATTTCACCCTCAACAATAAAACAAGTTAATTATAACCCCATCGAAAAAACTGGTGTTACATTCACTTTTTTCCACGTATTGCCTTATAAGCCCAACCTGTTAATTTGCTTTCAGTAATAAAATGAATCATTGGATTCCAATACTTTATCTTTCTTTCAGCCTTACGTTTGTATTTTTCAGTTACCGAAAAGATCTCTTTTGCTTTTTTCTGAGCAATAAGCTTATAATACTCCTGATATAACGGATTCATCTTTTCAATTGAAAATTTACCATAGTATCTGTCACAAATCGGATGATTCATAATCTCAGAAACAAGTTTTACTCTTGTTTCCATATCGTTTGGACACAAAGGCTTCAACTCATTTTCAATACAATCTGTCACAAAGAAAAATGCCCTGAGATGCATCTGAGGCATCAAATCCATTTCTTTGAATCCTTCTGTATCCTTATATAAACGCTCAATAAGAGGAATATAAAGGGTCCACATATTTTTTGTATATCCTCTTGAAAGCGAATCACCTACTACACGATTATGATACAAATAATCATCACCAAGATAATAGTAGTTTTGTGCACACAAGGTCATTTCATATGTAAATTGTAAATCCTGACTTCTTCTGAAACGTCTGTCAAATTTAATTTTATTTTTATCAATACAAGCTTTTTTATAGATTCTAAGGCAATTTGACCATCTGATCGCTCTTTTGTTTCCCATTTTGTCAATATACGCAAGAGAACGAGACAAAATTTCTGTTTTTATCTGTTCTCTGTCAAAAGGACCGGTACGAAGCTCCGGTATAAAACGATAGCCATCCTCATTCTCTATACAATTACAAAATACAATATCAGAATTATTACTTTTAGCGGCATTATACATTTTTTCATATGTATCCAACTCCAACCAGTCATCGGAATCAACAAAGCCTATATATTCGCCTGTTGCTTTTTCTATACCATCAGCACGAGCAGCAGCCAATCCTTCGTTTTCTTTATAATAATAACTGACTCTTAAATCGCTTAAATAATTTTTGCATATCTCAGCACTGCCATCCGTTGAACCGTCATCAATCAAAATAACCTCAATTTCCTTCAAGGTCTGATTAACAACACTGTCAAGACATTGAGATAAAAATTTTTCGGCATTATAAATCGGAACAATAACACTTACTTTAATCACTCAATCATCTCCAACCATTGATTTACTATTTTATCTACCGATAGTTCTTCCTTGAGTTTTGTACCATTCAATGATAGTTTTTCAGCTAGCTCTTCATTTTCGGCTAACTCTTTCATTGCTTTATACATAGCCTCAACATCATTTACCGGAACCAAAATTCCGTTTTCATGATCTTTTATAATTGCTCTTGCACCACCGGCAGGGCAATCTGTGCATATTGTCGGTAAACCTATTGCCATAGCCTCAAGCATTGAGTTTGACATCCCCTCAAAATCTGATGAAGAAACAAACATCGCATAATCCTTGATTATATTATGAATATTCTTTTGTGCAGGCAAAATATGAATTTTATCCTTGCAATCTAATTTATCTATAATATTATAAATGCTTTCAAGGTATCCGTCAACACCATTACCTATTGCATCACCATATATATAC
>JAXJTT010000137.1:0-15142 GCA_036309445.1 Ruminococcus sp. | reverse complement strand
AAGTATTACTGTCAGCGTTATGGTTCATACAAGCCTCTTTGAAAATCCGGCGAGCAGTATTGTTAATGTTATAATCTCCTGCACCGGTATATTTTTCTTCCATTTGAGCCCAAGCAAGCCAAACCTTACTGTCAGCGTTATGATTCATACAAGCCTCTTTGAAAATCCGGCGAGCGTCATAATTTTTATCATTATTATAATCTCCTGCACCGGTGTATTTTTCTTCCATTTGAGCCCAAGCAAGCCAAGTACTACTGTCAGGGTTGTGGTTAATACAAGCCTCGTGAAAAATCCAGCGAGCGGTATTCTCACTTTCGTAATCTCCGGCTCCGTTGTATTTGAGTTCCGCCATTGCCCAATCATACCATACAAAAGAGTTAGGTTTATGATTTGTGCATGCTTTGCGATAAATCAGGGATGGTGAATAAGGGTCATTATCTATCCACTTTGCTCCATTTTTTATTAGTATTTCACACCAGTTTTTCAAATAATATGAGGAATACCATTCCCTGTTAAAACATACTTTGTAAAACAGTAATTTTAGTTCTTCGTCGTTCAGATATGAAAGCATTATGCTAAATGTTTTTTGGTCTGAAATTTTAAATTCGTCTATTAATCTGTTAATCAGATGTTCTTGCGTCTCATAGCCAACAAGATCCAATTTGCTGAGAAGCTTGGCTACATTAAATATACAATTTTGTTTTTGAGAAAAATAAGTGTTGTTTGAATAAAGTTTAAAATGAAATTCAAATAGGTTTGATATTGTTTTATCTATTTCGTTAAACTGCAAAATACTGTTGTAGGAAAACAATCGTTCTGTAAATAATTTACGGATACGCTCATGACGAGTTTGATACTTTGTGCCGTTTAAACTTACTTCTTTGCTTAATGCATAATTAGCATCACGGGAGGAAATGTTCAGTTTTTGACAAACATCTCTATACTGAGCTTTTCCGAAATCCACGTTACATTCTTCTGATATAACAATATGAGCCAACAAAAGAAGTGCATTTTTTGATTTTTTATGTAACTTTTCAATGATTGTGTTTGCAATTGCATCTAAAGTGTTTTTGTTACTTACTGCAAGCAGCATAGCGGCATACAGAAAGCCGTCTGATTTTTTTAAAAATATTTCTTTGATTTCCTCAAAACTTTTTGAATGATATAAATTATTACACACGCATTCTGCAAAGTTCTGAGCTTCTTTTTCAGTAAGCATATCCATTGAAAAAGTTTTGATATCACGGTCACTTATAGATAAAGCTGTTTTTAATAAATTCCACTCGTTTTCTCTTTCAGCCAAAACTAATGTATATCCATTAGCTATAACTGAATTAAGAAATTTTTTAAATGCCTTGTTTTCAGGAGGATTATCGATTAAAAATACTGTCTTTTCAGAAATGCAATCAGGTAATTGAATTTTTCCGATCCCTTTATAATAAAGTACATCGTAATTGTTGTTTATCAGCGTTGAACATAGTTGCATAAGAGCTGTTGATTTTCCTTCGCCTCCGGGAGCGGTCAAAGCATATGTTCCGCCGTCTGTTGTAATACAGTTATACAAATCGTCAACAATTTTACGACGAGGAATCAGATTTTCTTGAAATACAATATTCCATGTGCAACGAGAACCTAGTAAAAAGCTCTTTATATTGTTTGGGCTTATTTTTTTTGAAGCAGATTTTAAAATATCATTTTTATCAAGCCAACAATCAGTTTTGTCAGTTTGATGAATTTCTGTTTTGATTTTTTTAGCATCGTATATATTGTAATTCAAAACTGTGTCAGGTACCAATTTTGCCTGATTGTTTCGCTCCCATTTGAAATATTCTAAATTAACATTACCGTCGTTATCGTTTATGTTATGCCAGATTATTCCGGAATCGGAGTATTCGTCTTTTTCATCAACAGAAGATTTGTATGAAACAATATTCGGAATGGTTTTTCCTTCAGAAAGAATAATGTAGTTTTTATCAACAGATTCAGGTATTTTATGCAAGTCTCCGCATATATAAGCACTTATGTTTTCTTGAAACAAAACCCCACGCAGTTGTTCCTGATGTGTTTTGTGCAAGTCAAAAAAACTGTTATGTCCGATTACAAAGCGAGGTGAATTTCCGTTTCTTAATTCTTCGCGGATTTTGTCAGATGTAGCCGACAATGCATCAATTATTTGATTTTTCTTTTCTTTTCCGTCAGCTACTATTGTAGTGTTTAAATGAAGAAAGTTTATTTTTCCTCTCCAATTTCGAACATGAACACGTATAGGTAGTTTGTTTTCTATTTCTTTGTCATTATAAATTCCGAGGCTTTTTAAGAAGTCAAGATACGGGTCGTAAAATGTAAGCAGTTGTTCCAACCTGTTTTTATTGTTTAATTCTTCCGGGTGATTTTTTATATAAGGAACTAATACATCTCTATCTACGGAATTTGAGTCGTCTGAAATGTCATGATTTCCCGGAATCACAAAAACATCTTTATCGGGTTCAAGCTCCATTATCGCAAACAATTCTTGAAGGAAGGTTTTAGCCTCTTCAAAATTTTTCTCTTTAAAATTATGAAAATCGCCGGTGATGATTAATAGTTTATTGTCGTTTTCAATATTTGCAAGTTTTTGTTTTACTGAGTCGAGAATTGCAGTTTTCATATTGTTCCATTCAGGATTAACAATTAAATGCAAATCGGAAATATGTAAGAAATGAATCATAAATCAACCCTCCTATAAAAAGCGAAATGTGTATTATTAACAATAAGTATATCACAATATAATATAATTTGCAATATAACGCCGAGAGAGTGTCGATGTTTCGTGAAATTTTGGTATGTTACTTTAATTTGTGTTAAAAGTGATGTATAATGTATTAAATATAAAACAACAAATTTTATATATCATTTGAACCACTGATTTAAAAACTGCAGTGTAGATAAAGGAGGAAAATAATATGAAAAAATCAGCTAAGAAACATCCATCTGTCAATAATAGCGGCAATAAATCAGAATACACTTTTCAGGATTGTTGTGAGCTTATGAAAAGTGAGTCGGCGATGAACGTCGAAGATATAAGAAATGATATGAAAAGGATTTTTGCACGTAGTTTGAGAGACTTTTTTGCACGTATTTATAAAGACGGCAAATGTATTTTTAAGAACGACTACATAGCAAAACGTTATGTTCAGTCGGTACTCTGGTACTCAAAAAAGGCACAGGTAAACAAAATGCATTTTTTAGGATTCAGTGCTGTCGCTATTGCGTTGCCGACGTTTTCTACTATGATTACTGCGATAACAGGTGAACTCAGTACGTTGGTAGCTGTGTTTTCGGCAATTACCGCAATTCTTACTGCCATACTTACTTTGTTTAAGTTCCAGCAGAACTGGATTCAATTTCGTGCCACTTCAGAGGAGCTTCAGACAGAACTGAGTTTGTTGATTTCAGAAAAGGGAAAGTATAGCAAAAAAGAAATTGAATCTCAATATAAAGATGTGGATTTATCGATTCCTGATAAAATGATTGAAGCAAGAGAAAATACCTTCTTGATTCAGATTGAAAAAATTATGGCAAAGGAAAAAACACAGTGGGAAAGTTTACATAAGCCGTCTCAATAACTAATTTTGATGACAAAAACAAAAGACAATCTATTCTTTTACGGATAGATTGTCTTTTTTGAATTTATAGGAAATTACTTGCTTTCGGTTAAAGCAAGCCTGCTTCTACGCCTATTGTTCCTGTGATATCGGGAGAGTTGTCCCATACAATCGAGTACAGTCTGCTGCCGTAATGAACGGTTTTCATACCGTCCAGAGCCTTGCAAAGGGGGTTGTTTTCAAAACCGCCCCATATAAGCAGGGAAAAGTCAGACGCTTTTGCCACTGAACGCAAAAATTTTTTACAGAGCTTTTTGTCATTATCTTTTACGTAAAGATACGATATTACTCCGTGGTTTATAATGCTGTCTGCTTTCGGGAATTTCGGAAACCCGAATAACTGTGTAGGAAGCTTGGATAAAAACTTATAAACACCGCCATATGAAGACATTTTATATTGCTTGTTAGCCTGTTGATTTCCTGCAAAACAACAGGCTATGATTTTGCCGTTTTCTCTTAGTGAGTAAAAGGTTTTTTCTCCGAAGCCTTTGCAGTCATAATCAACAGGAGTAAGACTGAGCTTTGAAAAATGTGATTTTAAAAGCTTGTCAAATCCATCAAGGTTATTCTTTTCAAGTGCAAAAAACTTTTTGCCACCGTGAAAACAATATGTGGTGTAATGTCCAAGATATCTGTACTCAGGCATATTTCTGTGCTTTTTTTCAAACAAGGCTATTGCACCCTTGTTATCATCAAGAATTGTTGAATAGAATATTTTGCAATCTGAGATTTCTTCATACAAAAACTTGTATGCTTTTGCGATAAAAGAAATCTTGTTGTGGTAATCAGGGTGTATTTTAAGTCCTGTAAGATAAGCACATTTTTCAGGTGTGCCGTTTAAATATTCCGAGCGTATAACCGCACCGCCTACTGCTATTGTGCGGTCAGCATTATTATCTATGATAACAAGAATTTTTGCACAATCACCGTCAGCCGTAAAAGACTCATAGGGGAGAGAGCTACGCAGATATTGCACGCTCAGCCCTCCGTCAAAGGTGCTGTCCTCAAAAATTTTTCTTATACCCTCGTTGTCAGAGCTGTCTGCAAATCTGAGAGTATATCTGTTATTTTGGAAATTCATCGAGGTTTTCTCCTATCGGAACATTCATTTTCTGGTCAATTTCCTCGCCTAATCTTAAGTTCATTGCCCAGAATAATCCCCACAACAGAGGGCTTGTTCTGCTAAGAGATGCAAAGCCTCGGCTGAGGATTGTTTTAGGGGAAGAAAACTCCTTGCGTGCGTCACGGCATAGCTTGCTCAGCTTTTCTGCCGAAAGAAGCTTTGGATTGAACGCCAGCTCGCCGTAATTATATCCGTCTGCAAGCCACCACTTGTCGTATATCAAACGATTGTCGTTTTTAAGGCGATCGTATAAAGCAGTGTTAGGGAATGGCAGAAGGTGATTGAATGCCGCTGTGTAGAAGTTATGCTTTTTTGCAAATTCCACTGCATCATTTATTGTGCGTTCATCGTCGTTGTCGTAGCCAAAAACAAAGGTAGAATAAATGCCGATTCCTGCATCGTGGATTCGTTTTACAAGCTCATCACGTTCACCGAGGGCATAGTTAAAGGACTTGTTCATCTGTCTGAGGTTTTCTTTGTTGAGGCTTTCAAATCCGATGAGAATAATCTCGCAACCGCTTTTTTTCATAGCTTTCAGCAGCTTTTCGTCTTTAGCCATAGACAAAGTACCCTGACCTGCCCACTTGATTTTTTGCGGAGTGATTCTCTCGAAAAGCTCCATCGCATGTTGTCTGTTAGCTACAAGGTTATCGTCCACCAGAAATGTGTACTTGTGTTCGGAATTATTCAGGTCATCAATAATCAAATCGTGTTCACGTCTGTAATATTTACTGCAATAAAATTTTGATATGGAGCAAAATTCACAGCTGTGGCAACATCCTCTGCCTGTTTCAACAAGGGAAACGGGCAGGTATTTTTTGCCCTTAAAAATACTTTTGTCAGGCTGAACATCGTATTCACCTATACCGCCACGATATATTTTTTTGAGATTATGTGCCTTGAAGTCTTTAAGCATAGCCCCCCATACGGTTTCAGCGTTGCCGATTATAACGCTGTCGCAGTATTGCATAGCTTCTTCGTGACAAAGGGTGATGTGATATCCGCCCATAACAACGGGGATACCTCTTTCACGGAATTTTTCTGCAATCTTGTAGCTACGCTTTGCAGTGTAGGTCTCCACCGTAATGCACACCAGGTCGGTGTTTGTATTGTAATCAATCAGTTCGATTCGGTCATCAAAAAACTCTGTTTCAATGTCGGGTGGGGTGAGTGATTTCAGCACAGCAATGGTCAGAGGTTCCATTTTCCATGTGCCGATATATTTTTGTCCCTGCTTTTTGCCGATAGCAGGAAGAATATATGTAATTTTCATAGCTGTTTTCCTTTATATTACGGGAATGTCAGAGTTGTCGCACATAACGTCCCTTGTGAATTTGTGCCATTTGTCTGCGTAGCCCTTGTAGCCCATATTCAGCGGAAGTGATAGCCACGGACTGCTTTTGAATGGAGCCAATCTTTTGAAAATATTAGATGTGGAATAGGTTGCCCTCCACGCACGGTCGGTGCCTTCTTCAAGCTGTTCTTTTGTCATAAGCTTTGGCTGGAATACACAGTGCTGAACGTCATACATAGCCCAGTTGTGTTCAATTATACGGCCTTCCTTTTCAAGCTGTTTGTAGTACATAGTCTGAGGGAAGGGTGTAAGAATAGAGTATCTTGGTAAGTCAATTTTAGCCTTGATAATCATCTCAACAGTTCTGTCAAAAACGCTTTCGTCTTCTTCGTCACCGCCAAAAGCAAAGCAACCCTGTACAAGTATGCCGTTGTCGTGTAGTCTTTCCATAAGTGAAACGTAGTTATCAACTCTGTTCACACCCTTGTGAATGTACTTCTGTGATTCCTGTGTAATTGATTCAAAGCCTATCAGCAAGCCCTTGCAACCGCTTTTTCTGAAAACGGTCATAAGCTCGTCATCTATGCCGACAGATGAGGTTACCAAGCCCAGCCACATAATTTTAAGCGGTATAAGAGCATTGAAAAGCTCAAGAGCATAGGCTCTGTCAGTTACTAAGTTTACGTCAGGGAAAACAACGTGCTTTGAGTTAAGTGCTTCAATTTCAGCTACAACCTCTTTTACGGGTCTTTTGTAGACTGTTTTGCCGAATGCCGCAGGATAAGCACAAAAACTGCAGGTGTGACAACAACCACGGATAGCCTCAACAGTCTTTGTTGTGATGTATTTTTTCGCTTTAAGAAGCTCTCTTTTCGGGGTGGGTCTGCCTGCAATTGTGAAATCCTCATTCTGGTGATAGAATTTCTTATATTCGCCTTTTATGTAGTCGTGCAAAAACTGCGGGAAGGTCTGCTCTGAAAAGCCCGTGAATACAACATCTGCGTGCTGTGCGGCTTCGTTCGGGAGCATTGACGGATGAACACCACCCACAAAAACAGTCTTTCCTTTTTTGCGGAAGTAGTCAGCGTATGCATAACAACGTGGTGCGGTGCCTGTTATGCAGGTTATGCCGATAATGTCAGCATCTAAATCAAGGGGGATTTTCTCTGCGGTTTCGTCATATATTGCAACCTCGTGGTCTATATCCTCGGGGATTAAAGCCGCCAGAGTGGTGAGAGTAAGCGGTGCATAGTGAAGTGATTTACCGAAATTACCTGAATATCGGTGCATAGCTCCCGCAGGAGCAAGTAAAGCGATTTTTAACATTGTATTGTTTCCTTTTTATATTTTAAAATAAGGCTTCCAGTTGGATTTTTTGCTCAGGTATGCAGGCTTGATGTCGCCTATACGCATACCGTCATCGGTAAGCCTTCTTATATAGTCTGATTGCGGATTGCCTGAAACAGTCACCACTACCGCCTTTCTGAGCTGACCAAGCTGTCTGCAGTAGTTGTAATGGTAGCTTTCGCACAGGGCTTTATCAAGTATATCGTCTGTAATATTTTTATCGGTTGTGTAAAGACAGTAATAATTTTTTTCGGGAGCAAGCAGACAAAATTCATTGGCTGAACATATATTCAGGCAAATGTTTCTGACAAATTCCTCGGTGAGCTTCTCTCCGAAAAGGTCAGAGGTTGTGCCTGCTCTGTGCAAAAATTTAATTCGGGGTGGTTTGTCGGGGTAAGTTTCAAGCACCTCGATAATGTCACCGATGCAGTATCTGTAAAATCCACCGCCTGTGCTGACAATTACCTCGTATTTGTCAGTGGTGAGTTTGTCGGCAGTGAATATTTTTCCGTCAGATATGCGTTTAAATTCAAAAAAGTGTGAGTGTATGCTGAGTCGGCTGCCTGTTTCTCCTGTCAGCGGAAAAGAGGTGAAGCACTCGGTTGCAAGCAAGCCTTTGGGTTGAATATACACATCGCGGAAAAGCTTTTCTATCTGCTCAGTGTAATCAGCCGCACTTGAGTCAGCCCAGCAGCTTATGATTTTAAGCTTTGGGAAAATTTTATCAAAACGCTTTTTCTTTGCATTATCAAGAAAAGCTGATTGCTCATTCTGCGGCAGGGTTTCCTTAAGCTTTACTGCATTGTCGCAGATGAAATCACAAAGGATTGTCAGAAACGTAGGATTCCACACAGAAATAAGTGTAAGCTCTTTGCAGTTGATAAGCTGAGATGCAGTTTTAAAATAGAAATCTTGCATATCATCGGAAAATTTTACGCCTGAATTTACTGCAAAAAGCTTTTGCATAATCTTCTGTTCAATAACTCCGAAATACTCTGCGTCTTCCTCAAAGCCTACGGGAATACCTGAGTCTGTATAGCTTTTGCCTGCAGTTACGGGGGTGATAGACCAATAGCTTTTGCCGTTTTCAACTCCGTCAACATTTTTGTAAATGTCATAAAGCCACGGTCTGATGCCTTTCTGAAATTCATTTTTCAGTGAACTGGTGTAGGGAATAAGCTTTTTTCCGCCTGACGAACCGCTTGTAAGCTCAAAAAGCCGTATATCCTCAGACGTGAGAATTGATTTTTTGCCCTGAGCCATCATTTCTATATATGGTTCGTAGTCTTCGTAGGTGGTAAGCGGAACATTTTTTGCAAAATCTTCGTAGCTGTTTATGTTTTTGAAGTTGTGTTTTTTGCCGTAGAGAGTGTCAGAATTTTTTTTGATAAGAGTCATAAGATAATCTGACTGAACCTTTTGTATGTTGCACGGTTTTGTAAAATTGCGGTACTCATTATGGTACAGCATACGGCATATTCTGTTGAGGATTTTACTCTGAATACTCATCCCAAAAGCAACTCCGGTACACGTCTTTTAAGTATATTTATATCAATTTTTGCAAGGCAGGCAATATCGTTGCCGTCTGCAAAATTCGGATTTGCCTTGCAGAAAAACGCAATATCCTTGTTCTTCATTTCACGCTCGCCTACATTTGCTACTCCGTCCTTAAGCTTATCCTTAACCTTCTTATATTCAATAACACCTGTTTTCGGATTGTATTCGTCAGGGTAAAGGTGAGATGCGTAAGCGTCGATAATTTTCTGCTCATATTCAGGAGTTTCCATTCTGTAATTCGGATAAAATTCCTTCCAGAAAAGCGGCATAATGCGGTAGGTTTTATAGCCCTTGCAGATTAAGAACCAGTAAAATTCATCATATTTTTCTGCAAAGTCAAACCAGAATCTCGCCCACACTCTAAAAAGCTCTATATCGCCCCAGTAATCCTTATGTATGATTGTGTCACCCGAAAACATACCGTTTACTTTTTTGCCGTCAACATCAATTTCTAAAACCTTCTGAGTAGTAAAGCCTACAAGCTTGCCGTCTTCAAGATACAGTGCAAGGCAGTAATCTTTATCAAAAAAATCACGTCTGAAAACGGCTTCGTCTGTGTTGTCATAAAACTCGTCCATCAGTGAATACATAGCAGAGATTTCAGCTTCGGTATATTCTTTAATAGGTCTGATAAATCCTTTAAGCATAGCTTTTACTCCTTAACGCTCGGTGTTGTTTTTGATTTTAAACCAAATTTCATACCTTGCTTTTTAAATACTTCTTTTCTGAAAAGCGGATTGTATATAAGGTATGTTCCAAATCTGTATGGCGTACGCATATTTGTTCTTGGCTCAAATGCACGTGTAAATATCGACATAGGGCTGTTGAAGCGTCTGCGACAGTCAAATGAAATTTCAGTAAGTTCATCAGGTGTCATATTTTTTGGAACAATGCTTGCATAGTTAAATCTGTAATCCTCGTGCAACCACCACTTGCCGTCATAAAGCAGACGACCTTCTTTTTTCAGTTTCTCGTAAAGAGCAGTGTTAGGGTAGGGCATAAGTATATTGAATGCGGCAAAGGTAAATTTATTTTTTATCGCAAAATCGCAGGTAGCTTTTATTGACTCAAGTGTGTCGCCATCGTGACCGACAGTAAACGCTGCCCATGTCTGCAGACCCCATTTGCGAAGCTGCTCGATTTCTGACTTATACATATCGCCCGAAGGCTTTTTGTTAGTGTTTTTATTCATTTCTGCAATACACTGCGGTGATATTGACTCAAACCCGATTACAAGTCCCAGACAACCGCTTTTTACCATAAGCTCCATAAGCTCCTTGTCAGCAAGCATATCAATACTGCCCTGACTTACCCAGCGGATTTTCAGAGGAATCAATGCACGGAAAAGCTCTTTTGCTTTTTCACGGTTGCACACAATATTGTCATCAACAAAGAACAGCAGTTTGCGTTTTTGAGACTTGATTTCTGCAACAACATCTTCAACCTTGCGGCAGTAGTGATGAGCCTTGAAATATACAGAAGATGCACAGAAGCTGCAACGGTGATTACAGCCTCTTGAAAACTGGAGCAAAGTTATAGGCAGATATCCCTTGCCTTCAAATATATCACGTCTTGTAATAACATTTATCTGCGGGCAGGTCGGCTGAACAACATCATATCTTTTTTTCAGCTGTCCTTTTTTTAAATCTTCAAGCATAGTCGCCCATACAGGCTCGGCATCTCCGACGATAACACAGTCGCAGTGTTCGCTTACTTCTTCCGGAATAAGCATTGCGTGCATACCGCCCATTACGGTTTTTACACCTCTCTTGCGAAATTCCTCGCTTATTTCGTAAGCACGTCTTGCGGTGAATGTTTCAACAGTAATTGCCACGATGTCAGTAGGCTCGTCATAGGGGATTGTTTCCATTCTGTCATCGTACATTACTACGTCAATATCCTTTGGAGTAAGTGCGGCAAGTATTCCTAGCTGAAGCGGCTCCATTCTGCCTTCGTCAACGTAAAGGCTATGCTCACGACGACCTATATTCGGTTTAATCAGCGTTAGTTTCATTAAGAATACCTCCAAGTAATTGACCTTGCTTTTTGTGAATTTCTCTGCGTGAAATCAGATTAGCCAGAATAAATACTAACAAATTCATAGGCAGAAAATTAGCAGGGTTTGAAAAAAGTCGTTTTAAAATACATCTGACAGAGTAAAAGTCAGTACGCATTTTAAGACAGCCTTCGCATAACTGCTGTGGTGTCATATTTTTGGGAATGAATGCGGTTTCTCCGTAACGATATTTGTCCGAAAGCCACCACTTTTTATAAATCAGTCTGTTTTGTTCTTCCATACGGTTGTAAACTCTTGTGCCGGGCATTGGTATGAGAGGATTAAAATTGGTTACTGCAAGATTGTTTTTTACGGCAAACTCAAAGGTTTTGTCAAAAACATCAGGCTTATCTGAGTCACAGCCCAATACAAATGTTCCGTAAATCAGAAGCTTGTGACGATATATGCGTTTTATTACTTCGTTATAATCCGAGGAAGAATTTGCAGTTTTGTGCATTTCTTTAAGGCTTGAAGGGTTAAGACTTTCAAAACCCATAAGCACAAGAAAACAGCCGGCTTTTTTCATTTCGCTGAGTAACTCGTCGTCACGTGCCACGTCCATACTTATCTGACAAGCCCATTTCTTTTTCAGCGGAGCAATCTTTCTGAAAAGCTCGACGGCTGATTTTTTATCGTAAAAAAGATTATCGTCTACAAAGAAAATGATTTTTTCTTTTGCTTCTTTTAGCTCCTGAAAAACCATATCTGCGGTTTTTCTGCGTACACATTTATACATAGTTTTAATTGAGCAGAAATCGCAGTTGAATTTACAGCCTCTTGAAATCTGGTAAACCCCTATGCCGTAGTATTTGTGTTTGTATATGCTTTTGTCTTCGGGCAATACAGACAGCGGAAGGCTCTCGTCTGATATGTATTTGCTTTTTGGTTTGCCCTTGGTGCAATCTCTGAGAAAATCTCCCCAGGTGTCTTCGGCATCGCCGACTATAACAGTGTCAGCATAATTGAGCATTTCGTCAGCCATTACGCTTGCGTGAAATCCGCCCATTACAATTATATTTTTGTCTGTCTTATATTTTTTCGAGAGTATGTAAGCTCTTTTGGCTGTGTAGGTTTCAACCGAAAAAGCAATAATATCCGAATCGATTTTGTCGGGCAGAGCTTCTGCCCGTTCATCAATAAAATCTATCTCAAAGTTGTCGGGTGTAAGATTTTTTATAATCCCGAACAACAGCGGTTTCATAGCATCTGAGCTGATATGCTCAAACATATTCAGCCTTATAAATGTAATCTTCACTTTTTATTCCTTTTGTAAATCTTTTTGTATTTTTTGTCAACTCCGTTAAATTTGAAGCCTATATTTGCACCAAGCATAATAAAGATATAAGCGTTTTTCCTCCACGGGGAAGAAAAAACACGTTTGAATACTCTTCGCCAGGTGAAAGACTCCTTCCACACTTTTATGTATATTTCGTTAAGCCTTTCCGGAGTCATATTTACAGGCTGAAATACGGCTTTGCTTTGGGTGTATTCGTTCCAGTTTTTTGTTATTATTCTGCCGTGACGTTCGTATTCTGTATACAGCCTTGTTCCTGGGTAAGGTGTGAGGATTGCAAAGCGGCACAAATCAAGCCCCAGATTATCTATACGCTCAGGCAGTGCAAGCAATTCTTCTTCAGTGTCGTTGTCAAAACCAAGCACAAAGCACCCGTTTACGGCTATACCGTGCTGGTGCAGATTGGCTATAATCTCTTTGTACTTGTCGGTATTGTTAAAACGCTTTGCAACATTTTTCAGCGATTGCTGGTTTAATGACTCCAGACCGAGTAAAACACCTCTGCAACCGCTGTCGAAAGCTAACTGCATAAGCTCGTGGTCATAACCGAAGTCAGCCGTTGCGTTTGAAACCCACAGAACCTTTAAAGGCTTGAGTGCATTCATAAGCTCTGTTGCATATTCACGATTGCCGAAAAAGTTAGGGTCGTAAAAAACAAGCATTTTTGCTTTGAGGTCTTTTATTTCATTTATTACGTTTTCTACGGGACGAGGATTGTTTCCCCACATTGTACGCATAGAACAGTATTTACAGCAGTTGCCGCAACCACGGTTCGCCACAATTCCCGGTACATTGAGCTTTTTTCGTTTGGTTATTTTATCTCTTGCAGGCACAGGAAAATCAGCCGCACAAATATCATAATTTTTATACTGCTTTTTCGGTGTGCCGTTCATATAATCATCTATAAACTCAGGAACGGAAATTTCTGCTGGTCCGATAATAACCGTATCACAATGCTGTAAAGCTTCGTCGGGCATAGCTGTTGCGTGATAACCGCCGCCGACAATATAAGAACCTCTTTTCTTAAATTCGTCACAATGCTTGTACGCACTTATACTTGATGATGTTTCAAATGACAGCATTACAATATCATATTTATCTTTGTCATACTTTACAGCCTGAGAATGTTCATCAATTACATCTATCTGTTCAAAAACACCTTTCGGAATTGACGCATAAACAGCCGCAAGAGTAAGAGATGGATACGAAAAAAGACTTGAAAACTTACCTCTGTATGCAATCTCAGCTTCATTCCAAGCGTGAATTAGTAATAATTTCATAATTTTCTCCTGAAATACGACGAATTTTGTAGAATATTATACCATATTGTAGTTTTGTTTTCAACTGATATTGTGGGTTGAAACTTAATTGAATAACACATTTATATGTGTTATAATGATTTATAACATAATTTACTAACTTTAAAACTATATATTCCCCATATTGTTTATGCGGTTTTAATGCATAATTATGGATATGCTAGAGAGCATTCTGATTATATAAAAAAGAGTGTTCATAATAGATTTTGGTTATGAACACTCTTTTTCTTTAATTAAATTTTGTTGTTTTATGATTGAGTCAATATTGTTTTAATGAAGAAGTACAAGATAATAACGGATAAATTAGAGTACGTAGCTGATTATTTATACGTGTTTTGTGTAGTTAAATAAATATATTAAAGAGGTGTAAAAATATGATAAATTCAGATGTTTTATCAATAATACTTACGTCAACAGTGCTTAGCACAGGTATGACTGTTATTTTTAACTTGTTGTCTAATAAAAGGAAAGATTCAATTGAGAATATCACTAAGGAACGAAAAGAATGGCGTGGTCAACTACGTGAGATTTCAAAATCTATTGAAAAAAGCGAAAGTATCAGAGAATTAAAAATAGCGATAAGTGATTTGAAAGTTAGGATAAATGCATATGGGATAGCCAATAATTCAGTATTTAACGATTCACATTTGTGGCAATTGATTCAAGAATTAGAAACAAGGACAGAGGTGACTAATGATGAACTTTTAAACTATAAAAGAATGTTTGTAAACTTGATCTCTTGTAATTTAAAATATGATTGGGAACGTTCAAAGGCAGAAATAAAAGGAAATAAGCAGACTATAGTTTTAATAATATCTCTTGTTTTTAGTTTTGTGATGTATTCTGTAAAATGGTTTTATGGCAGTGGGGAAAGCGGAATAATTAATGAGTATTTTTCTTATTGTGTTGCGTATATGTTGGTAGTTGTTTATGCACTTTTGGTGATTTATTACGCTGACAGATGGAAAGACAAAGATACTCTTATAGCCTATATTGTTGTTAGTGCAATATTTGGAATTTCGTTATGTCTTGGTATACTGTTTTATATTCCAAACGTTTGTCCCAATGAGCCTGTGGATACGATTGTTTATCTGGCTCCATATATTACATTGATATATTGTACAGAAATAAAATTATTACTTTATAAAAGGAATGTGAGTAATTACATAATTGCATTAGCCATTTCGTTAGGTTACAATGTTATAGATAAAAAATATAAAATTTTTATAGGAAAAAGAAAACTGCAAAATATTTGTACTGGTGAAATAATAGAATTTAAGTAAGAAAAACGCTTATAAAGAAAATGCCCCTGAGCAAGTTGTTACCTGCTCAGGGGCATTGATTTTATTGTGCTTTTATTCCGCGTTTTCCAGAATAACCTTAGCCTGTTTTAAAATCGGTAATTCTCTGTTTGCAATCAGTCTGCCGATTTTTGTGGCGGAGAGGGTCTGGTATAAGTTTATGGCTTCATCATATGTGAGCTTTAAAGTGGAGAGGTGAAAGTCTTT
>JAXJTT010000136.1:0-7105 GCA_036309445.1 Ruminococcus sp. | reverse complement strand
GCTTAACATTCTGTCAATGCTTTTCTCGCTGTTTTTCTTTACCAAAATACTTGCAAGTCCGATTATCTGCATAATAACAAGCGGTGGCAAGCCATAAAGAGCAGTCACTGCACCCAATGCAGTAACATCGGCACTCGGCTTGAAAATCAGACACACCGCAACAAAAATTGCAACCAGTGCAAGTAACACAGCATTAACTATATTGAAAACAAAATAAAAACGTGTTTCGGTGTCTTCTTTTATCTTTGTGTATTTGCATATTAACGCTGAAGCACCAAGCATAGAAGCTGCTTCAAGCAAAATAACAATTACGTAAATCAGAATATTTGTAAAAGTATCATACATAAAATCTACACCTTATTGCGAAAACCTGATAAAAAATTCAGTCCCTTAAAAACACTTTATGGGGCAGAGTTTCCCCTGCCCCCGAATATTGTAAGTGTAATGTAAAAATAATAAAATCACAGCATTGTCGAGAAACACTGTTTTCATCGTCACCAAAGTCCGTAACGTCTAAAAAATTATTTTACAAGACCCTTCTTAGCACGAACCTTGATTGGAAGACCGAAGAGGTTGATGAAACCTGCACTGTCGTTCTGATCGTAAACTTCGTCCTCGTCAAATGTAGCAATTTCCTCATCATAGAGTGAGTATGGGCTTGTTACGCCTGCATCAATGATGTTACCCTTGTAAAGCTTAAGCTTAACATCACCTGTTACATACTCCTGTGTGCTGTCAACAAATGCTGAGAGAGCCTCACGGAGTGGTGTGTACCACTTACCATCGTATACGAGGTCAGCAAATGTGTTTGAAAGGTTCATCTTGTAGTGGAGTGTATCTCTGTCAAGGCAGAGTTCTTCAAGCTTTGCGTGAGCAGCATAAAGGATTGTACCACCGGGAGTCTCATAAACACCACGTGCCTTCATACCAACAAGACGGTTTTCAACGATATCTGTGATACCAACACCATTTCTGCCGCCGATTTCGTTGAGCTGCTTAACGAGCTCTACAGAATCAATAGCCTCACCGTTGAGCTTTACAGGAACACCCTTTTCAAATGAGATTGTTACGTACTCAGCCTTATCAGGAGCCTGCTCAGGGGAAACACCAAGCTCGAGGAAGCCTTCTTTGTTGTACATTGGCTCATTTGCAGGATCTTCAAGATCAAGACCTTCATGGCTGAGGTGCCAGAGGTTCTTATCCTTAGAATAGTTTGTTTCACGGTTAATCTTGAGAGGGATATTCTTAGCCTCAGCGTAAGCAATTTCATCCTCACGGCTCTTGAACTCCCATGTTCTCCAAGGAGCGATAATCTTCATATCAGGAGCATAAGCCTTGATAGCAAGCTCAAAACGAACCTGATCGTTACCCTTACCTGTGCAACCGTGGCAGATAGCGTCTGCACCCTCTGCCTTGGCAATCTCAACGATTCTCTTAGCAATGATAGGGCGGGCAAATGATGTACCGAGGAGATACTTACCCTCGTAAACAGCACCAGCTTTGATTGTTGGAATTACATACTCGTCAACAAAAATCTTGTTGAGGTCTTCAATATAAAGCTTTGAAGCACCTGTCTTGATAGCCTTTTCCTCAAGACCGTCAAGCTCTGTGCCCTGACCTACGTCAGCAGAAACTGCGATAACTTCGCAATCGTCATAATTTTCTTTTAACCAAGGGATGATGATTGATGTATCAAGACCGCCTGAATAAGCAAGAACTACTTTTTTGATTTTATTATCAGCCATTTTTAATTCCTCCATAAAAACAGTTATTTGAATTAACAATACCATTATACACCAATATGCAAAAAAATCAAGTCTTTTTTGAATAAATATTCAGATTTTTTCAAAAATGTATTTTTTATGCAAAAACAGCCTGCAAAATTGCATTTAACCGCACCGCTATGGGATTTTTAACATTTTAAAAAATCCCTTTCCAACGGCTTTTTACCGCAAAATGTATATTATTCAAAAAAAATGAATATTCATTTAACAGTGAATATTATGCATATAAATGAATATTTTACAAGGTGTATTGAATATCATTTTATTTTTTGATACAATTAAAACAACGATGTTGTTGCAAATTCACAGCACAAACAAACTGCAAAAAACAACATACTCAATAACCCAAATAACATATAATATATACCGAAAGGATTGATTTACAATGGCAAAATTTAAAGAGATTTCAGCTTCTGAGATTACTCAGAACATTTTTGACCTCATCGGCAAAGACTGGGCATTGGTGACAAGCGGTAACGCTGACAAGTTCAACACAATGACCATAAGCTGGGGCGGTGCAGGTATTATGTGGGGTAAGCCTGTTGCTTTCACATTTATCCGCCCACAGAGATACACTTTTGAGTTTATGGAAGCAAACGGCTTTTACACAATGAGCTTCTTTGACGAAAAATACCGTGATGCACTCAAGCTCTGCGGCACAAAAAGCGGCAGAGATATCGACAAGGTTGCTCAGACAGGTCTTACACCAGCTTTCACAGAGGACGGAATCCCATATTTTGAGGAGGCAAAGCTTGTACTTGTTTGCAAAAAACTCTACGCTCAGTCACTCAATCAGGAAAGCATTGTTGACGGTGAAGCTGTTGACAAATGGTATGACAACGATTTCCACAAAATGTATATCAGCGAAATCGTAAAAGTACTTGCGGTCTGAGACCACCCACAATCCGAGCAGATAAAAGGATATTAAATACACTTCTGTTCCCGACCGAAAAAATTCATATACTTACTAACACAAAAACCATTGCTACCGTTCAAAAACAGCAGCAATGGTTTTATTATTTATTATTTACATTTTCGCAAGGGCAAACTGCAAATCAGTAACATCACACACATCATAATCACCGTCACAGTTTATATCAGCGTGGAAAAGAGCGAGTGTATCAAGCTCTTTCAATCCTGCAAGATAAAGCTGTAGTTCAGTTGCATCATTAACATCAGTACCATATAAACCGTCAATATTACCGAAGCTTAATTTATTAAGCCTTGAGTTAATAACTCCGCCACCACCTTTTCCGTTAAGAAGAAGATCGCTGTAATAAGCAATATGAGCATTAACATCTGTTGAAATATACAGTTCTACTTCACCATTTTCATCCGGAACAACAGCCTGCACTAAACCACCGCTGGCAATTACAAGGGTTGATTCATAAATACCACGACTCTTATTGAAGTCATAAGTCACATACCCCTCGTCACGTTTTCTTGTAACCGTACCATCTTCGTTAAAATAAGAAGAAAACTCCGAAAGCTTGACTTTCACTTTCTTATATCTACCGCCTGTATTTCTGAAGTTGTACTGAGTATAAATATTTCCGCTGCCATAAGATGAAAATTTAAACACGTTATATATAAACATAGTGTAGTTTTCATAAGAAGGAATTTTATAATCTACAGGTGCTGAAACACTGTCTTTAAAGTAATATATGTGCTTTCTTTCTGCACCACGATACTCAACATACACACTGTAATCTTCATCAATATTATAAGTAGTACATCTTACAGTATTATCTTCAAGGAAAATTTCTTCTCCCAGATCTTTAAAACCCTTATATTCCTTAACCTCAGCCGCATTTGCACTTACCATACCTGTCACAGCAAGAGTTGCACAAAGCAACATACTTAAAATTCTCTTTTTCATAATTCTACCCTCCATTTTTTCAAACGCATATCTGCATCCTTGTTTTTATTAATCATATATCTGCAATACCAAGCTGTAATGCGGTAACATCTTTAACATCATATATGTTGTCACAGTTTACATCTGCGTGGAAAAGACCGAGAGTATCAAGCTCCTTATCTCCTGCAAGGTAAAGCTGGAGAGCAGTGACATCTCTTACGTCAACCCATGAAGAGCCGTCAACATTACCAAATTCGAGCTTACCGATACCACTGCCGCTGCTTCCGCCGCCACCGCCATATTTCCAAGAGAAATCCGTATGGTATTCAGTAACAGCACCAACATTTGTTGAAACAAAAATTTCAACTTCACCATTTTTATCCGGTGTAACGGCTTGCACAATTCCACCACTCAGGATAATAAGATAAGAGCTGAATCCATTACCCTCATCTGTAAAATTAAAGTTGTGCGGTTCACCCTTTACTTCTTTTGTATGGCTTCCATCTTCGTTGAAATAAGAAGAAAATTCAGAAAGTTTTATTCTTATCTTTTTATATATTCCACCTGTATTTGCAAAGCTGTATCCACGGTATACACTGCCACCACCGCCACTTGAATCATAAGTATACATCGCATATTTTTCAGTATCCGGAATATCAATAATCGCAGGTGCAGAAATACAATCCTTAAAATACAGCTTATAATCTGCTATCTCTCCGTCATACTTGACATATACATCATAATTTTCATCATCAATATTATACACGTAGCCCTTTAATTTATTGTTGCTAAGGTTCATTTGCTGTCCCAGCACTTTAAAGCCCTTATGTTCCTTAACCTCAGCGGCATTTGCACCTACTACACTTGCCACAGCAAGAGTTGCACAAAGCAACACACTTAAAATTCTCTTTTCCATATTTATCCTCCGATTATCAACTATACAACTGAATTGAATTACATTATTTTATTTATATATGCCTGCAATTCCAAACTGCAAGGCAGTAACATCGTTTACATCACAAACATCATCACAGTTTACATCTGCGTGGAAAAGCCCGAGAGTATCAAGCTCCTTAGCTCCTGCAAGATAAAGTTGGAGAGTGGTTACATCATTTACGTCAACCCAATCAGTACAGTCAACATTGCCAAAAGACAACTTATTAAATCCACCTTGATCAGATTGCTGCATCAGACCATAAGTAAAAAACCTTGTACGATCTCTGATATTTGTTGACACAAATATTTCAACCTCTCCGTTTTCATCGGGAACAACACCATTAGCGACACCGCCGCTAAGAATACCCAAACAAGAACTATAATATGTGTCATCACCTTGTTTTGTAAAACCTATAACAATATTTTCTCCACCCAGCTCTCTGGTGTAAGCTCCATCCTCATTAAAATAATCTGAAAACTCAGAAAGCTTGATTCTTATTTTTTTATATTTTCCGCCTGTATTGCCAAAATTATACAGAGACTGATTCGCTGTATAGCCCCCTCTCAAGCCAAAGCCAAGGCAATACCCCTCAACCTCGTCAAGCGTTACACTTGACGGTACATTATGATCCCCCTTAAGATAAAGAATGTAATTTGGCTCTATGAGATTAGGCCTATCTTCCTCACCATATAAACGAAACCGAACATCATAATCTTCTTCAACATTATACACAAAACCTGTCACGGTATTGTTTTCTAAATAAATTTCCTCTCCCAAGTCCTTAAAGCCCTTGTGCTCCTTAACCTCAGCAGCATTTGCACTCGCCATACCTGTCACAGCAAGAGTTGCACAAAGCAACGCACTTAAAACTCTCTTTTTCACATTTATCCCCTCTGATTTTAGAATAACAATAAAATTATACTATACCACAATCAGCTTTTCTATTTCTATACTTTAGAAATTCATACTATATAAAATTGCTTTTTAATATAATTTTACTAAATTAAAGCATTAAAACTTTACCAAGCCTGCTAACAAGCACAGCGGAACCGATTATTTTCAGCAAATCAAAGATAACATACGGAACTACGCACAGCATAAAAGCTGAGTAAAAATCCGTGCCTGTTGAAAGCACAAACCATAATGTACCGAACACATAGCACAGCAAAAGCCCTGCAAGCATTGATAATATCAGCACCGAAAAATTTCTGCCGAATTTATCAACAGAGATTCCTACAATAAGCCCGACAATCAGAAAAGCCGTTATATATCCGCCCGTAGGTCCCGCAAGAACTCCTATGCCTCCCCTGAACCCTGAAAATACAGGCAATCCGACTATTCCCAGCAATATATAAACAGCTACACTTGTCACTCCCCTCTTAAGCCCGAGTAATGCCGATGCAACAAGCACAGCCATTGTCTGCAAGGTAAAAGGAATCGTCCCCAAAGGCACAGCTATCTGAGCTGACACAGCTATGACAGCCGAAAAAAGTGATACAAGCACCATATCATTTATTCTGTTGTTTTGACGTTTTTTATCAGTTTTCTGTGTCATTTTGTTTTTCCGTTTCTATCAAATAATTTTAGCACATTATACTTCTCGAAACCCCTTAGTGTCAATACATCACGCACCCCAACCCTCATAAATAACCAAACTCAAAGCACTTCTGCTAATATTTTTTTGCACATCAACAAAGTTTAGTTTTACACATTGACTATCAATTTTAAATTTGCTATTATTCTTATCACATTGTAAATTTTTGTGTTTCAGGATTTTACAATGCATAAATAAAAAAGGAGACAGAACGATGAAAAAACTTTTCAGCAAAATCGCATCAGTTGCTCTTGCCGTGACTATGTCTGCAAGTGTTCTTACACTTGCACCAATAACTGCAAGTGCGGCAATCTACCAGAGTGGTGACTATGAATACACAGTCACGAATAACGGCGATGTACGTATCTTAGATTACAGAGGTAGTGCTACTACTCTTACAATTCCCTCAACTATCGACGGACACACTGTAACAGCCATCGGTATAAATGCTTTTAAAGACAACAAAACTATCACATCAATCACAATTCCTAAAACTATTAAAGAAGGCGGAATAGATGCTTTCGCAAATACCAGCATCAAAACTGCAGTAATCGAAAACGGTGCTACTGCTGTTGCAACCAATCTTTTCCAAGGTTGTACTACTCTTGCAAGTGTAACTATTCCTTCCACTGTAACTGCTATCGAAACTAACGCTTTTGCAGATTGTTCATCTCTTAAGAATGTTACACTTCCTCAAAACCTCAAAACCATCGGCATTGACGCTTTCGAAGGTTGCACAGGTCTTACATCAATCACAATCCCTAAAACTGTTAAATATGGCGGACTGGACGCTTTCGCAAATACTAACATCAAAACTGCAGTAATCGAAAACGGTGCTACTGCTGTTGCAAGCAGCCTTTTCAGCAATTGTACTTCTCTTGCAAGTGTAACTATTCCTTCCACTGTAACTGCTATCGAAACTAACGCTTTTG
>JAXJTT010000135.1:0-1580 GCA_036309445.1 Ruminococcus sp. | reverse complement strand
TTTCTGACTATGAAACCATCTTCGAGGAAGCAATGGATACATACAGCTCGGAGGTTAACAACCTTCGTATTGCGGCAAATGAATTCGCTGCAAACTACAAGGCAGGTAAGAAAGAAGCACAGCTTGCTTACCGTCAGCTCAACTATTACTATGTTGAGGATGACAAAGGCGTAAAGACATACATGGGCGACTATATGCTTAACTTCCCTGGAGATAACAAGGACTTTGCAGATATTCTCTTAAAGGGTAACCCTAACATTCTTGATAATATCAGAATTCTTCTTTCAATGGGTGTTGCTGATGACGGTGACCTTATTGAGCGTATTAAGGCATCGGTTGCAGACAAATCAGTATATACTAAAGACAAGTATTTTGATAACGCAAAAGAGCTTACAGGCAAAATTCAGCAGTTAAAGAAAATGCTCGCTGATGCACAGGCTGAAATTGCAGAGATCGAAGCTGATACCGAAATGACTCAGGAAGAAAAAGATCTTGCATTAGTGATGCCTACCTATATTGTTACTCTTCTCGGTAGCTTTGATCTTGTTTTAGCATCTATTCCTTACGGCGAAACAAACTACAGAGAATATTTTGAAAATGCTACAGATGTTGATTACAAGCTTCTTTATCCCTTTGTTGAGGCTATGACAGAAGGTCAGCGTGCAATGGCAGTTTCAGGTCAGCTTCATTCAGTGCTTGTTTACAATGCAGTTGAAATGTCCGATGAAGAGCTCGAAGCAAAGCTCAAAGAAACAGAAGAAGGACTTGAACCCTTATCAGTTTACCTTGGTACAGATATGAATCTTCTTGAAGGTGCGGTGGCTGTTACATCAGATGCTTTAAGAGAAGAAGCATCATCAGGCAACAGCTGGTTTGCTTGCTTCACAGGTAATATGGCAGGTGATATAACAATTTCATCCCTCGTTGGTGTTGGCGGTGTTGCTCTCATAGGTACTTCACTCCACTTCCTTAAGAAGGCAATCGCCAATACAAACTGGTCTCCTGCTGATTTGGAAGCATTAAATGAGTACACGTTTGCTTTAGATCATGAAAAACAACTTTATGATATTGTTAGTAAAGGTTTTAACTCTGATGCGACAGAAAAATCAGCGAATTATATTAAAAGTTTTGAAAAAAGTATCAAAGATTTGAATGCAAAGCATTCTGTCCCGACAAGTACAGCTATTTTAACATCTCTCGGTATTGCTGCAGGTGTTGCAATGATCGTCTTCAGTGTTTATTCAATCGTTCGGATTGTTGATAAGTACAACCCCAGCTACACCAAGATTCCCACAAATATGGTTGACACAGTTTCAACTGCAAACGGCAACAGATTCATAAACTACACTGTTGTAAACTCACTTTGCGAGGATGGCACTGAAAAGCCCGGTGATACAAACGGTTACGACGGTAAGCAGTGGAATGCTATCTACTACACAAAGAGCTTCGAAGCAGGTAAGTGTATGACCTCAACGGGCTACTTCATCGACTCAGCTGACAACTTCGGTAAGTACACACCCGTTGCAGGCTTTGGTACAAAGAATTGCTATAACCTCAACTCCTTCAACGGCGAAGAAAAC
>JAXJTT010000134.1:0-9653 GCA_036309445.1 Ruminococcus sp. | reverse complement strand
TTATCCTTGAGCTTAAGCTCAGAAAGAGGAGTGTCTGTAACCTTTGATACACTTCTTACACGGAACTCAAGTGCTTCGATTCTGTCGTCATTGAGCTTGTAGAGTGTTTCGACATTACTTCCCATAGAATTTTGTAATGCACGGATGTATCTTGCAATATATTCGCCCGTAAGATTTTTGGGGTGAATAATAGTGTCGAGATTAAGGTTGTTAAGAATAGTGTCAAATGAAGCGTTATTAACCTTTGTGATAACAGTTGCCTTTGAAACACTTTTTATATATAAGGAAATAAGGATGTTTTCTTCATCGTAGTCCATAAGTGTGACAACACCGTCAGCATGCTCGATGCCTTCGCTGAGCAGAAGCTCCTGATCCATACAGTTGCCGTGAATTATGATAGCTTCAGGCAGAAGCTCCGAAAGCTCTGTGCAACGTGCCTGATTTTGTTCTATAATCTTGACATCTGCACCCGATTTGATAAGAGTTCTGGCAAGGTAGTAAGAAATTTTACCGCCACCGAGAAGGAATATGTCTTTGCTTTTGCCGATGGCAACATTGATACGCTTGAAAAATTTTGCGGCTACATCGGTTTTTGAAACAACCGAGATTTTATCTCCGCCCAGAAGCACAAAGTCGCCGTTAGGAATGTAAACTTCACCGTCACGCTCAACTGTGCAGATTCGTACTTTGCCTCTGAGTACGTCGATATCGCTGATTTTTCTGCTTACAACAGGAGAATCCATCGGTATACGTATTTTTATAAGCTCAACCATTCCTCTTGCAAAGGCATCAATCTCCAAAGCTCCTGCAAAACGCAGAAGTCGGCTCATTTCGTTAGCCGCAGTAAGCTCCGGATTTATTGCCATTGAAAGTCCGAGATGGTCTTTTACTCTGTGAAGATCAACTGCGTATTCAGGGTTTCGCACTCTTGCGATTGTGTGACGTACACCTGCAGATTTTGCCATAAGGCAGGCATACAGGTTTAATTCGTCCAGAGCAGCAGCGGCAATCAGAAGGTCAGCATGCTCTGCACCTGCCTCGGAAAGCACCTCAAAAGAAGCACCGTTGCCCTCAATTCCCATAACGTCAAGTGTGTTTGAAAGATTTTCAACCGCTTCACGGTTGATGTCAACTACAACAATATCATGCCCTTCGGCATTGAGCTGGGTTGCGATGGATGTACCCACCTTGCCACAGCCGACAATTATTATCCTCATAAATATACCTCGTAAATATAAATAGATAAAGGGAAAGCCCTTAACAATATTTTGAAATCATAATACACCAAATTGAGTTGAAAATCAATCATTTTTGGCATATATTATCCTTAAAATTTTTTTGTATTTTTTTAAAAAAAGTGTTGACAAAAGATATACCCTGTGGTATTATAATGAAGCAGTCAACGAGAGACTGCGAAATACACACGCTGGTGTAGCTCAGTTGGTAGAGCAGCTGATTTGTAATCAGCAGGTCGGGGGTTCAAGTCCGTCCACCAGCTCCAAAAGAAGCCTACTGTTTAGGCAGTAGGCTTTACATATGGGAGAATTCCCGAGTGGCCAAAGGGGGCAGACTGTAAATCTGTTGCTTCTAGCTTCGGTGGTTCGAATCCACCTTCTCCCACCAAGAAAAAGACGATTGCGAAAGCAATCGTCTTTTTCAATTGTATTCGCCTATGGCGAGTTATATTGCTACGCAGTGATATTCGGCTAACGCCGAGTGATATTGCCCTTCGGGCAGTTTTAGGCGAATATAATGTCACTGAAACCGCAGGTATCAATATCACTTTCGCGTAGCGAAAATATCACTGTGCCGTAGGCACAATATCACTAAAATTTAAGTCAAGATGGATTCTAACCACCGAAAGTGTGATGCACTAGTTTAATTCTTTCGTTTATGCTATAATTAAACGAAAGAGGTGAAAATATGAATATCATTGACTTTGAAAAAGATATATTTGAAGCAATAAATAAAATTTCCGTTGATATTCCTGATGAAATAGTTAAAAAGGAATGGGCATTATTTAAGCAAATACATCGTATAGACGGTTTTGCGCTTACTGTTGAAACCGATTTTAGCAATAGAACAACTCTCGCTTTTGCAGTTAAAAGAAACGATATGTTTTTTGAAATTATGAATGTGTTCTTGGGAAGCATAGCATTAAAACTTGAATTATATAATCGCAAACAAGAACAAACCAAATGGAGATATCTTCACGCAAAAGCAGTTGGCGGACATTGGACATATACCGAAAATCAAAACTATTTATATAACGCTATTTTTGATTTTAGAAAGTTTTATTTTGAACACCATATAAAATTTGTATCAGAACTATTTTCGGTAAAGAAAGCAGAAAAACTTATAAAAACATATTCACATTGTATAAATAAATGGTTTTTAGAAAATCATTGGCAATTCAATAAAGAAACATTAGAATTTGATGAAATAAGCGATTCTAAAGAGGTTGACGAAAAGGGTATAGAACACCCCGAGGGAAATGAAATAATTTGAAAATAATTCTTTGGACTTTTAAAACTTTTCGAATATAATTCCTGTTACCAAAATGAAAGGCGGCAATAATATGAACAGAGAGCAGTTGCAAGAAGAAATACGGTTTTTATACGGACTTTGGTACAGATACTTTAACCTTTACCATTTTCTTAAAAAGAACAAAAAAGGTTTAGAGTTAATACCAAAACTCCGAGAAAGACAAATGGAAAAAATTAAAAAATCTCTCAAAACACAAAATAAAAAACAAAAAAAGTGTTGACAAAAGAGATAATCTGTGATATTATAATTAAGCTGTCGATGACGCACAGCAAAATACACGCTGGTGTAGCTCAGTTGGTAGAGCAGCTGATTTGTAATCAGCAGGTCGGGGGTTCAAGTCCGTCCACCAGCTCCAAAAGAAGCCTACTGTTTGGTCAGTAGGCTTTACATATGGGAGAATTCCCGAGTGGCCAAAGGGGGCAGACTGTAAATCTGTTGCTTCTAGCTTCGGTGGTTCGAATCCACCTTCTCCCACCAGAAAAAACACCTGATGCATTGCATCAGGTGTTTTTTCAATGATATCCGTTCCTTGCAGAACGGATATCATATCATAATTGCAAAGCAAATATATCATACGGCATAAGCCGTATATCATATCGCGTCAGCGATATATCATTTTTTCGGGAGTTAAGCTTTATACTGCCATTCAGAAAAAACGCCTTGTCATATAACAAGTTTTTTGTGCTAAGTGTGATTTACAGCATATGAAACTATAATTCACTGAGAAATAATTAACTTTGAATTACAGTGTCTCAGAGTATTGTCAAAACATTGACAGCATAAGGGCAAATTGATATAATTTAATTTAAAATGAGTATTTGAATATATTTTTTATCAGGTGGGCAGAAAAGCGTAGGGGTATACGGTTTTGTCTGTCCGAGTTATGTTTTCTGTAGAAAGAAGGAAATAAAAATGCCGAGTCGTGGTAAAAAAATACTTGCTGTTTTGAATTATCCGAGAACGCTTCCTGTTTATTTGTGTGCTTTATGCTCTAAGCAAAAACATCTGATTAAAGCAGATATTGCCAGATGGAATAAGATTGACAAAATAGACTTTGGCTTTTTTCAGTCGATTAACTGGTATCTGACATATAAAAAAGAATTTCGTAATCTTATTCAGCATCGTTTGAGAAATCCGTCCAAATCTGTCGGCTCTCTTGTGCATTTTGCGATTGCACGTATGTTATGGAAACCGATGGATTCGTTGTATATAAATGCAAAGTACATTGGTGGCGGATTATATATACAACACGGCTTTGCTACTATTATTACTGCGGAAAAAATAGGTGAAAACTGCAGAATATATCAGCAGGTAACAATAGGCTACAAAGGGGAGCATCGTCCTGTTCTGGAAGATAATGTTTCTGTGGCTTGCGGTGCGAAAGTTCTCGGAAATGTAACAATGCATTCGCATAGCTTAGCGGCGGCAGGGGCTGTGGTTGTCAAAGACGTTCCCGAAAAAGCCATTGTAGGCGGTGTTCCGGCAAAGGTAATCGGCTACAAGGATGATGATAATCTTGATTTTCAGGGTTGATTATCGGTAAATAGTAAGAAATAAGAATTAATTTGTCCGTTTCTCCCAAGAAAATATTATTTCATTTAAATAAAAGGCTAAGAAATCTATACGTGTATTTATTTTTTACTAAAATTTGTCAAATGTTTTCTATATTGTTGTTTTCGTATTTAGAAACAAAAAGTTAAATATCTTATAATATGTCTTTGAACTGGGATGTGCTTTTTATAAAATACAGAAGATAGGTGATGTTTATGAAAAAAGATATTGTTAAAATAATATGTGTTACGATTCCTGCAATGGCAACTATTATAGTGGCACTTATAACTGTATATGGTAATATACAAATTGCTAATGATCGTTCGAAAGTAATCAATTCGCAAAATCAAACAATTTTACCGACAAATAGTGCAACTGAAGATGACACTGTTTCAAAATCTAAGGATGTTACACAAAGTATTGATACAACTTGGATTGTTGACAGTCAATTTGTAGAAAGTACTTCTAATAGAATAGACAATCAAAATGCAAATGAACCTAATATGGTTGCTGTCGATTGGAAATCAGATAGTTACTTTAAATCATATTCTGGTTCTGGAAATAATGGGTTTGTTATGTTTGGAGAGAATTACACAAATGGATTCACGATGTTAATGGATGCATCATATAACATATGGGAGGGCGGTATCCAGTATGTAACATATAATATAAAATCCCTGTCGAAGGAATATTCATCGATAAAAATGTTTATAGGTCATATTGATGGATATGCAAGTGATGATATTAAGGTAGAGATTTTTTTAGATAAATCATTAGAAGAAAATCCAGATTATGAGTATATAATTTGTCCAAATCTGGAACCTAAATGTGTTTCAATAGATATTGATGATTGTTCGGCAATGACAATTCAAGTGTCCAATTTAGGTGGAGAAACAAATTGCATTGGTTTTGCAGATATTACATTTGAATAAAATATATAGTAATATAAGGATTAGTTGTATATTAAAATACCATACTAAACGAGGTGAATAAAATGCAAATGGTTTTACTGACGGCCCTTGGAGTTGGCGGAGCTACTATATTCGGCTCTGTGATGGGCTTTATATTCAAGAAAATTTCACATAAGTTCAGCGACATTGTGTTGTCGTTTGCGGCTGGTGTAATGCTTGCGGCGGCTGTTCTGGGACTTATACTTCCGTCGGTTGAATATGGCGGAAAGTGGGGTGTACTCATCACCGTAGCAGGTGTTTTTACGGGTGCGTTGTTTTTGAACGTAATTGACAAGCTAGTACCTCATCTGCACAGAATTGTGGGTGCGGATATTGAGGAGCATAAAAACAACGAAAAGCTCAGCAAGGTTTTGCTTTTTGTGACAGCGATTGCTATACATAATCTGCCCGAGGGTATTGCGGCAGGTGTGAGCTTTGGCTCTGACAACACAGCCGAGGCTCTGATGATTGCAGGCGGTATTGCCTTGCAGAATATCCCCGAGGGTATGGTTATAATCGGACCAATGCTTGCATCGGGAATTTCTCCGAAAAGAACCTTTGCTTGTGCTATGGCGACAGGTCTTATCGAGGTTGTCGGTACACTGCTCGGATATTTTGCGGTAAGCGTTGCTTCTGCGATTCTTCCGTTTGCACTTGCCTTTGCAGGCGGTACAATGCTTTATGTAATCAGTGATGAGATGATTCCCGAAACCCACCACGGCGAAACAAGGGGAGTGACCTATGCACTTCTTGTCGGCTTCTGTATTATGCTTATTTCCGATGTGCTTTTAGGCTAAGCGGCAACGCAATGTCGTTAATTTAACGACATTGCAATGATATATTTGCTTCGCAAATATGATATTCGCCGTGGGCGAATGATATATTGCCTGTGGCAATTTGATATATTTATCCTTACGGATAAATATTGAGGGTCTGCGACGGCATTTATATTATTGTTTTTCAGGTCGCTTCGCTCCGAATTTATATATAATAAAAATTAAGCCCGACAGTGCTGTATTTGCATTGTCGGGCGTTTGTTATATAAAAAATAGCAAAGGTATAATAAGAAGAATTATCAGACAGATAATTGAAAGTCCTTTGTAAAAATTTCCTGTGCTGTGTCTGAACATCTTATCCTGATAAAATTTTATCTCTTTCTTTTGATAATCAAGGGTATGCAAATGTATTCTGCCATTTGATGCAGGATGTACAGGCTCGTCAAAGTGTCTTTTTGGGTGGTCAAATTTATATGCCCTGCTTGAAAGTGATTGAAAAAACAGCGAGATAAACCCGAGTGCAAAAATCAGAAACAGCAGGTTTATGAGGCGATAATTGCCTGTGCGTATATTGATATCAAAGGCATAGGTAATAAGTTTATCTGAAAAATACAGAAGAATTACTGCAACAATATTCAGCCACGTATCGGCAAGGGAATAGCCGTCTGTTTTTATGTTTTTTAATCTGAAAAAGCATATGAAAACTGAAATGATAACGGCTGAAAAACATAGAAATTCCTTTGCGTAAGGCAGTGCAAAACCATTTGATGAACAGATTCCGACAACTAAAGATAGTGCTATGCCGAAAAGTAAATATACAAGAGTTGTAAAAAAGGCTTTTTTGTTAAACATAAAATTCACCTGCAATTTTATATGCAAAAGTTATCAGCTTTTTATTATCTCGTTTTCAAACAATTTTTCAATCGTATAAATATTATTGCTTCTGCCGATGTTTTCAAAAAAGCTGATAATAAGAAAAGTAATTGTCGGGAGAATAAGGGGCATAAAAAGGAATATCATCGGAACTTCGTTTCCAAGGAAAATCCTTATGAAGAATGAAATAAAGGACATAATAACAGCCCCGATTATGATTATAATGCTTCTTTTATCAGGCTCCTGATGGATTTCGAGGGTGCTGTAATTTTCGCCCTGTGTAACCGTGCCGTTGAGATATGGGTGTAGTTCCCTGACAAGCATTGAAGAATTTTTGGAACGTATGCGAAAAGTATTTTTGCTTACTGAGCCTTCGTATTCGCAATCAGGCTTGTTTGATGTAATGCTGTTTATTCGGTTGATTATTTCATCAGTGCGGAGTCGGATTTTGTAGGTTAGGGGTTTGGAGTGTAAAAATTTCATAACAATACCTCCTTGTAGAGAATGTGTAGACAACTCTGTAATTTGATTATATAACTAATTCTACGGATTTTCAAGAGATATTTTTCAATATAAAAAATGCCGCACACTCTGCACGGCATTTTTGGTTGATTATAAAGATATAGATTTTTTATTTTTTTATAACAGGAATCGGAGTTTTGTCAAATTCGTCAAGACGCTTGCCGTAGAGGTAGTAGTCGGTTTCTTTGACAATAACAGGAGTAAGCACGATGATTGCAAAGATATTTGGCAGAGCCATAAGAGCGTTGAAAATATCGGAAAGTGTCCACACAAGGTCGAGTGCTGTAATAGGAGCGATAAGGAGAATGATTACGAAAATCACCTTGTAAGGCAGAACTCCCTTTTTGCCGAAAAGATAGTGAATACATTTCTCACCATAGTATGACCAGCCGAGGATTGTTGAGAAAGCAAACAGCACAAGGCCGACAACAAGAATCGGAGTGCCGATAACAGGAATCTGTGCAAAAGCGGCAGATGTAAGCTGTCCGCCCTCAACCTTGAATGTGTCGATTTCAGGATTTTTGATGCAGGAGCTTACAATTACAAGACCTGTCATAAGGCAGACTACAACAGTGTCCCAGAATGTGCCTGTTGAAGAAATGAGAGCCTGACGAACTGAGTTTCTTGACTGAGCCGCAGAAGCAACGATAGGTGCTGAGCCCATACCTGACTCGTTACTGAAAAGACCTCTTGCAACGCCATATCTTGCCGCCATCATAATGCCTGTACCTGCAAGTCCACCGCCAAAGGCTTTGAGCGAAAATGCAGATGAGCAGATGAGACAGATTGACTGCCAGATTACATCGTAGTTTAGACAAAGAATGATAATACAGCCAAGCACATAGAGAATAGCCATAAAAGGTACAAGCTTCTCGCAAACGCTTGAAATAGACTTGATTCCGCCAAAAATTACGAGAGCAGTAACAACTGCTATGATAATACCGGAAACAAGAGCAACAACCGAAACATCAGAGCCGAAAAAGCTCATCATATATGTACCCTCGGCGTTGAATGTGCTGTCCATAATGCTTGAAATAGCATTTGTCTGAACACCACAGCCGATGCCGAAAGATGCAAGCAATGCAAAAATTGCAAACAGCACTGCAAGCCACTTGAAATTCTTGCCGAGCTTTTCAGACACACCACGCTCAATGGCGTACATCGCACCGCCCTGCATCTGACCGTCGGAATTTTTTACACGGTATTTTACTGCAATCAGTGACTCGGCATATTTTGTTGCGATACCGAAAACACCTGTAAGCCAGCACCAGAGCACCGCACCTGCACCACCGAGTGCAATAGCTGTGCCGACACCGATGATATTGCCTGTGCCTATTGTTGAAGCGAGTGCAGTTGTAAGAGCCTGAAACGGGCTTATATCACCGTCGCACTCAGGGTCTTTTGTGACCGAAAGCTTGATTGCTGTGAGTGTTTTACGCTGAATGAATTTTGTTCGGATTGTCATATAAATATGAGTTCCGATCAGAATTACAATCATCGGCACACCCCACAAGAGTGCGTCAAAATCATTGACAAGTTTTTCTATGGTTTGAAAAAAATCCACTTATCAATTCCCCCTTATGTATTGATTTCTTCAAGTATTGTTTTTATATTATTAAGACCGTCTGCCGCACAGTAGATAAGCGGATATGAGTTTTCGTCAGGCTCGTCGAGGTCAGGCACCATAACGGTGACACAGCCTGCCGAGTTTGCGGATTTCATTCCGTTGAGCGAGTCTTCAAGTGCAAGACATTCTGCTGTCTTAAGTCCTAATCTTTTAGCCGCCTCAATATAAATATCCGGTGCAGGCTTGCCTTTTTCAACCATAGCGGCACAGACTATCTCGTCAAAATATTCAAACAGTGAAAGCTTTTTCAGGTAGCGTTCAGTTCGCTCATAGGGCGTTGCGGTGGCAAGGGCAACCTTGTAGCCGTTTGCTCTGAGATATTCAAGCATTTCTCTTGCTCCGCTTTTTGAGTCAATTCCGTTTTCTTCTATGTATTTGTCCATAAGCTCAACACGCTTTGCATGCACCGCTATGTAGTCGAAGTCTTCTCCGAAATAGCCCCTGAGTTTTTCAGCCGCAAGAGGGCGTGCCATACTCCTTATGGAAAGTGCGTGTATGGTTTCCATTGGATAGCCGTAAAAACGTGCCGCCTCGCACCAGAATCGCACATATAATTTTTCGCTGTCGAGAATAACTCCGTCCATATCGGAGATTACTCCTTTTATTTTTCTGTTTTTCACGTTTTCACCTCTTTGCGGGTTGTTTATGTGAATTAAAGTTTTCAATCGTCACCGTTGCAAACTTTAATTTAAGAGAAAACACGGACCGTCGAGGACGCCGGTCCCTACATTAACAGGCAAGCAAATGTTATTGTGGGGTAATGAAACTTGATGACAGATAAAATTATCTGTTAAAGTTGTGTCAGGT
>JAXJTT010000133.1:0-9199 GCA_036309445.1 Ruminococcus sp. | reverse complement strand
TCTATAGCAGTCCCAAGCCCAACGTGGATTGCCTGATTTTTTAGCAATTGTTTCAACAACAGTCTCGTTAAGACCGAGGTTGAGGATTGTATCCATCATACCTGGCATTGAAGCTCTTGCACCAGAACGAACTGATACGAGGAGTGGGTTCTCACTGTCACCGAACTTCTTGCCTGTGATCTCTTCCATCTTTACGATGTACTCGTTGATCTGACCCTGAATTTCGTCGTTGATCTTTCTGCCGTCCTCATAGTACTGAGTACAAGCCTCTGTAGTAATTGTGAAACCCTGTGGAACCGGGAGACCTAAACCTGTCATTTCTGCGAGGTTAGCACCCTTACCGCCGAGGAGTTCACGCATGCTAGCATTACCTTCTGTAAAAAGGTATACCCATTTGTTTGCCATTTTAGTAATCCTCCTAAAATATAGTGTATCGGCAAAACCTGAAATATTTTGCCGGCTTATCATAAGCCTATCAGTTATTATAGCAAAGATTATTCAAAATAGCTACATTTTTTTCAAAAATATTTTTCTAAAAAACGGATTTTTTTTTTATTTATATTGTATAAATCGTTTAATTTGTAATTCTGAGTAAAAATTTTGTAAAATTGTCTTGAAATTTGAAGTTTTTATGCGATAATAGTATTATCTGTTATTGTGTTAAGTATAAATCGTAGCCAGATGGTGATGATTGCTTATACATTTTTAAGATAATAAAAATACCAAGGAGCATACTTATGAGTAATTGTGCGGTAATTCTCGCAGGCGGCGAGGGAAAACGTATGAAATCCGACAAGCCAAAGACACTTTCTTTAGTTCTCGGCAAGCCTATGCTTGAGTGGGTTATGTCAGCTCTCAGAAATGCAGGCGTTGAAGATATCTGTATTGTAAAGGGTTACAAAAAAGAATGTATTGATGAATTTGTATCAACTCTTGATTTTGAGGTTGAAACTGTTTATCAGGCAGAACGTCTGGGTACAGGTCATGCTGTGATGATGGCTAAGGATTTTCTTGAAGCAAGAAAAGGCGGCAATGTGGTTATTCTCAATGGTGATGCTCCGTTTATGGACAGCAAAACTATCGAAGCTTCTCTTGCTCAGCACACTGAGGGTGATTTCAGTGCAACCGTTATTTCTGCAATGGTTGACGACCCTACAGGCTACGGCAGAATTGTGCGTGACGAGGAAGCAAACCTTAAGTCAATCGTTGAGCAGAAGGATGCTGACGAGGAAACACTTAAGATCAAAGAAGTAAACTCAGGCGGATTCTGGTTTGATACAGAAAAGCTTTTATCTGTACTCGGCAGAATTTCTGCTAATAATAATGCTAAGGAATATTATCTTCCTGATGCATTGAAGCTCTTGCTTTCAGACGGCTGTAAGGTTGGTGCATACACAGCTCAGTGCAGTGACACAGTGCTTGGTGCAAACGACCCTGCTCAGCTTGAAGAGCTTAATAATATCGCAAAAAATAAGGGTTATACCTGTTAATTTTTTATTGCAAAACAAAATTCAAAGGAGTTATTACAATGAATTTTCACGGTAAAGACATCAAAATTTTCACCGGCAGTTCAAACGTTGACGTTGCTCAGGGCATTGCAGGTTGCTTAGGTGTTGCACTTGGCAAAAGCGACTGCACACAGTTTTCAGACGGCGAGATTTCAGTTTCTCTCCACGAGTCTGTAAGAGGCAGCGATTGCTTCATTGTACAGTCAAGCTGTGCACCTGTTAATGACAACCTTATGGAAATGCTCATTATGATCGATGCAATGAAGCGTGCTTCTGCTGCGAGAATTACAGTAGTTATGCCTTACTTCGGCTATGCAAGACAGGACAGAAAAGCTAAGGCAAGAGATCCGATCTCAGCTAAGCTTTGTGCTGATATTATCACTTGTGCAGGTGCTGACAGAGTTCTTACAATGGACCTTCACGCAAATCAGATTCAGGGCTTCTTCAATATTCCTGTTGACCACCTCCACGGTTCACCACTTCTTGCAAACCATATGAGAGAGAAAATCGGCGGTAACTTTGATGATTATATTGTTGTTTCCCCTGACCTCGGTTCTGTTACACGTTCAAGAAACTTTGCTTCTAAGATTGGCACAGGTCTTGCTATCATTGATAAGAGAAGACCAAAGGCTAATGTTTGCGAAGTTATGAATATCATCGGTGACGTAAGAGGCAAGAAGGTAATCCTCGTTGACGATATGATCGATACAGCAGGTACACTTTGCAACGCTGCAAACGCAATCGTTGAAAAGGGCGGTGCTACTGAGGTTTACGCTTGTGCAACTCACGCAGTTCTTTCAGGTCCTGCTATTGAGAGAATCAAGAACAGCGTTATCAAAGAGGTTGTTCTTCTTGACACTATCCCTGTTCCACAGGAGAAGATGATCGACAAGTTCACAATTCTTCCTGTAGCTCCTACATTTGCAGAGGCTATTGCAAGAATTTATAACGACAAGCCTTTCACAGCAGCTTTCGGCTGATTCTGACAGACTTTCGTGATATAATATAATAGAATAAAGCAAAACAGGCGAGTTATTCATAACTCGCCGTATTTGCATTTGTGAGGTAAAAATGTTCGGAAAAAAGAAAACCTATGGCGGCGGTGTTGAGTATCTTATAGTCGGACTCGGCAACCCCGATAAAAAATACGAGAAAACAAGACACAACGCAGGCTGGCTTGCAATTGACAGTATTGCAGATAAATTCAACTGCCGTGTTGACAGAGTAAAATTCAAGAGCTATGTGGGCGAATGTGAGATTTCCGGCAGAAAAGTAATGCTTATGAAGCCCACGACATATATGAATAACAGCGGTCAGGCAGTTGTTGAGGCTATGAATTTCTATAAAATTGAGCCTGAAAATGTTATTGTGTTGTTTGATGATATTTCTCTTGATGTGGGCAAAATGAGAATCCGCCTTAAGGGTAGCGATGGCGGCCAGCGTGGAATGAAGAGCATCATTTATTTAAGCGGTAAGGATACATTCCCACGCATAAAAATCGGTATCGGTGCAAAACCTGCTCCCGATTGGGATTTAGCTGATTGGGTGCTTTCAAAATTTACTGACAGTGAGATGAAAACACTTTCAGAAGTGTTTGAAAAAGCCGCAGGTGCAGTTGAGCTTATCACAGACGAAAAGCCCGACCGTGCGATGAATTTGTTTAATTGAAGTAATTAAGTAATAGTGAATAGTGAAAAAGTAAGGGTCGCTACGCTCCGGATTTGTATTGCTTTAATTTGCCATACAAAATTTTCACTGAAAATGTAGAGAGTGGCGTCCTCGACGGGCCGCAAGCGTGACACTTGACCCAAGTTAGGGAAAATGTTTTGATAATAACAAACCTCTGTAATTAACTAGAATAATTGGAGTAAATATGAAATTTTTATTGGATGTACTAAGGAAAAATGAAGCCTTTTCTACGCTTGAGAAATCTGTTGTGCGTGGCGGAAGCGTGTGTGCAACAGGTCTTTCGGCAATTCATAAGGCACATATGATATATTCGCTGTGCAGCATAAAGCGTTGCACGGCTCTTTGTATTGCCTCAGACGAACGAGAAGCACAGGTGCTTTGCAACGACCTGTGCAGTATGGGGATGAGGGCGTATGTATATCCGATGAGAGATTTTAATTTCCGTGATATGCAGAGTGCTTCTCACGAATATGAGCACGCAAGGCTCAAGGTGTTGCTTAAAATACAAGAGGGCGAGTGCGATGCGGTTATTACATGCATTGATGCGGCGGCACAGCTTACCGTTCCGAAAAAGATGCTTGCAGACAGCACACTTGTTCTCAGAGAAGGTATGGAAATCAGCCTTGAAAAAGCGGTGCGTACACTTGCTTTGCTTGGATATGAACGCTTTGATGCTGTTGAGGGCAGCGGCCAGTTTTCTGTGCGAGGCGGCATACTAGACTTTTTTATGCCCGATGCGGAAAATCCGATTCGTGCTGAATTCTGGGGCGATGAGATTACCGATTTGAGCTATTTTGATATTGAGTCTCAGCGTAGAGGGGAGAAGTCAGGTGAAATAAGACTTTCACC
Organism: Ruminococcus sp.; assembly: GCA_036309445.1. Taxonomy (GTDB): domain Bacteria; phylum Bacillota; class Clostridia; order Oscillospirales; family Acutalibacteraceae; genus Ruminococcoides. Next base: position 5,153 of record JAXJTT010000133.1, on the reverse strand, counting down.
GTCGGCTGAAATTATAATTGAAGATAAAAATGCACTTGCCGAAAAGCTTGAGAAGCTTGCTGGAAGTCTCAGAGGTAAGAATGCACCTAAATCCAAAGAATTGCTTTTGTCTGAGGCTGAAATGCTGAAAACAGGAACAATTCCGGTGAATTGTGATAAATTCTTACCTGTTATATATGAAAAGCCGGAAAGTCTGTTTGACTATATCGGCAGAGATACTTTGATTTTCACTTCGGAGTTTAACAATATCACAGACCGTGGCAGAGCTATGGACTATCAGAATGAAGAAAGCATAAAGGGCGGCTTTGAAGAAGGTATCCTTTGCCGTGGCTGTGACCGCTTTATGCTCAGCTTTGCAGAATGTACTGATATTATGACAGCTCACGGAATTGTGATGCTCGAAAACTTTGTTCACGGCAGTACGAAAATACCCCTCAGAAAAATCGTTTCGTTTACAGCAAAACAGCTTTCACTCTGGAATGGCTCATACAAACAGCTTGAAGAAGATTTAAAGGCTCTTTTTGTGTCGGGTAGCTGTGGTGTTGTGCTTGCAGGTACCGAAAAGGCGGCTAAAAATTTATGCGATTCATTGAGAAATGACGGTATAGCGGCTCAGTACACAGAAAGTCTTTCTCAGGTTAAGAAGGACGGCTTGTTTGTGCTTAAAGGAAGCCTCAGTGCAGGCTTTGAGTACACTTCCGAAAAATTTTTCCTGATAACTCAGGGGCAGACAGCCTATGTTCCTAAGAAAAAAGCAAGGAAAAAAGCCACAAAAGATGGTCAGCAGATATACAGCCTTTCAGAGCTTTCTCAGGGTGATTATGTTGTTCATAATGTTCACGGTGTGGGAATTTTCGGAGGCATCAGAAAAATCGACACCCACGGTGTTGTTAAGGATTATATTAAAATTGAATATGCAAAGGGTGATGTGCTTTATGTTCCCGTTACTCAGCTTGATATGGTTGCAAAGTACATCGGTCCGAGTGAAAATAACAGAGTAAAGCTTAATAAGCTTGGCTCGCAGGATTGGCAGAAGGCAAAATCAAGGGTAAAATCCTCCGTAAAGGATATTGCAAAGGAGCTTATCGCACTTTATTCGGCAAGAATGAAGGCAAATGGTTATGCTTTCTCTGCTGACAACGAATGGCAACACGATTTTGAGGCGAGATTTGAATATGAGGAAACTCCCGACCAGCTTCGTTGTTGTGATGAAATCAAGAGGGATATGGAAAAAACCTCACCTATGGACAGACTTCTTTGCGGTGATGTAGGCTTCGGTAAAACTGAGGTTGCACTCAGAGCGGCTTTTAAGTGTGTTGCAGACTCAAAGCAGTGTGCATTACTTTGTCCTACAACAATCCTTGCGTGGCAGCATTATCAGAATGTAAGCAAGCGTTTTGAGGGATATCCCGTAAGAATAGAGCTTCTTTCACGTTTCAGAAGCGGAAAACAGCAGAAAGAAATACTCGAAAAGCTCAAGCGTGGTGAGGTTGATATGGTTATCGGCACACACCGCCTTGTGCAGAAGGATGTTGAGTTCCGTGACCTTGGCTTGGCTATCATAGACGAGGAACAGCGTTTTGGTGTTGCTCAGAAAGAGAGATTTAAAGAAGTCAGAAAGAATGTAGATGTGCTGACACTTTCGGCTACTCCTATTCCGAGAACTCTCAATATGGCTATGAGTGGATTACGTGATATGAGCGTGATTGAGGAAGCTCCGACAAACAGACAGCCTGTGCAGACTTATGTGCTTGAACACGATGATGCAGTTATCAACGAAGCAATCCGTCGTGAAATCCGCAGAGGCGGTCAGGTTTTCTTCCTGCATAATGATGTTGCAAGCATTGAGTCTGCGGCGGCAAGAATTTTAGAGGCTGTGCCTGAGGCGAAAATTGCTATCGGTCACGGCAAAATGAAAGAAAACGAGCTTAGTGAAGTGTGGAGACTTATGCTTGAGCAGGAAGTCAACGTGCTTGTATGTACTACTATTATAGAAACAGGCGTTGACCTGCCTAATGCAAATACTCTTATTATAGAAAATGCCGACAGAATGGGTCTTTCTCAGCTTCATCAGCTCCGAGGCAGAGTCGGCAGAAGCTCAAGACGTGCGTATGCTTACTTTACATTCAGAAAAAATAAGGTACTTACAGAAATTCAGCAGAAAAGACTAGCGGCAATCCGTGAATTTACAGAGTTTGGCAGCGGCTTCCGTATTGCGATGCGTGACCTGGAATTGCGTGGTGCAGGTAATATTATGGGTGCTCAACAGCATGGTCATATGGAGAGCGTGGGTTATGATATGTACCTCAAGCTGCTGGGCGAGGCTGTAAGTGAGGAAAAGGGCGAAACAAATGTTACCGCAGACCTTGATTGTCTTATTGATATTTCAATGGACGCACATATCCCCGAAAGCTATGTTGAAAGTCTTACATTAAGGCTTGACGTTTACCGCAGAATTGCGGATATCCGCACCAAGGAAGACAGCGTTGATGTTATTGATGAGCTTAAAGACCGTTTCGGAAAAATTCCAAAGGCGGTTATGGGTCTTATTGATATTGCACTTATCAGAAACAAGGCTTATTCTCACGGCATATACGAAATCCGTCAGAACGGCAATGCTTTACTTTTATATGTAAAAGAGCTTCGAAGCCCTGAGGTTGCCGATCTGCTGATTGCTTTAAAAGGAAAGGCTATGCTTACAGCAGGTAATAAGCCATATGTTACTGTTAAGTGCATTGAGTCACTCAGCTCTCTTGAAATGCTTAAAAAAGTGTTTAAAGTCTGATTTTCGATGAATTTCTCATAAAATTTTTAATAAAATGTAGACAATGCAAAAAATTTTGTGTATAATCATAGAGTACGTATATTGAGGCAGTAGCCTCAGTTACAAGATTTTTTTAAAGGACGGTAAAGATTATGAAACCTTTTATGAAAATAGGTTCATTCCTTTTAGCTGTAATGATTGCTGTTACAGCAGTTGGCTGTGCACCAGTCAGCCTTAATCCGGAATGGGCGTACAAGACCGACAAGCAGGAACTTGCAATCGGCGTTTATATCTACTCACTCAGAACTGCTTATTCACAGGCTCAGTCTTTTGCTCAGGAGCTTGAGAATTATGATGAGTCAACTGACGCTTGGCTTGACCTTGAAATCACAGATGATGATGGTGACAAGGCTATTGCAAGAGAGTGGATTAAGGAAGAGGCAGACAAAATGTGCCTTACATACCTTGCTCTTGATGCGAAGGTAGAAGAACTCGGCATTGATATGGGCGGTGCTACTGCTGATTCTGCAAGTGCTACTGCTCAGGAATATTGGAATATGGGACCTTATGCTGCATATGGTTACTATATGCCTATGAAGGACGAGCTTGAGACATTTGGCGTTTCTTACGAAAGCTTCCTTTATAGCACAACAATGTTTGATACAAAGTATTCAGCAGTTTTCAACGCTATATATGGCGAGGGCGGCGAGAAAGCTGTTGCTGACAGCGAGTATGAAACATTCTTCGTTGAGAATTATACAGATTATAAGTTCTTCTCAGTATCTCTCAATGAGTCTACAAAGGACGAAGCAGGAAGTTCTACAACAGTAGCTCTTCCGGAGGCTGATGTAAAGAGAATTACAGAGCAGTTTGACGGCTACGCTGAAGAAATCAACAAGGGCACATCTTATGAAGATGTAGCTGCTAAATATAAAGAAGCAGAAGGTCTTGAAAATGACCCTACAACTGCAAACATCGAAGTTCTTGATGATAGCTCAATCGGCGAAGAAATCAAAAAAGCTCTTGGCGAGCTTGAGACAAACAAGGCTAAGACAGTAAAGATTGGTGACGCTGATACTGCTGTATATTACCTTGTTTATAAGGGCGATATTAAGGACGATGTAAAAGATTATGTTTATGAAGATGCTAACCGTACACAGCTTCTTGCTAAAATGAAGTCAGAAGAGTTTGCTGACTTTATGGAAGAGCTTGCTAAGAAGGTTGAGTGTGAAAAAAATCAGTCAGTAATCGATAAGTATAAGCCTGAGTTTTTCTTTGTAAAGCCTGAAACAACAGAGGATGCAGAAAGCGACGCTGAATCATCAGAAAGCTGATAAAAGAAGTATATTGCTTACCTTTATTTAAGAAAGGAGCGGCACAATGGGAATCAGAAACAAAATTATTACTGCAGTTTTTGCAATTTTAATATGTGCTTCGGCATTTGCCGTAACAGCATATGCCACAGAAACAGGCTCGGATACAGTAACGGATATTCCGACTGAGGGAGAAATCGATGTGCCTGATGTACCGGATGTTCCTGTGACAGATGACCCCTATGTAGGTGAAGAAACCTACGCTCCCGATGAACCTTCTACAGATGATCCTTATGCAGAAAGCGATCCGTATTATGATCCTGACATAGAGGATCCGTATTATGAGCCAACAGACCCATATTATGAACCGACCAACTCGTACTATGAGCCTGAAACCTATCCATATATTGTAGAAGATGAGCCTCCTTATTTTTCAAACAACGGAGAAGATGTTTACGTAGGCGGAGGTCAGAACGGATACACCGTTCCGGATCACACAATGCCTTCTGCAGCACTGTTTGATGCTGACAGAGTAATAAATGATGATGAGCTTTCGAAAAGCGACTGGAGCGAAATTGCTGCAAATCTTTCAAAAGCGGATTCCAATAGCGGAGATTCTGACGGCGGCGACTTTAATTTTATTAAAAAGAATGACAGCAAGAACGATAACGGTGACTGGATGCTATATGTCGGTATTGCATTAGTTGCATTGAGTATTGCGGGAATTACTTACACAATCGTTTCTACCGTGAAAATCCGTAAGAGTACATCATCATATTCTGATAAGCATAGCTTTGCTCATGCTTCAAGCTCAAAGTTTGATACTGCCGAAGTTAAGGTTCCGAAAAGGGCTAAACATTCAGGCGGAAAAAGATTTAAATAATGTATTTTAAAATGACTACTTTGTATATAAAGTAGTCATTTTTTTGCTCTCGGAATAAAAAATCTTGTTTTATCGCTTGAATAAAAGCCGTTTTTTAATATTTGTATGTGAAATATCTTATTGATTTTTTTAAAGTAGTATGTTATAGTGTTTTTGTTAAGGCTCAGAAAATGAAGTATTAATGCGGATAATG
>JAXJTT010000132.1:0-2363 GCA_036309445.1 Ruminococcus sp. | reverse complement strand
GGCTTCGTTATAGGCTTCTTTTTTCTTGATAAACTCAGAGTATGCACCCTTGTAGCACATAGTTTTTGAATGTTCAAGCTCGACTGTCTTGTTTGTTACGCTGTCGAGGAAATATCGGTCGTGGCTGATGATTATCATTGCACCCTTGAAATCTCTGAGAAAGCCTTCAAGCCAGCTTACAGCGTTAATGTCGAGATGGTTGGTCGGCTCGTCAAGCAGGAGGAAGTTGCTCTTTGAAAGCAAAAGCTTTGCAAGGCTTAGCTTTGAACGCTGACCTCCGCTTAAATTGCCTACGGGCATTTCAATTTCCTGCTCGGAAAAACCGAGTCCCAGCAGGGCAGAGCGTGTACGGCTCTTGTAGGTGAGGCCGCCTAAGTTTTCGTATTGCTCAATGAGCCTTGTCTGTCTTTCAACAAGCTCGTCAAGGGAGCCTGCGTTGTTGTCGATTTCTGATGTTACCTGTGCGATTTCTTTTTCCATATCTGCAAGGTAGTCAAAAACCGACAAAAGCTCTTCGTATATTGAAATTTTAGGATTGTTGCAGGCGTGCTGCTCCATATATCCCACAATGGTGTCCTTTGCAAAGGTCACGCTTCCTGCGGTTGGTGAGATTTCGCCGTTAAGGATTTTGAAAAGAGTTGTTTTGCCCACACCGTTTGCACCGATGAAGCCGATTTTATCTCTTGCCTCAACCTCAAATGAGACATTGGTGAAGAGATTGCGTTCAATAAATGTCATTGTAAGATTATTTACGGATAAAGCAGGCAAAATAACACTTCCTCTGAGTTTGTTTAACTATATTATTTTACCTTAAAAAAATAAAAAGAGCAATACAAAATTCAAAATATGCCAGAGATTCACTAATACATATGCAGTTATTCCGAAAAATAGCATTATTTTTATCAGCTTTGTTTCGCCTGTGTCTGCCCACCTGAATACAACACAGCTTATCAGAATCAGCACAAGCGGTAAAACTCCTTTTATGAGTATTGTCTGCCAGAAATCCGTTACTACGGGCTGCATAACGGGATTTGCCTCGATGAAGTAGCCGCTTTTCAGCAGTGCTTCGGTGCATATCCAGTCGCACAGGTTAAGTATATACAGCAAAAAAAGTTTATGGTAGAAAGTTATTTTTCCTTTTGCTGTGCTTTGGGTTGCGTGGGCTTCTGCCGTTTTAATAAATTCAGACATATAAAAACACCTCACAGCTATTATTAGCCGTGAGGTGAAAAATTATGCCTTTTTCCATGCGGAAGGTGCGAAAAGGAGAAGAATAGGGAAAAGCTCAAGTCTGCCTGCAATCATATCAAAAATAAATACGCTTTTTGAAAGAATGCTGAAATCAGAGAAGTTTCCGACAGGACCTACTGCACCAAGACCCGGACCTGTGTTATTGAGTGCCGAAGCAACGGAAGTGAAGCTGGTTACAAAATCTTTGTTATCAATTGCAATAAGAAGATAGCTCAGTGCAAAAATACCGATATACACAACAAGGTACACTGAAGTTGTACGCATAACGTCGTGTGCAACAGCCTTTCCGTCCATTTTTACGGTCTTAACATTTCTTGGGTGAACAAGAAGAGTAATTTCCTTTTTTACTTCCTTGAAAAGCAGAATAATTCTTGAAATCTTAAAGCCACCGCCTGTGCTTCCTGCTGTGGCACCGATGAAGGTGATTATCAGGATAACAGCCTTGGAAAGCTCAGGCCACTCGTTTACGTCTGTGAGACCGAAGCCTGTGGTTGTTATCAGAGAAGCAACATAGAAAAAGCTCTGGTGGAATGCATCATAAGGAGAATATGTTGAGCTGATGTTGATTGCAATAATTGCAGTTGAAGCGGCAATTATTCCGAGATATACCCAAACTTCCTCGATTTTAAAAGCCTGATTGAACTTTCTGGCAAGCAAAAGCAGATAAAAAGAGAAGTTAAGACCAAAAAGAAGCATAAATACTGCAATTACGGTCTGCAGGTAGTAGCTGTCGTAAGCCGCAATACCTGAATTTTTTATGCTGAAACCGCCGGTGCCTGCTGTGGCGAAAGATGTGTTGATTGCATCAAAAACTTCCATACCGCCAAACAGAAGGAGTATGAACTCCAGAACCGTGAGGGCTATATAAATTGTGTAGAGCATCAGTGCATATTGACGCATTTTCGGAACAGCCTTGCCGATAATCGGACCGGGGCTTTCGGCTTTCATCAGAAAGATGTTCTGCTGACCGCCAAGCTTTGGGATAATCGCAAGCAAGAATACGATAACACCCATACCGCCAAGCCAGTTAAGGAAGCTTCTCCATATGAGCATACCGTGGCTAAGACCTTCGATATTTGTAAGTATCGAAGCACCTGTTGTAGTAATACCGG
>JAXJTT010000131.1:0-12578 GCA_036309445.1 Ruminococcus sp. | reverse complement strand
ATTGTGCGACAAAATAATGACACGAAAATGGAATTTAATATTACAAATTGTTATTTTTGGATAGTAATAGTAACGGTTCGATTCCCATCATCCGCTCCAAAAATAAAACCGATAGATAAGCAAATCGCTTGTCTATCGGTTATTTTATTATTTCTTATAAAGACTCAACAACATATTTATCATACCAACCCTTAGTATTAACTTTTGAAATAACGCCTTTCTCTAAGGCTCTAAAAACAATCATTTCAGCGATTTTAGGAGAAATCTCGTATACATTTGGTAACAATTGTCTGGGAACACGAATTTTTTTGTCCATAAACATTCTTTTCTGAGGTGAAAAACAACTGCAAATATACTCTTCTAAATCTTTAATTGTAAAGGTTGAATTACTGCAATCTTCTTTGATAAATGAAGAAAATATTTCGTATTGGCTTTCGGGGTTTTCTAAAAATTGCAAAACATTCTTAATGTATGTTTCGTTGCGAAATGTAAAAAACAATAATGTTACAGATAAAAAAAGCACAAATAACCATATCATAGTCAAGAATAAGTAAAACTCATCAACACTATATCTTATTATTTCACTTATAATCGGGTGCTCTGTTAACATTGAAGGAAACGCCCAGACAAAACTTACTAACGCTAGTAATCCGGCAACCGTTAGTTTTCTGGGAAGATAATAGCTTTTAATAGATTTAACTATTTCCTGGGTTTTTGTCTTTATACCTATTTGCATTTTTTCTTCTTTTTCTAAGGATGTGAGTTCCTTATTATTTATCGACTTAATAATACTAATAACCTCTGAGAGAGGAACCAATGCGTTTTTATCTACTTGTCTTAAAAAATCTTTTGCATCATTAATTCTTGAAAACATCTTTAAATCATCTTCACTGTAGTTAGGGTTTGCATCAGGATGCAAATCCTTTTGCTTTTTTGTTAATTCACTTATTATTGTAGATATATCTAATGAAGAGTCAATTTGAAATTCATCGCATATTTGCTCAATTGAAGAATAAACCATATTATACCTCCTTTTTGTTAAATTATACCATAATATAGCAAAAAATACAATGACGACGCTTTTTTTGCATTACCATTGCATTTCATTTTAAAATTTATCACACTATTGACATAGAAGCTAAAAAAAGGCTACCAACCGAAGTTGATAGCCTTTGGTGCGAGTGATGGGACTTGAACCCATACGTCGTGAAACACACGCCCCTCAAACGTGCCTGTCTGCCTATTCCAGCACACTCGCATATTTATTTTGTTGTGTCTCTCTCGACTCAACGATAGATATTATATCACAGTGATATTGAATTGTCAACACTATTTTTAAGTTTTTTATAAAAAATTTGAAATATTTTCAGAGCCTGTTAAAATCATTTTTTAGAAATTAAAAAAAGCTACCAACCAAAGTTGATAGCTTTTGGTGCGAGTGATGGGACTTGAACCCATACGTCGTGAAACACACGCCCCTCAAACGTGCCTGTCTGCCTATTCCAGCACACTCGCATATTTACTTTGTTGTGTCTCTCTCAACTCAACGATTGATATTATATCACTGCTGTATCAAAATGTCAACACTTTTTTTGAAAATATTTTAAAATTTTCAAATTATTTCATTTTATCGACTAAATAACAATTATTATATAAAAAGTCACGCATCAATACAGACACGTGACTTCTAAAAGCTTAATTATTATCTTTTAAAATTTTGTCAGCTGCAAGCATTACACCGAGCTTACCGCTGTGAAAATTCAGGCCGCCCTGCATCCAGACAGCATAAGGCTCACGCAACGGTGCATCTGCTGAAAGCTCGATTGATGAACCGAGTGTAAAAGCACCTGCCGCCATAATAACCTTACTTTCATATCCCGGCATATCTGATGGTTCAGGCTTTACAAAACTGTCCACAGCCGAACCACTCTGGATACCTTCGCAGAATCTGCAAAGCTTTTCAGTATCGCCAAGCATAATTAACTGAATGATATCTCCCCTGTTCTCGTTGTAGCTCGGTGTTGTTTCATAACCGAGGATTTCAAAGAGTGCAGAAGCAAAAACAGCAGTCTTCAAAGCCTCACAAGACACATGCGGTGCGTGGTAAGCACCCATAAACAACTCTCTGTTGTTTCCGAGAGTTGCACCAATCTCTTTGCCTGTTCCCGGAGTTGTAAGTCTGTACGCACACATTTCAACAAGCTCTCTCTTACCAGCAATATAACCGCCTGTTGGAGCGATACCGCCACCTGCATTTTTGATAAGTGAACCCGCCATAATATCAACACCAACTGTCATAGGCTGGATTTTCTCTACAAATTCACCGTAGCAGTTATCAAGCATAATAATAGACTTAGGAGATTTTTTCTTTGAAATGTCACAGATTTTCTTAATCTCTCTGTATGTAAGCGACGGACGAGTGCTGTAGCCTCTTGAACGCTGAATATAAACCATTTTCGGCTTATCCTGCTCAAGTCTTTTTTCAATGGCTTCATAATCTACCGTACCGTCTTCCTTAAGGTCTACCATTTCAAAATTAATTCCGAAATCCTTCATAGAACCGGGGTAGTTACCCTCGATACCGATTGCTGAACGAATGGTATCGTATGGCATACCTGTTACGGAAAGCATTGTATCATTTGGTCTGAGCATACCAAAAAGAGCAACAGTAAGAGCGTGTGTGCCGCTTACAAAATTATGTCTTACAAGGGCATCTTCGGCATCAAAAACATAGGCATATACTCTGTCAAGTGCATCTCTGCCGTAATCATCGTAACCATAACCTGTAGAGCCTGCAAGATGGCTCTCTCTGATAGCCGCTTCCTGAAAAGCCTTAATCATCTTTTGCTGATTATATTCCTGAATGTCCTCTATTTCAGCAAACTTTTCACGGCAAAGCTCCATAGCTTTTTCTGCCGCTTCTAAAACTCTTGTATCTATATTAAAAAAACTCAAAATTCATCATCCTTCAAAATGGTATTCACGCCAGACATCAATTTGATTGAAGCCCAGATTTTCATAAAAAGCTTTATTTGCCTTTTCTGCCCTATGCACATACACACACTTGCCCTCAGCTACAAGGGTATCTGTAAGGCGATTTACTATGTAAGAGCCGTAGCCTTTATTTCTCATTTCGGGCAAACACGCTACTGCACCGATTACAGCACCCTTATCACTTTCTGCAACTGTCATTGCAACTGCTGCAAGTGTATTTTCCTCACAAACACCGAACAATCTCATTGTTTCGTGTCTGAGTTTATGATTTACATCTACGTAAAAATCATCAAATGACGGTGGTGTGAAATTTTCATCTGCAGATGCTACGATAAGAGAATAAGCATCTTTTATATTTGGAACTGTTAATTCAATTTCAGTCTGAGAGTCGGACTGATTATTTCTGGATAAAATCGGTCCCTGACTTGATTTGTAGCCAAATAAGTCAAGCTCGTATCTGCCGCTGCAAATCACGGTTGATGCACCTGCAACACGCATAAAAGAAGAAATTTCATCTATATCAGACTCATCAGTCAAGCACAAAATAAAGTCTGTTCCGCTTCTTGCAATTGCACCCGTACATTTCTTGCTGTCATCATCAATTACTACCCAATAATCAACAAAAGGCAACGAAGGACGATAACTCATATAAAGTGAAACAATACGGCAGACAAACGGGTCGGTTTCACTTATGCCGCTTACCAATGCAACAAAATCATTTGTTTTCTCGGAAGACAATATCATTTTTCTGATTCCTTTCTTTCATACTCTCCGTTTGCTATGCGGCAGGATAAATCATATACAATATCCATCACCGACCGACAATCTTCGACATTTGCAACAGTTATGCCGCTGTGAAGATATCTGCAAGGAAGTGATACTGCAAGAGTACGCACTCCTCCCCTGCTCTGATGTATTGCACCTGCATCATTACCGCCTGCAACAGCACGCTTGTACTGAGCTTTTACACCTGATTTTTTTGCAGATTCAAAAGCCATTTCAACCATTCTTTTGTCGTATATGGTGCGTCTGTCCATAACAGAAATAACAGCACCTTCCGAGAGATTGCAAACCTGTTTGCTTTCTTCTACATTCGGAACATCTGCGGCAGTTGTGGTTTCTACAACTATTGCATAATCAGGGTCAACTGTATATGATGCAGTTTTTGCTCCCCTTAAGCCAACTTCTTCCTGAACAACAAATGTAAAGTACATATCGTAAGGAAGGTCTTTTTTTATCATATCAATAAGAACAAGGCAACCGAATCTGTCATCAATAGCCTTTGTTTTAATTGTATAGTCATTTTTCTCGAAAAAGGAAATGAGGTTTATGCTGTCACCGTATTTTACGTATTCAAGAGCATTTTCTCTACTTGTTGCACCGATATCAATATACATTGATGAAAAAGAAGGAATGGCACTGCGGTCGTCACCCTTTGAAAGATGAACAGGCTTGATACCTACAACACCGTTTACTTTATTTTTACCGATAGTTACAGCTTTGCCAAGTACTACTCGTCTGTCAATTCCGCCTACTTCATCAAATTTAATATATCCGTCAGAAGTAATATCTGTGACCATAAATCCGACTTCGTCCATATGTGCAGAGAGCATCAGTTTTTCTGCAGGAGTTTCTGTTCCCTTTTTATATACAATAATATTGCCAAGGTTGTCTACGGTGATTTCATCTGCAAACGGAGTGATATCATCAAGAATTATTTTTCTTACTTCACCTTCATCGCCTGATATTGAATCAGCCATACAAAGCTTTTCGAGCAACGCAAAATCAACCATTTGCTACACCTCCGCCCTTAATGTATTCTGCAATAAGTTTTGCTGTATTTTCTACATCGTCAATAGCTATAATCTCATTCTGTGTGTGCATATTTCTCTGCGGAATGGATACCAACGCTGTTTTTACACCTGATTTTGTTACAGAAATATGATCAGCGTTTGTACCTGTTGAAGCTGAGATAGGCTCATACTGGAAAGGAATGGACTCTTTTTCTGCAATTTCAATCAGCTTATCTGTCATTTCTCTGTTAAGAATAGGAGAAATACAAATCATAGGACCTTTTGAAAGCTCAATACCTACGTACTGTCCGCTTACATCAGGCTGTGACGCAAAGCTTACATCAACTACGATTGATTCATCTGCAGAAAGTGAAAAAGCTCCTGTTTTTGCACCTGTGCCAAAGGTTTCTTCCTGTGTGCTGAGTAAAATTACAACCTTATAATCAAGTTTTTCATCACTGAGAAGCTCGGCACATCTGATAAGAGAAGCCACACCGCATCTGTTATCGAGTGCCGCAGCCGCAATACGATTATTGAGAAGCTCCATAGGGTTATTCAGGAAAGTAAGGCTGTCACCGATTTTAACCTTTTTAATAACCTCGTCATAAGGCATACCGAAGTCAATCCACACCTTATCCATAGAAACAGCTTTATCTTCGTTTCCGTCTGAAAGGTGCGGAGGATTGCAACAAACAACACCTGTGATTCTATCTTTGCCGCTTGTTATAACTGCTGTATCTGCAAGTGTACGGATATCAATTCCGCCACAGGAGTCAACTTTTACAAATCCGTTGCTGTTAATCTGAGTAACTATAAAACCGATTCTGTCCATATGTGCATCGAGCAAAATAGTTTTGTCGGCTTCTTTATTACCCAGTACCGCAATTACGTTTGAGTTTTTATCAGTAGAAACCTCAGCGAAAGGAGCAAGCTTTTCTATACAAACATCAGCTATCGCCTTTTCATCACCTGAGATTCCTGTTGCATTACATAAATCAAAAATAAGATTTTTCATATACATACCTTTATTATAAAGAATTTACGATTGATTTGAAGTGATTTCCTCTTTCTTCAAAGTTTTTATACAAACCAAAGCTCGCACTTGCAGGTGAAAGAGATACAATATCGCCCTCAACACCATACTGCACAGCCATTTCTACAGCCTGTTCCATATTCTCAACCGTAACAATTGTTATTTCGTCTGCGTTATAGTTTTCAGCTTCTTTTACTGCTTTTTCAATCTTTTCCGCAGTATCTCCCATAAGGATAAGAACCTTTACTTTATCATTGATAACAGGACCGAGTGGTTCATAAGGTATATGCTTATCATATCCGCCTGCGATAATAATTATTTTCTCATCATAAAGAGAAAGTGTACCAAGTGCTGTTCTTGTAGGGCTTGAAGCGATAGAGTCATTATAATACTTTACACCATTATACTCTCTTACAAACTCTGCTCTGTGAGCTACACCGCCGAAAGTTCTTGCAACTGCAACAATAGTGTCAACATCTACCATACCCCACACTGCACTGATAGCCGCAAGGTAGTTTTCTACATTGTGCATACCCGGAATTTTAATATCAGAAATATCCATAATCTCTGTCACCTTGCCGTAATCTGAGTAACAGATTGTTGTACCGTCAAGGTAAGCACCGTTGTAAAGCTTTTGTTTAATGCTGAACTTTGCAAGCTGACCTCTTACTGACTCTGAAAAATCGTTTGTAATTTCATTGTCAAGATTAAGAACAGTCTTAGAAAATGCATTCTGATGAAGAATGATGTTTTTCTTTGAGTCTACATACTCCTGCATATCCTTATGTATATCAAGGTGGTTAGGAGCAAGATTTGTCACTACTGCAACGTCAGGACTCTTACGCATTGAAATAAGCTGGAAGCTTGAAAGCTCAACAACAGCACAATCTGTTTCGCTTACACTTTCAATCTCAGGGAGTAACGGCTTGCCGATGTTACCGCCAAGTCTTACATTCACACCGCTTGCCTTGAGAAGCTCAGAGATGATTGTTGTGGTTGTGGTTTTTCCGTCCGAGCCTGTAACGGCAATAGTTTTGCACGGGCAAAGGTCAAAGAAAACTTCCATCTCAGAGGTAAGCACAACACCTTTATTACGGAGATTAACAAGCTCATCTTTATAGAAAGGAGTGCCGGGGCTACGGAAAACTATATCTGCATCAATTTTAGATAAGTAGTCATCACCCAGAACAAGCTCTGCTCCGTATTCTTTAGCCTTTACTGCGTTTTCTCCGAGATTTTCAAAACTCTGTCTGTCGCAGGCAGTTACTTTTGCACCTTTATCGGCAAAAAGCTTTATAAGCGGTAGATTGCTTGTGCCTATACCGATAAAAGCAACTCTTTTACCCATTATATTTTCAAAAAAAGCGTCAGTTAATCTGCTCATAACTTATCCCCTTTAGTTTTTTTATTTTAATGTATTATAGCTATCTGAAAATAGCCGTTGAAAAACATTCGTAATTTTATTATACCTTTTTATAACAAAAAATTCAACCTGAAAAGAAAGATTGCAAATGTAATATTTTAATGCTATACTAAACTCACTTGCAGGCTATTATATACGTTAATTTCTTATATAAACGGCAAAATTTACCGATTTTGGTGCCAGACACAGGTTGTCGGGTCGAAAAACAGGGCATTTCTCGCTTTGTGTCGTGTTTTTTTACTGTAACTTTTGCTATGATAATCTCGAAAGGAGGAAATACAAGAATATGGATCAGAAAAAAATCGGAGTTTTCTTAAAGGAACTTCGAAAAGAAAAAGAACTTACGCAAGAACAACTTGCTGAAAAATTCAATGTATCAAGCAGAACGATATCTCGTTGGGAAAACGGAAACAATATGCCCGATCTGGACATTTTGATAGAAATATCTGATTTTTATGAAGTTGACTTACGAGAAATTCTAAACGGTGAAAGGAAAAGCGAGATTATGGATAAAGAAACAAAGGAAACAGTATTACAGGCAGTAGACTATACAAATACAGAAACAGAAAACAATAATAAAAAACTACGTTTATGTATTGCGGTAGCTATGTTATGTCAGGTTGTAAGCCTGATTTTAAGAGACACAAGCTTATACAATGATTATACATTTATAAGCATAGGAACAGATTTTCTGCAGGGTGCAGGTGTAGGTATGCTGTTGATGGGTGTTATTAAGTTAAGCCGCTACGGTGCAAAAATAAGAGCGTTTAAGCAGAGGATAAAAAAACAACGTAATGCTGAATCCAATCCGAACAGATAGTTAAAAACAAAAAGAATTTAAATAAATTACATATACTTTTTAATACGATTAACCCCGTCAGGAACATCAATTCTATGTTTCTGACGGGGTTGCTTTATTATTTATTAGACTTTTTTCTTTCAAGCTTACGCTGTGATGTGTACTCGTTGAGAGATTTTATCGCCTGCCCTGACATCGGGATTATTGCAATCATATTGAAAATAGTCATAAGACCTACACCGATATCGCCTAAATCCCACACGAATGTATATGCGGCAAGACCTCCGATAAAGAGCATAACAAGTGCTATTATCTTAAATATTGTCTGAGAAGTCCAGTTGTCACCGAAAAGGTAAGCTACATTAGAGCGTGCGTAATACAGAATACCGATAAATGTAGAGAAGCTGAACAGCCACAAAGTTATTGCAACAAAAATCACACCCATCTCACCAAAATGGTAATTCATAGCTGTTTGTAAGAGTTCCATACCCTGCAATCCGTTCAAAAGATTCTCAGGAGCTAATAACATAATCATAGCTGTGCAACTGCAGATTACAATTGTATCAATAAACACACCGAAAGCCTGAAAAAGACCTGATTTTGCAGGATGACTTACATCTGCGGCGGCAGCGGCACAAGGAGCTGAGCCGGAACCTGCTTCATTTGAGAATAATCCACGCTTGACACCGTTCATAAGAGCCGCACCGAATCCGCCTGCAACAACCTGACGAAGACCGAAAGCCTCTTCAAAAATACGGGTGAAAACAGCAGGAAGCTGAGCAAAGTTTTTAAAAATTACAAAGAGTGCTATTGCGAAATAAAAAAATGCCATTACAGGTACAATTATATCAAGCACCTTTACTGTTGCGTTTTTTCTGAGAACAATTACAGCGGCTAAAGCAACTAAAACTACGGTTGAAACAATGGGTGGAATTTCAAAAGCATTATAAAAAGCAGATGTAACGGAATTGCCTATTACCTGACTTACACCGCACCAGCACAAAAGTCCCGACAATGCAAACAGCACTGCAATTACTGTACGGCGTTTATTCTTACCCTTTGCAAAAAAGTTGTGAATATAGTATGCAGGACCACCACGAAAACCACCGTATAGCGGGTCTTTTTCTTTTTGGAGCTGAGCAAGTGTTGCTTCAACAAAAGCCGTTGACGAACCTATAAGGGCTGTAATCCACATCCAGAACACTGCACCTGCACCGCCTGCTGAAATTGCGGCTACAACTCCAACCATATTACCCATACCGACACGGGTTGCAGTTGAAACTATGAGTGCCTGAAAACCTGATATTGCACCGCTTTTTTTATTACCGTTCTTTTTCTCTACGGTTATTCTGAGCATTTCGGGAAAACAACGTATAGGCAGAAATTTTGTACGTATTGTAAAAAACAAGCCTGCAGGAATAAGCAACAGCACCAGAAGTGATATGCCTATTGAGCCGCCCGACGGAAGCGGGATTGCAAATAAATCACCCCACAAAAAGTTGTAAATCGTAGTAATAATTTCCATAACATTCTACCTCTTGACAAAATATAAGTTAAATATATAACATAAGTAAACATTTGTCAAATTTATAATTTATAAAATAAAGAACGGACTATCGCTTATGCTTATGCAATAGTCCGCCAAAATCTTATGTATTATTTTTTCTTTGTTTCTGCAGGGATATCACTTGTGCAATGTGGGCATTTAACAGCCTTGATATCAATTTCACTCATACAGAAAGGACATTTCTTAGTAGTTGGCTCTGCCTTAGGTTCTGGCTTCTTGCCGATAGTCATAACCTTATTCACAAGTTTTACGATAAGGAATACTACGAAAGCCATTATGATGAAGTTGATTACAGCTGTAAGGAATTTACCGTAGCTGATTGTAACAGTTTCAGTAACTTCCCAAGCAAACTCATCAAAGTTCATACCGCCAAACAGACCAATAATAGGAGAAATAATATTCTCAGTAAGTGATGTTACGATACCCTGAAAAGCCGCACCGATGATAACACCGACTGCAAGGTCAAGCACGTTTCCACGCATTACAAATGTTTTAAATTCAGAAAAAAACTTTTTCATACCTCAAAACTCCTTATAATTTAATCACCTGATTTATCAGGCAAAAATAGCCTTATGGAAAACTTTTTTACCCTTTTTGATTACAACATAACCTTTTTCAAAGTTCTCTTTTGTAACAGGAGCATATACGTCGGTGATTTTCTCACCGTCTACTGATACGCCGCCCTGCTGGATAAGACGTCTGCCCTCGCCCTTTGAAGGGATAAGTGAGCATTTTGTAAGGAGGTCAAGAATCTGGATTGCACCGTCTGTGAAATCTTCTTCAGAAAGCTCTGTTGAAGGCATATTGTCAGTATTTGTGTTGCTGCCAAACAATGCTCTTGCTGCTTCCTGTGCCTTATCAGCTTCTTCCTTACCGTGAATAAGGTTTGTAAGCTCATATGCAAGAATTTCTTTTGCTCTGTTAAGTTCACTGCCCTCAAGCTTCTCAAGCTCTGCGATTTCTTCAAGAGGAATAAATGTAAGCATCTTTATACACTTGATTACATCAGCGTCGTCAACATTTCTCCAATACTGGTAGAAATCGTATGGGCTTGTCTTTTCAGCAGAAAGCCACACAGCACCTGACTGAGTTTTACCCATCTTCTTACCCTCTGAGTTAAGGAGAAGGTTGATTGTCATAGCATATGCGTCCTTGCCAAGCTTACGTCTGATAAGCTCTGTACCGCCGAGCATATTGCTCCACTGGTCGTCACCGCCAAACTGCATATTACAACCATACTTCTTGTAAAGAGCATAGAAATCGTAGCTCTGCATAATCATATAGTTAAACTCAAGAAAGCTAAGACCCTTTTCCATTCTCTGCTTGTAGCACTCAGCTGTCAACATTCTGTTTACTGAGAAATGTGAGCCTACTTCTCTTAAAACGTCTACATAGTTTAAGTCCATAAGCCAGTCAGCGTTGTTTACAAGCATAGCCTTATCGTCTGAGAAGTCAATAAACTTTGCCATCTGAACCTTGAAGCAATCAACATTGTGCTGGATTGTTTCAGGAGTCATCATCTGACGCATATCAGTTCTGCCTGATGGATCACCAATCATCGCAGTACCGCCACCGATAAGTGCAATAGGCTTATTGCCAGCCATCTGCAAACGCTTCATAAGGCAAAGTGCCATAAAGTGACCTACATGGAGACTGTCAGCTGTCGGGTCAAAACCAATATAGAATACAGCCTTACCGCTGTTTACAAGCTCTTTAATTTCTTCTTCGTCAGTTACCTGAGCGATAAGACCTCTGGCAACTAATTCTTCATACACACCCATTTTTTACAAATCCTTTCTTTGTGTATTTTATATATAGATAAGTATACCGAAAAACGACTTATTGGTCAATACCTAAATATCGAACAGTATACAATCAGATTAAAAATTACTTCTTTTTTCTTCTGTATTTAGCAAATTTGTCTTTGGTTTTGCGTTGTTTTGCATTGTTTGCATTAGTATTTTTAGAATATCCGCCCTGAGTCTGACCTGCAAGAGGAGTCACGAGGCACTTTTTATCATTACCAATAAGATCTCGTCTGCCTGCTTTTATCAGTGCTTTAACTACAAGCTGTTTGTTTTCGGGGATAAAATACTGTAACAACGCTCTTTGAAGTGACTTTTCTTCTTCTGTTTTCGGAACATATACATCTTTCATTGTGTAGGGGTCTATGCCCGTATAGAACATACAAGTAGAAATTGTACCCGGTGTCGGATAAAAATCCTGAACCTGTTTCGGATGAATATTCTCACGTTTACAGAAAAGTGCAAGCTCTACTGCATCTTTGAGTGTTGAACCCGGATGTGAGCTCATAAGATAAGGCACAACATACTGGTCTTTCTTAGCCTTGTCTGTCAGGTCATAGAATTTTTTGCAGAATCTTTTGTATGTTTCGATATGAGGCTTACCCATTCTGTCAAGCACAGCCGCTGAACAATGCTCAGGGGCAACCCTTAGCTGACCGCTGATATGATACTTGATAAGTTCAGCAAAAAACTCATCACTTTCATCTTCCATAAGATAATCAAAACGGATACCACTTCGGATAAACACACGCTTGATTCCGTCGAGTCTGCGAAGCTCACGCAAAAGCTCAAGATACTCGCTGTGGTCAACCTGCATATTCGGGCAAGGTGTTGGTGCGAGACATTTTCTGTCCTTACACAAGCCGTATTTCTTCTGTTTTTCACAAGAAGGAAGTCTGAAATTCGCCGTAGGACCGCCTACGTCGCTTATATTACCGGTAAATTTCGGATTTTCAAGAAAGCTCTTTGCTTCTTCAATTACACTTTTTTTGCTTCGTACAGAAACTGCACGGCCCTGATGAAAAGCAAGTGAACAGAAATTACAAGCACCAAAGCAACCTCTGTTGTGTGTAATTGAAAACAAAACTTCCTGAATACCGGGGACTCCTCCCAGCTTTTCGTAGCATTTGGGATACCAACGCTCGTAAGGCAGTGAATAAACAT
>JAXJTT010000130.1:0-10271 GCA_036309445.1 Ruminococcus sp. | reverse complement strand
TTATAACGTAGGGCGGGGGCTTGCTCCCGCCGAAAAGTTATCCCATTAAAAATATATGTTTTATAAAATATAATTAACCGATATATCGTATGGTAAAATATCATCTACCACCAAAAACATAGATATTTCACGGCGGGAGCAAGCCCCCGCCCTACGATGTAAATATATGTTTGTTTAACACCAAATCGCTCTGCGTTATAACGGAAAACTATCATCAACATAGTTTCAGGTATATTCTTCCGAATACATCTTATCGAATTTCCACCGAAGAGGATTTTCGTAAATATATTTCACTATTTCCTCATAATCTTCTTTTCCACGTATAATATGTTCATAAAACGATGTCTGAAATACTTTTTCAACAGGAGATATTTTCTTACATTCCCTTGTGGTTAATGATTTATACGCACAGATTATATCCGAAACCGTAGTACGAAAGTTTTCTTTAGGTGCTGTATTTTCTATAACTAAAATTATGTGTATATGGTTAGGCATTATAACGTATTGAGCTACTTGAACAAACGGATATCTTTGCTCAAGTAATAATAATTGTTTTTTTGCTACTTTACCATACTCGGTATATTCAACTTCTACCAAAGTCGGTTCTTGTTCTACAATACGGGATAACAAACATTTTTTATTTTGCGTACATATTGTTATGAAATATGCACCATCTGAACTGTAATCAAAATTATCAAGTCTTGGATGTTTTCTGTTTGGCAATTCTTTTTGAAAATTGCTCATACGCTATGAATATTAAGCAATATATTCTTAATATCCCAGAGCTTTTTTGAGAGGTCAACGTAATAATCGTGTGGATTTTCAAAACGCTTTACCTCGTCCCAGAGGAGAGAAATCTGCTCTTTGCAATACTTTGCAATTTCGTCAATCTTTGGTGACTCATAAACACATTTGCCGTTTTTGAAAATCGGTACAAGCAATTCCTTGGCTGTAAAATCAGTAAGTGTCTTTGTTTTCCATGTTGCATTCGGGTCAAAAATTGTACGAGGAAGTGAGTCATTCACAACCTCATCAAACACGCAAAGCTCATCTGCAAGAGCCTTTCCGCTTTCGTTGTCATAATATCTGTAAAGCTTCTTGAAATGTGGATTTGTGATTTTTGCTGTGTTTTCGCTGACCTTGATTTTCGGTATAATCTCACCGCTGTTTTCGTTTTCAACCGCAACAAGCTTATACACACCGCCAAAAACAGGAGAGCTTGCAGAAGTAATCAGACGCTCGCCAACACCGAAAACGTCAACCTCTGCACCCTGCATCATCAAATCTCTTATAAGATACTCGTCGAGTGAGTTAGAGGCAACGATATGGCAGTTTTCAATTCCTGCCGCAAGAAGCATTTTTCTCGCTTTTTTAGAAAGATATGAAATATCGCCTGAATCAAGTCTGATAGAAAATTCCTTAACACCCATTGGCTCAAGCACATCTTTATACACCTTGATTGCATTCGGCACACCGCTTTTGAGTGTGTTGTATGTGTCAACCAGAAGTGTAGGATTATCAGGATAAAGTTCGCAGTAGGTTCTGAAAGCATCGTATTCACTGTCAAACATCTGAATCCACGAATGAGCCATTGTACCACCTGCCGGCACACCGTAAAGCTCGTCAGTGAGTGCACAGGCTGTTCCTGCACAGCCGCCTATATATGCAGCTCTTGCACCGTCAACAGCACCGCTTGCACCCTGAGCACGTCTTGCACCAAACTCAAGCACAGTCTTGCCCTGAGCCGCACGCACAATTCTGTTAGCCTTTGTAGCAATCAGAGTCTGATGATTTATTGTCAAAAGTAAAAATGTTTCAATAAGCTGAGCTTCAATCGCAGGAGCCTTTACAGTGAGAATAGGCTCATTCGGGAACACAGGAGTTCCCTCAGGCACAGCGTAGATATCGCCTGTAAACTTAAAATTCTTAAGATACTCAAGAAAATCCTTGTCAAAAATTTTCTTGCTTTCAAGATATTTTATATCATCATCTGAGAAGTGAAGGTTTTTGATATAGTCAATAACCTGCTCAAGACCTGCAGCAATCGCAAAACCGCCCTTATCAGGCACTTTTCTGAAAAACAAATCAAAATAAACATTCTTTTTATAATATCCGTTTTTGAAATAGCCGTTTGACATTGTAAGCTCATAAAAATCACAGAGCATTGATAAATTTGCATTTGTCATATTTTCACCCTCGTTTTTTAATAATTTATCTCTATTATTATATTTTATCGCATCATAAAGGTAATGTAAAGCATTTTAGTTCGTTAAAGAAGTCGGATTTTAACAAAACTTTCTTTCTCGAGAATATCTGCGTATAAACCTTAAGTTTTTCAGTTTTTAAGCGTGATGCACTCCAATAAAATGCATTTTTCGTTGCACTTATGCACTTTACCTTTTAAAAAAAGCAACTTACCGAAAAAGACTTCCAATTTCAAAACCAATTTGATATTATAGCTTTGCAAGGGAGAGATATTATGAAAATCACAGTAATTCAAGACAACTCTGCAGAAGAAACAGAAGTAACAATAAGATGTTCATACATAAATGAAAATCTGCAAAAAGTTATTAATATTTTAGAGTCGGAAAACTTTCGGCTAAAGGGAAGAATTGATGATAAAATCTACGTCCTGCCGATAGCTTCGGTTTTCTATATAGAAAGCGTTGACGAACACACCTTTATTTATTGCAAGGATAAAGTTTACGAAACAGACCAGAAGCTTTATCACCTTGAAGAATCAATGCCGAAAGAAGACTTTGTGCGAATCAGTAAAAACTGTATTCTGAATATCCGCAAGTTAAGCAGTGTACGACCTCTTTTGAACGGAAAGATGGAAGTTACGCTCACAAACGGAGAAGTACAGATTGTGAACCGTCACTACTTAAAAGATTTCAAAGCAAAGTTTGATATATAAGGAGAAGTGTTATGAAAAAATTTCAAGAAAAATTCAATCATTATATTATGATTTTGGTTCATGCATTCACATGGCAGACTTTGATTTTATCACTGACATCTCAGATAAATTCTCAATCTGTTATACAGTTTTTTATTGTAGCTCTGACAATCACGGGACTTATGGCTATTACTGATATTTTCACTCTCAAACGCAGTTTGCCTGTGCTTATCATAGTAGACCTGATTGACATTACAGCCGTAGTTTTCGGTATGGGCGGTTGTGTGTTCAAGTGGTTCCCCTTTGAATGGCTCACTTTACTGTCTATTGTCGGGTTTATAGTTATAATATACTTTATAATCTTCGGGTTTATTATGCTCCAGATGAAGAAGGATTCCGAACACATCAACAAAATAATCAAACAACAGTTAAACAAGGAGAGCAACAACGATGAGTAATGCAATTACAATAGAGAATTTAAGCAAAAATTATGGTGACTTAAAAGCCGTTGACAACATCAGCTTTTATGTTGAAGAAGGCAGTCTGTTTGCGTTCTTAGGACCGAACGGTGCAGGTAAATCAACAACAATCAGTATTTTGAATACATTTTTAAAGCCAGACAGCGGCAAGGTTACAGTCAGCGGCAGAGTTTTGGGCAAAGAAGATAACAAAATCCGCAGTGAAATCGGTGCAGTTTTTCAGGAAAGCCTTCTGGACCCTCTTTTGTCGGTTAAGGATAACCTTATGTTCCGTGGAAGTTTTTACGGCTTGAAGGGCAAAAAGCTTAAAGAAGCGGTTATGTCTGCCGCTGAAAAAGCTGGTGTTACAGAATTTCTGAACAGACCTTACGGCAAGCTTTCGGGCGGTCAGAGAAGACGTGCTGACATCGCAAGAGCGTTGATAAACACCCCGAAAATCCTTTTCCTTGATGAGCCAACCACAGGCTTAGACCCACAGACAAGACTTGCTGTGTGGGATACCGTGCAGAAGCTTCAGAAAGAACACGGCATTACGGTTTTCCTCACAACTCATTATCTTGAAGAAGCCGAAAACGCCAACTATGTTGTAATTATGGACAACGGCAAAATTGCCGCACAAGGCACACCTGTTGACCTCAAAAGCCGTTATGTTTCAGATATTTTAAAAATTTATCCTAAGAAAAATCAGATGGATAATTTAAAAAGCGTATTGAAATCCAAAAACATCAAGTACAAGACAATCAAAGAGTCTTTGCACATTTCAATCAAGTCTACCTTTGCGGCATTACCTATGGTAGATGAATTAAAAGATTATATTTTCGACTTTGAAGTACAAAAGGGCACAATGGATAATCTGTTTGTAGCCGTTACGGGAAAGGAGATTCGTTAATGCTTGCATTTATAAAACGAAATACAAAAAATTTCTTTAAAGATAAAGGTGCAGTTTTTGCGTCACTACTTACACTCATTATAATCATCGGACTTTACGCTCTGTTTTTAGGCGACCAGCTTGCAAGCGGAGTTGAAGAAATGAACCTGAAAAACCCACGAGTTTTTACAGACAGCTGGATTATGGCAGGACTTATGGCGGTAATGCCGTTATCAAGTGCATTAGGTGCGGTTGCCATTGTAAACGATAAATCAAAAGGTATTATCAAAGATTTTTACTGCTCACCAATCAGCAGAGGAAAAATCACTTTAGGTTACATTTTAAGCCTTTCTGCAATCACATTGATGCTCACTTTGTTTGGTCTTGTCTTAGGCGAGATTTACATTGTAGCAAACGGCGGTCAGCTTTTAAGCTTTGTAAGTATGCTCAAAGTAATCGGAGTTATTATTTTAGATGTACTTGCATCAACTTCAATGATTATGTTCTTTGCTATGTTCATTTCAAGCGAAAAGGCATATTCTGCAATCTGCACCGTAATCGGCACACTCGCAGGCTTTGTAATGGGCATTTACATTCCTGTCGGCTCTTTGCCTGAGTCTGTAGGCACAGTTGTAAAGTGCTTCCCGCTGTCACACGCAGGCAGTGTTTTAAGACAGCTCTTTATGGAAACTTCTTTCACCGACTGTTTTGCAGATGTTCCTGCAGAAATTTCAGCAGAGGTTATCCCTGCTCTGGAAGCAGAGCTTGGTGTGGTTTACAGCTTTGGCGACCATACAGTAACAAACCTTGAAAGCGTTGTTATTCTTGTTGCTACAGCCGTGGTTTTCTTTATCCTCACAGGCTTTGCCGCAAGAAGAAAGCAAAAATAATTATCAATACAAACCTAAACGGGCTGTTTCACTGATAAAAGCGAAACAGCCCATAAAATTTTTCAGTTATTAAATTAAATTCAACGGTAAAAAATAGGATTGTTTCACTGTTTTTAGTGAGACAATCCCTTTTTCAACTTGTATTATAAAAAATCAAACCCTCACAAAATCCCAAGTTCCTGCTTCCACTTAAGGATACGCTTTACAGATTTGTTTATCTGTTCAATCGGAATTTCACCGTTATACACAGCATTTACAACTGCAGGATACTGCTGTTCAACGTCTGTGCAACAGAGGATATCGTTTCCGCATTTTGCCGCAAAAACAGCCGCAGACTCTGAGCCTGTGTAATTTCTGATTGCGTCCATATATAAATCGTCGGTCATAATAACCCCGTCAAACGCAAGCTCCTCACGCAAAATTCGGTGTACGTTTTCCGAAAGCGACGCAGGATATTCGCTGTCCATACAACTGACGATATTATGCGAAACAAGCACGCAATCCGCACCTGAGCTTACACCTGTCTTAAACGGTTTGAAATCTTTTAAGACAAACTCTGAATAATCTCTGTTATCATATGCAATACCCGTGTGAGTATCCTCGTTATTGCCGTAACCCGGAAAATGCTTTAAGACTGTTCCGAGTCCCTTTTTCTGACTTATCTCAACAGTTCTTCTTACAAACTCACACTGATTTTCCGTATTGTCGCTGAAAGAACGGTAATACATAAATGCATTCGGGTCAGAGGTGATGTCACACACAGGAGCCATATTCACGTTAATTCCCAACGAGAGCAAAAGCTCTGCTTTTTCCTTTGCATCTGCATCTATAGCAGCCCAGCCGCCTTGCAAAAATGTATTGCGTGGTGAAAGAAACTTTGATGAACGAAGCTGTGGGTTGTCGCTTATTCTTACAACGCTTCCGCCCTCCTCGTCAACACCGATAAGAAGCGGAATATCTGCGGCAGCCTGATAACTTTGAATATCTGAGATAACCTCTGATTTTGACTTATCCTCAAAATCAACTCCGAAAAGTATATAACCGCCGAGGTGATATTTTGAAACATACTCCACAGCATTGCTGTATGGGCAACGCACATAAAACATCTGCCCTACCTTTTCTTCAACGCTCATATTTGCAATCATCTCGTCAATACTGCCTGTCGGCTTTTTATCGTCAGATAATTCTTCTCTCACCTGCGTGCTTTCTTCTGCCTTAGTTTCCTGCACGGTTGTCTGAACCTCTGTTGCAGGGTAAGTTGTCGGTTGCGTAGGCTTTGCAGTGGTAGCCGCAGAAGTTGTTGCAACTGTAGTTTCAGCTTTTGTTTCAATTGTTGTTTCGATTGTTGTTTCGGCTGTTGTTGCCACTGTTGCCGAAGTATTATCTGAACCGATACAGGAGCAAGCTGACATCATAATCGCAATAGAAAAAAACACGGCAGAGAAAAAAACTTTTTTCTTTGTCATTTTCATACATCCTTTTCAATTAAAATCGGACTATTTACAAGTCCATTATACATAAAAAAACACACAATACAATAATTTATCCAAACTTTCTCAAACTCTCTTGACTTGCTTGGTTTACCGATATTATAATACAAATATAGATATACGTAAAATGCATACTTTATACTTCCGATATGTAATTTTGATATAAGCAGAGGTGGATTATGAACATCAACTATGACCACTACAGAATTTTCTATTATGTGGCAAGATACAGAAGTATAACCCGTGCCGCAGATGTACTCTACAGCAACCAGCCAAACCTCACACGAACAATCCGCACACTCGAAAAAGAGCTTGGCTGCACACTTTTTATGCGTACAAACAAGGGTGTAAAACTCACACCCGACGGTGAAAAGCTTTACGAGCATATCTCAATTGCCTTTGAACACATACAGGCAGGTGAGGCGGAAATTTCAATGAACAGAAGCCTTGAAAACGGTATTATCACCATTGGAGCAAGTGAAATTGCTCTGAGAAGTTATCTTCTGCCGATACTCAATAAATATCATCAGCTTTACCCTGGTATTCGCATAAAAATCTCAAACGTATCAACTCCGCAGGCACTTACAATGCTTAAAAACCGACTTGTTGATCTGGCATTCGTGACCACTCCATTAGACCACGAGGGTGAAGTTACCGAAAAAAAGCTTAAAAGCTTCCGTGAAGTTCCAATCTGCGGAGAAGCTTTCAAAGAGCTTTCAGAAAAAGAAAAACCACTTAGTCTTAAAGAGCTTTCACAGCTTCCGATAATCGCCCTCGGACCGAAAACCTCAACCTTTGATTTTTATTTCAGACAATTTCTGAAACAGGGTTGCACCTTCGCTCCCGATATTGAAGCGGCTACAGCCGACCAGATTATGCCGCTTGTTGAACATAATCTCGGCATAGGCTTTGTACCTGAGGATTTTCTTTTAAGTCAGGCAGAAAATGTCTACGAAATTCCGCTTGACACTCCTATTGAACAAAGACACATTTCGCTTGTAAAAAAGAAAGGCAGAACACCAAGCCTGCCTGCAAAGGAGCTTGAAAAAATGCTTACGGAGAACATAAAATGAAAGGTACCAAGATAAAAGATTTTACAAAAGGAAACATACCAAAACAGCTTGTAGTCTTTGCACTTCCGCTGTTTCTCTCAAACCTGTTGCAGGTTGTCTACAATATGGCTGATATGATAATCGTGGGCAACCACCTCGGAAAAGCAGGTATTTCAGCCGTATCGGTAGGCGGTGATGTGTCAAACCTGCTGACCTTTGCGGCAATCGGATTTTCGGGTGCAGGACAGGTTCTGATTGCAAAATACATCGGCTCAGGCGAGCGAAACAAACTCGGCAAATTTGTCGGAACAATGGTTTCTTTCCTGATATTTCTTGCCGCTGCACTGAGCGTTATCGGACTGATTTTCCAGAAAAATATGCTCACGCTGATGAACACCCCTGCCGAAGCCTACGAGGGGGCATTGAGCTACTCTACAACGTGTATGGCCGGACTTATTTTCATCTATGGTTACAACATCGTCAGTGCCATTCTGCGAGGAATGGGCAACTCAAAACACCCCTTTATTTTCATAAGCCTTGCCGCAGTGCTGAATGTAGTTCTTGACCTGTGGTTTGTAATAGGTTTAGATATGGGAGCAGGCGGTGCAGGACTTGCAACAGTGATAAGTCAGGCTGTAAGCTTTATCGCCTGCACGCTTTTTCTAATCAAGAACCGCCGCCAGTTTGAGCTTAATGTGCATATAAAAGAATTTCTGCACTGGGACAAAGAAATGCTTTTGTCGCTTATAAAGCTCGGTGTGCCGATGGCTATAAAAATGGCATCAGTACAGGTTTCAAAGCTGTTTGTAAACTCATGGATAAACTCCTACGGTGTATCGGTTTCAGCCTTTGCAGGAATTGCAAACAAGGTTTCAAGCGTGGCAAACCTCATTTCAACAGCGATGAACACCGCAGGCTCCACAATGGTGGGACAAAACCTTGCGGCACGAAAATATGACCGTGTAGTACAGGTTCTCAAATCGCTTGCCGCAATCACACTCAGTATTGCGGTACTGATGTCTGCATTTATAATCCTTTTCCCCACAGAATTTTTCTCACTTTTCACAACAGACTCAGACAAAGACGTTTTAGCCCTAGCACCTGCTTTTGTGCCGATAGCAATACTTTTATTCTTTGCGGCGGCTCTGCGTGCCGTGATGAACGCACTTATCAACGGAAGCGGAAACTACAAGATAAATTTCGTTACCGCAATTTTAGACGGTATAGTTATGCGAATCGGACTTGCCCTGCTTTTCGGACTTGCTCTGAATATGAAGCATTTCGGATTCTGGCTTGGCGACGCACTCGCAGGCTTCACCCCGTTTGTAGTAGGACTAGTCTTCTTCTGCACAGGACTCTGGAAACGTGACGTTTCATCCAATTCGGGCAGATAGTTTTATTAACTTACAAGCTTTAATGCCCGACAATATTTTTCTGCTATATCGTAGACTTTCTTTGGAAACGTGACGTTTCATCCAATTCGGGCAGATAGTTTTATTAACCTGCAAGCTTTAATGCCCGACAATATTTTTCTGCTATATGGTAAACTTCTACAACAAGGGGTGACCCCTCTCACAATTCGGGCAGATAGTTTTATTAACTTACAAGCTTCAATGCCCGACAATAATATTTAATGAATAATGAATGATGAATATTGAATAATTTCGGGTCGCTTCGCTCCAAATTTACACATTCAGCCTCAAACCCAAACACAAAGGAGAATTACTATGATTTACTGCATTTCAGACCTGCACGGAGACTATATCCGATACATCACCATACTTAAAATGATAAATTTTTCTGACAGCGACACTCTCTATGTTCTGGGCGATGTTGTAGACCGAGGCACGGAAAGCTGTAAAATTCTGCTCGATATGATGCAAAGACCGAACGTAATCCCGATACTCGGCAATCACGAATATATGGCTTTGCAAGCCCTCAACTGGCTGAAAGATGAAATAACTGAAGAATCCCTTTCTCAGCTTGGTGACGATAAAATCACAGGCTTGAACGAATGGCTCAATGTCGGAGGAATGGCAACACTTGATGAATTTCGCAAGCTGACAAAAGACGAGCAGGAAATGGTGCTTGAATATCTCGAAGAATTTTCACTTTACGAGGAAGTAAGCGTAGGCGGCAAAGATTTTGTGCTTGTTCACGCAGGACTTGACAATTTTGCTCCCGACAAAGATATGGACGATTATCAGCTTCACGAACTGATTTTCAACAAGCCCGACTACTTCAAAAAATATTTTGAAAACAAATATCTTGTAACAGGTCACACTCCCACACGCTTTATCCACGAAGAAATCAACGGCTATTCACGCAGCATAATCTTTCTTCAAAACAACCATATCGCCATAGATTGCGGTTGCGGATATGACGGACACCTCGGTGCAATCTGCCTTGATACTTTTGAAGACTTCTATTGCTGACGGTGTGACACCGTCTACAATTTCAGCAGATAGTTATATATAATTCTACACTTATATATCCGACCGAAATGCTGAAATTTCCTATAAAGTAAACAAGGGTTGCTCACTCCGAAATAAATAAATCGGAGCGAAGCGACCCTTAATTTTTTTCGCTATTCACT
>JAXJTT010000129.1:0-4611 GCA_036309445.1 Ruminococcus sp. | reverse complement strand
GACAGCCGTGCTTGTGACTGTAATTATACCTATGTATAATATTCTTGCGGTTATAACTTTGGAAGTTTTCAGAGGAAAGACAATTAAGCTCAGTAAAATACTTTTAGGAATTGCAAAGAATCCTCTTATTATCGGTTCTGTTGCGGGTATTCTTTCAGTTGTTTTCGCTTTAAAACTCCCGTCTTCAGTTGAAAGTGCAGTTTCAGATATGGCTGGTACAGCAACACCGCTTGCACTTATTGTGCTTGGTGCATCGTTTAAATTCAATAGCGTAAAAAGATGCAGACGTAATCTTGTGATATGTGTTCTTTCAAGGCTTCTTGTTATTCCCGGAATTTGTCTTAGTGTTGCGGCATTACTCGGGGTAAGGGGTGTAGACTTTGTATCACTTATCGGACTTTTCGGTGCACCTTGTGCTATTTCTTCATACACAATGTCACGCCAAATGGACAGCGATTATGAATTGTCTGCTGTTACGGTAGTTTTTTCGTCTGTGTTATCGTGCTTTACGTTGTTTTTCTGGATATATTTATTCAAGGAATTGAATTTCTTTTAATTGGTTAAATAGCACAAAAATAATATATGCTTTTGCTGATAGGTGTAAAAATAACATAAATCTACAATTTCTTGATAAAGGTATTGAAATTAATTTATTTTCTGCTATAATAGAAGTATAAGATAAATTATGACAAATTCAAATCGAAAGTGTTTTGAATGTTTTTATAGTTATTTCCTTCTTTTATTTTTGTGAGCATAGAGAAAAACGAGGTTTTTGCCTCGTTTTTTTCTTTTTTTGATAATTTGCGGTTTAATAATAAAATATTGGGTATTGAGAGCTAGTTAGGTGAGAAAAAGTCAAGATACAAAATAATGACAATTTAATAACTGCTATATCTACCATTGTTCTAATATAATTATAATTTTAATAAATCTAAAAAACAGATTTCCTGAAAAGTTATTTTTAAATTAGTATTGACAAATTATAGATATAGGTATATATTGAAATTGTACTAAACGAAATAATACAAATAGTACAGGTTGGGAGGTGTTGTAATGTTCCAGATTGATTTTTCCTCAAGAGTTCCGATTTATGAGCAACTATATTCAGGCGTAATAAAGCTTGCGTCTGCAGGTGTGCTTAAAGAAGGCGATAAGCTTCCGCCTGTGAGAAATCTTGCTACACAGCTGGGTATTAATCCGAATACTGTGGCTAAATCTTATAAGCTGCTTGAAGCTGACGGCTATATATTTACCTCAGTGGGCAGAGGAAGCTTTGTGACAGAAAAGCTCGGTGCAGAAGCTGCACGAATGCTTGAAATGGATAATTTTCGGCAAGCTGTCAGACACGCAAATTATTATGGCGTTGACAGAAACGAGCTGATTGACATTATTAACAATGTTTATGACGGAGGCGATTTAAATGATTGAAATTAATAATCTTACTAAAAAGTTCGGCAAAGTTGTAGCTGTTGACAATATGTCTGTGACTATAAACGATGGCTCAGTAATCGGACTTGTAGGTAGTAACGGCAGCGGAAAATCAACACTTCTGCGTATGCTTGCCGGAGTATATGCTCCTGACGGCGGCACAGTCACGATTGACGGAATTGAGCATTTCGACAATCCTGTTGCTAAGGGACAGTGCTTTTTTATTTCTGATTTTCCTTTTTTCTATAATTCAAGTACAGTTGAAAGCACAGCTTTTCTTTACAGAAAGCTGTATCCGAACTGGAGTGAAGATGAATATAACAGACTTTGCTCGATGTTCCCTATAAACAAAAATGCAAGTATTATCAATATGTCTAAAGGTATGCAAAGACAGGCGGCTTTGATTTTATGTCTTTCAACCTGCCCGAAATACATATTTCTTGATGAAATTTTTGATGGTCTTGACCCCGTAGTTCGACACCTTCTTAAGAAAATCATAATTCAGAAGGTATCGGATAGCGGTACAACAGCGGTTATCGCTTCTCATAACCTTCGAGAGCTTGAGGATTTGTGCGACAGACTTTGTCTTATGCACAGAGGAAAAATGCTTTTGGAAAGAGATATTGATGACCTCAGATGCGGTCTGAGAAAGGTTCAGATTGCATTTTCACAGGTGCCTAATGTGCCAAATCTTTTTGCAGGCATCAATGTTGTGAATGTGTGGAGAAACGGAAACATCTTTAACGTAACAATACGAGGAACAGAGGAAGAATTTATGCCAAAACTCAGAGCTTTACAGCCAGCGTTTATTTCGGCAATTCCGCTTACTCTTGAGGAAATATTTATCAGTGAAATGGGGGCAGCAGGATATGACATCAACAGCATCCTTTAAAGATAAACTAAATCAGATTTTATCAGTATTCCTTTGGGAGCTTAAAGCCTGCACAGGAACACTTACAGTGTACTCAATTCTTGCAGGTGTATTTACAATTGTAATTCTCACATTGTCGATTGTAAGTCCAGACTATGTATCGATTATGTCCGGAGAAGATGATTTTCAATTGTCTCATAAAATAGCAGGATTTCAGGTAACTGCTGCAACGGTAGTTCTTATTTTGACTATTATATTTACAATTTTTTATACAATCAGAGTTTATTCTTATATGCACGATAAGCGTAAAGCAGATTTTTATGGTCCTTTGCCTATAAGCAGAGCCAGAATGTATCTTTCAAAAACTCTTTCAGCTTACGTGTTTTCAGTAGTGCCTGCACTTTTCTTTATGTCAGTTATTGCGATAATTTCAGTTTGCACAGGTACACCGATACACAGTTATGTTTCAGGTTTATTTTTTAATATTATTGTCGGTACACTGGCTTGCGTAACAGCATATGGTCTTGTTGCTATCTGTTGCGGTACAACACTTAACTCAGTTATTATGTTCCTTGTTGTGTGTCTTACTTATCCGGTTGCAATGACCTTACTTATGTCTATTGTAAGTGCGTTTTATCCGGGCTTCTATATGGGAACAATTACAAACAGCTTTATTCCGACTGCACTTAATCCTATGGCGGCTTACAGCGGCAAAAATTTGATTTACTGGATTATTTTCAGCGTGCTTTGTGTTGTTGGTGCTACCGTTCTTATTATGAAAAGAAAGTCCGAGAGAGCTCAGACTTCATTTGCGTACTACTTACCTTGCTATCTTGTTAAGCTTATGGTGTCATTTATCTGCGGTGCATTACTTGGTTGTATTTTTGCATCAGTAGATGTTAAGGGATTGGGACTTGTACTTTTCATTTTCGGATTCCTTCTCGGAAGTGTTCCTGCTTATGTTATTACACATCTTATTTTCTATAAAGATTTTAAAAAGCTTCTTGTTTCTTCAATACCACTCGGTGCGATGATTGTTTTTGTTATTATAGGTTCCAGTATATTCACCTTTGATTTGTTCGGCTACAACTCATATATTCCAAAAGCTGAAGATATCAGAAGTGTAGGATATATCGACAGCGAATACTATATGCCAAAGGATAACAAAAGTATTTATGAGGTCAGTCGTAAGAGCTCAAAAGATATTACAGATCCAGAGCTTATTGCTGATGTTATTTCTGCACACAAGTATTTTGCAGAGTATAACGATCTTGGTGCAACTACTAAATTCCGTAATATCTGGCTTTCAATGATTGCAAATGTCTTTGGAGAGTGGGGCGACGCTGATGCGATTGTCTTTAATTACAAGCTCGACAACGGTATGACAGTATCAAGATATTACAGAATGGATTTCTCTCTCTTTAGCGAAATAAACGAAAAATATAATTATGATATGAGAGAGAAAATTCAGAAAGAGGTTGCAGAAGTATATTCTCAAAAAGAATATATCCTTAAATACTCAGCTATAGCTAATGCAGACTTTACAGAAGAAAAAGAAATTGAAAGAGTAGAAATTTTTGCCTTTA
The DNA here is from genome assembly GCA_036309445.1 of Ruminococcus sp. Taxonomy (GTDB): domain Bacteria; phylum Bacillota; class Clostridia; order Oscillospirales; family Acutalibacteraceae; genus Ruminococcoides. The sequence continues at coordinate 726 of JAXJTT010000129.1, read as the reverse complement.
CAGATAATGATAAAAACACTGTAAGCGAAGCAGAAATAACTGCAGGTTCATCTTATTACAATAGTTATCTTGGTGAAAGTGAAGATACAACATCACAGGAAGACCTTGAAAAACAGATGATAATGCTTCAGATTTCTCAGGCATTTGTAAAAGACTTAAAGACTGACGAAACTAAGTACAAAACGGTTTTGCTTGACCCATATGATAATGTTTTCGGTATGGGTGACAGATACAGTAGCTCTATGTATGATAATTACGATGATGATACATGGCTTTCTGTTTATGACGGTACAATGCTTGATTATGTAAGAAGCAACATAGACGAGGATATTGTTTGCCAGATAAACATATCAACAAGAAGCCAGACAGGTATGTTTTCAACATACAATGATATGGAGGAAACATACTACATTCCGTCAAGCTATACAAATACTTTAGAGGCACTAAGAAATTACGGAATTATTGATTCTGATAATAACCTCAACAAGTATTCTGATTATGCAAATCAAACTTACTAAGGAAGGGTTTTATGCAACTTTATAAAGGTCGTCCCGACATAACAGAGGGCAGACAAAACAGAGAAATTAAAGTTTATGACATGCTCGACAGTCTCGGAATTGAATATATGCGAACAGACCACGAGCCTGCAGATACAATGGAAGCCTGCAACAGCATAGATAAGGTGCTTGAGGTTGTTATATGCAAGAATTTGTTTCTTTGCAATCG
>JAXJTT010000128.1:0-1968 GCA_036309445.1 Ruminococcus sp. | reverse complement strand
TCACTTGACGGCTCAGACCTTTGCGTTAGACTTGAATGGTATATGGCGGTTGAACACGGTGGTAAAAATGGTTGGAAAATCGAAAGATGTTATATGGACAAAGCTGATTTTGATAAGCTCACTAAAAAGACATCGGCTGTAGAGGAACTTAGATACCGTGATACCGATGCGGATGGTAGACCTGATTACATTGATTCAGAATATAACAAGCCAAACGATGTATATGTTAAGCTCTCAGCGGAGGAATACCAACGTGTTCAGAACGAAAAAGCTGATTTATTAAAAAATTCAAAGCAGAGTAATGACGGTAGATATATCGTTAAATGTTCAAGACCTGAAGCACAGGAAATTGAAACAATAATCAAACCTGTATTAAAAAATACAGTTATTAAGAAATAAGGGGTGTTCATTATGAAAGAATTTGATAATGTTACTGTAGATATGAATAATGAGGTTGATATTTTTCCTGAGTTTGTTCAGCTTTTGCAGATGTTACAGGCTGAAAAAATGCTTAGAGAACACAAGGAGATTTCTGCTTTAACTGAGTATATTTCAAAACTGCAGGAACAGATAACCGATATGGAAAAACAGCTTGAAACTCTTACTCAGAATATAAACAACACACAGAATAAAAGCGTTAAATCAACTGTTACTGCTATGATAGACAACGGCAAGGAACAGGTATCAAATCTACGTTCACATTACAACAAATGCTTGGATACAGCAAAATCTCTTATTTCTGAGTGTAAGTTAAAAGGTGTAAATGCCCTTAAAACAGTTTTGAAAGCTGTAAAAATAGATGTCCTGTTGCAAGAAGGCAGTAAATTATCTTGTTCAGCTTCAGAGGTCTTTAAAACAAGTGCTAAGAGAACAGCGTTGCTCTCAAACGAGGTTGAGCAAATAAAAGGTCACGCTTATAATGCTGTTGATGCATTGTCAGGCAAAGCTGTATCTCCTGTTCCTAAACATATGCAATCGGATGACGGTATCTTAAAAACTGTTGAGAACGTTTTTACAACTATGGCTTCTAAGTGTGAAGAATTACATAAATCTGCTGATTATCTCGGTGCAAAACTCAATGCAAAGTACGTTAAGGTAAATGAAAAGGAACTTAACCATATCAAGGAATCAAGAAAAAATATGGGTATGGAGGAGTTTGGCGATAATGTTCGCAAGTCTGCTGACGGAAACAGTTACATCATTAAATGTAATTCAGAGGGCGATTTCAACAACATTACCGCATTAAAAAATGCCGCCAATGTTGTTAGTAAAGGAGGAAAATAAGTGTTGGATTTTCAAAAAAGCTTTGAGGAAATTTCAACATCAGCCAATCAACTGTTATCCTCATATTCTGAAAAACCTATTGAGTTTACAAATGAAGTACAAATTATTACGGCTATGTCAAAGCTCAGAGATAAAATCTTATCTCAGGATGACGGAACTCAGGGGTTAGGTGATTTTCTTAGAGAAGAAGCTAATAAATGTACAGAAATTGAAAATCAAGCAAAGGAGCTTATTGCCGCTAAGACACAAGCTGTTAAAGCTGATACAGTTACAGCGGATATTTCTGCACCTCAAAAGACAGAACCTACAGGCACTATTTCAAGAATTGTTATTACACCTCTTGAAAAGGAGAAGTTTGGAACAGTAGCGTTGGCTTCGGTAACTATTGACGATGCTTTGACTATCAATAGTGTGCTTATAAGAAAAAGTCAAGATGGCTCAGGGTATTGGGTTCAAATGCCACAAAAGCGAACTCAGGATGGAACATACATAAACGTAGCTCATTCGCTAACTGCCAATGCACGTATTAATCTTAATAACCAAATTTTAGATATGTATCAATCAGGAAATTTTAAATTTATTGATGATGCAACAGCTAATAAGATTTACGATCCAAAAATCAAAGCTTTGAATTGCGAGAAGTTTAATAATCCTGAGAGCAAAGTTAAGGCACGTATGGATATA
>JAXJTT010000127.1:0-3101 GCA_036309445.1 Ruminococcus sp. | reverse complement strand
CTTCCAACCTTTATGTTGGAAGAGTTTTTGTTTTTAGAGGAGGGATGAATGTGACAACTGAAGAGAAAAAGTCCTGGGCGGTAGAACTTTTAAGAGAAAAGCATAAGGAGCTGGATAGACTTCCACACAAGGATGATTTCGACGAAGTAACACGCTCACGAATAAAAGCCTTTCTCGGTCCGTGGCCAAGAGCTTTGGAAACGGCTGGTCTTAAAGAGCCTAAATCCTTAGTTCCTAAGAAAACGAAGAAAAGAAAAACAAAAAAGAAACTTGTGTAAAACAAGAAAGGAAATGTTTTATGAAAACAAAAAGTAAAAGCATAACACGAAAAGCACTTTGTATGTTGCTGACTGTTTTAATGATAGTCACTGCTTTGCCTTTCACAGTGTTTGCAACAGAAAAAGACAGCATTTATATTTCCATAAGCTTTGACGGGGAGTTTGTCAACGACAAAAACGATAAACCTATTGCTTACGCAGAAGTGCCAATGTCTGCACTTGAAAATATCAGTTTAGATGAATACGGATTATCAGACTTCTATTATGATGGTGATGGTGACGGTAAATATGATGTAACAGCACTTCACCTTTATATATACACTCACGAAGAGTTTTTTGGTCTTGATTGGAGCGATGTTGTTGTTTCGGGTAGTCCAAGCAGTATCTTCTTTCAGGAAGGACTTTTTGGTTTTCCTGACTGCAACTTAAATTACTACCTCAATGGTATATATCCTGAGCTTTCTCCGGGTTGGGGTGCAACAGCGGATAATTTAAGCCTTAAACCAGGTGATTTTTACGACATCGCAGGCTATACAAGCTGGGAGTTCTGGATGGACTCAGCGGCAGGTTTTAACTATTTTGCAGATGCAAATGGTGAGATTACTCACTCATATGAAGTAGAAGCTGACAAAGAGCTTCCTATCAGTTTAGTCAGAAGCGGTGGCGGTTTTGGTGGCGAATTAGCACTTAGTGAGGTAGCTGACTGCTCGGTCTCTTACGGCAAAACATTAGGCGAAGCTATGGGTGCAGTAACAACTGACAGCAGTGGTGTAGCTACTATCCCTGCACTTGAATCAGGCACTTGGTATCTCTGGTGTAATGGTGGTTACGGTGCAGAATATCCAAGTGCAATCGTATCTGCTCCTGCTTTTGCAAGCATTACTGTAAAAGGTAAAGATACACCTGTTCGTCAGCCACAGGATGTCAGTGCTGTATTAAATGCAACTTTAGCTCAGCTTGCTGATACAGTAACAGAGCCTGCCTTTGGTACAAATGCAGGTGAATGGACAGTTCTTTGTCTTGCTCGTGGCGAGTACTTCAACACAGGTGATGAGTATTTTGAAGCTTACTATGACCGTATTGTTGAGTATGTTAACAGCAAGGCTGAATCAATTAACTTAAATGGTGCATTACATAAATCAAAATCAACAGATAATTCACGTGTTATCCTTGCTTTATCATCTATTGGTAAAGATGCAACTTCTGTTGGTAACTGGGACTTAACAGCTAATTACAGTGACTTTTCCTGGGTTAAGAAACAGGGTATCAACGGTGTTATCTATACACTTATCGCATTAGATACAAACAATTATATGACAGAGGATGAAACAATCCGTCAGCAGTGCGTTGATTATCTTCTTGAAAAACAGCTTGCTGATGGTGGTTGGGCTATGTCAGGTTCATCTATGAATACCGATATTACAGGTATGGCATTACAGGCTTTGTACCCATATCGTGACAAAGCTGATGTAGCAAATGCGGCACAAAAAGCATTTGACCGTTTATCAAGAGAACAGCTTTCAACCGGTGGATTCTTATATGGCACAGGCGAAACATCTGAAAGTGCGGCTCAGATTATCGTTGCTTGTACAACTTGGGGCATTAATCCTGATACTGACATAAGATTTATTAAAGACGGCAATTCTGCTGTTGATAATCTTCTTTCTTATTACGTAGAAGATGATGCTATGTTCAAGCACGCTCAGTCTGGTGATTCAAACGCAATGGCAACCGATCAGGCTTGCTATGCTCTTATTGCTTACAAGCGTTTAGTTACAGGTAAAACATCACTTTACAATATGTCTGATGTTACATTTGAAGAAGTTGTAACACCTGTAAAAGGTGATTTGACAGCTACACTTTCTGTGCCTGCTGAAATCGAAGACACAAAAGGTGCAACATTCAATGGTGTAATCAGCATCAATCAGTGGGACAACAATGGAGCTTATAAACTTATCGACTATGTTATGAACATTCCAAGTGGTGTTGCAGTAGAAGATGTTGTTGCAAATAACTGCTTAAATGGCGGTGAAATCAACTGGTATGTTGAAAATTCTACAAGAAAGCTCAGAGTAGTTTACTTTGATGCAAATAATAACAACGATATTACAGTTACAGGTACAGGTACATCTTTCCCTGCTGACCTGTTCACAGTTAAGTTCAGGGTTGATACAGCAAAAGCCGGTGATGTTCTCGATATCTCTTTAACAGGTATGTCAGTAAAGCTTAACTCTGACTCAACTAATTCTGACTCAATTATTGTTGTAAAAACAGACAAAGCAAGCGGTAGCGTGAGTGTTGTACAGGGTGTATCGTTCAACGCAGTTTGCCTCTATCAGGGTGACGACGTTGACCTTATCCCATCAAGCAAAAAAGCTGTGGCTCTTTCTGTTACATCAGTTGATGAGCAGACAAAGGTTACATATAACGATGGCACAAATGCTGTTGACTTCAAATACAGCCCTGAGATAAGCAGTAAAACAGGTGTTTCGTCTTATGTGGCTATTGTACCTGCATTAATTGATATGCAGAATTTTGCAGACAAAGCAAACTTTGAAATTGAAGATACATTAGCTCAGTCAATGAAGTTTGGTGATGCAAACTTTGATGGTGTTGTAAACGCACAGGACGCACTTTCTGCTGTTGATGCGTGGCTCAGAAAGAGCGATGCTCCAAATGACAACGAGATTTTAGCACTCAACGTAAACTCAGACAGCCGAGTAAATACATTCGATGCACTTGGTATCGTAGAATCATTTGTAAATGGCACAGATTATCAGGTAGTTACAAAAGCGGCAGCTTTAGCAAACTAAGTAAGTTTAT
>JAXJTT010000126.1:0-6434 GCA_036309445.1 Ruminococcus sp. | reverse complement strand
GGTTCCTTTATTTCTCGTTGTTTAATTTTCAAGGTCCTACGCACTTTCGAGAAGCTCTCTCAACAGTGCGAGAGTTATTATATCATACTCTCTTTCGTTTGTCAACCCCTTTTTTAAAGTTTTTTAAAAACTTTTTTCGAGATTTCTCAAACTTTTCTGTTGTTTTATCAGCTCTCTCAAGCGACTACGTTAGTATATCACACCTTTTTTCAAATTGCAAGTGTTTTTTGAAAGTTTTTTCAAAAAATATAACTTTTCTTTTATTTTAAAACAAACTACATTTATATATAGGCTTTATCCATACAAAAATCAATTTTCCTAAAATACTTATCCACTAAATTCTCGCTACTATTAGGACTCAAAACTATAATTTAACGCATTAAAACAAGAAAGTTTATTTCATTGACAAAAAATACTATGTATGTTATCATTTAAGCAATTGTCTGACTATCAAAGATACATTTAATTATGTTATTTATTATACGACAAAAAGCAAACTAACTTAAACATAAATACACTCTAAAGGAGTATATATATGAAAAAATTATATATAACAGCACCTTTTATACTTTCGCTGTTATCTCTTTTGGGCGGCTGCGATGCTATCGGAGAAAAAAGTTCAAGTGTTTCGATAGTCTACGGAATAACAGCCGCACTTTCATTACTTCTGTTGATAGGCTTTTGCACACTTATAAAGAAAAAAGAAATCTGGTTCGTAACATTATTTGCATCAGTTTTTATTGTAAACACAGGTTACCTTACGCTCGCCATATCAACGACACTTGAAGAAGCGTTGCTGGCAAACAGAATTGCTTATTTAGGCTCTGCGATGTTACCGCTTACTATGCTGATGATAATAAAGGATTCGTGTAATATTAAATTTCCTAAATTTTTCACCTCCTCGCTTGTTCTTGTCAGCATCGTAGTTTTTCTTATAGCCGCAAGCCCCGGATATCTTGATATTTATTATAAATCTGTATCAATCGACACGATAAACGGAATGACTGTGCTTGTTAAAGAATACGGCAGCTGGCACATTGTTTATTTATTCTATCTGCTTTCGTACTTTAGTTTTATGATAGCTACCATTACATATGCTATAATAAAGCGTAAGATAAAAACCTCTACACAGGCTATAATTCTTGCAAGCGTAGTGTTTGTCAACATCGGCGTATGGTTCTTGGAACAGATTGTAAAAATCGACTTTGAAATTCTGTCTGTATCATATATTTTCACAGAACTTTTTTTACTTTCTCTTCATCTTATGTTGCAAGAACAGGAAAGGATAAAAGAAGAACTGGAGTCCGAAAATATTAAAATCAGAAATATAAGCACAGCCCCCCCTGCTGTTTCTGAAACTGAAAATTTAACAACTGAAAAGGTTGTTATTGAATCAGATAATCAGAATACTGATGAAATTACAGAAAACGATCCTACACCTAACAATAAATTAGAAATGTGTGCTTATTTCGAACAGCAGCTTGAAACACTTACCGCTACAGAAAAAAGCATATATGAGCTGCATATAGAAAAGAAACCCTCAAAAGAAATTATGAGTATTCTAAACATCAAAGAAAATACCCTTAAATATCATAATAAAAACATATACTCAAAACTCGGAGTAACATCTCGAAAAGAACTCCGAGAAATAGCCGAAATGGTATCGCAAAAAACAACTGCATAAAACCAAAACCTGTCGTATGACATTCTAAAGACAGCAACGGATGTATTTCGTTGCTGTCTTTTTTTATTTACAAGGATAGTATTAACCAAGATGATATCTCTCCGAAAAGCGACAAAATATCACACCATTGAAACCAAGAAAAAGACCCCATAGTTTCCTATGAGGTCGTGAAGTTAGATAGATATTTATTGTATCTCATTCTTTGCAAAACTCTGCCTCAAATCAATGACCACTGATTTGAGGCAGAGCATATATATTTTACTCATTGTATGACAGCATTGAATTATGCGACTCACATTCAAGCTTGACATCATGTTCAGGCATAACAAAAGATATGATAAAACCTTTTTTCTCATCATAGCTAAATTTAAGTTCTTCATCGTCTAAATAGAAACTATAATCCGTATCGGTTGCAATCAATTCAAAATACAGTTCCACCTCTGTTCCTGCTTTATAGGAATCTTTTGCGTTACTGTATGCATACTTCTGACCGCAATAGTCAACTTTATATTTTTTGCCCGAAATATTTTTCAAAAAGAACACACCGATCACCCCCACCACAAAAACAGCAAAGGCTAGAATAAGAATTTTTTTATATTTATCAAACATAAATCCACCTCGGTCTTAGAATGAAATTCCGCCGCCTCCGTGGGTTTCACCTGATGAGCTTGTATGTGTACTTGAGTCACTGCCGCTGTCACTATCACTTACTCTTTCAGTTCTGCTAACATTTCTATACATAAATATGTCTTGTGCACCTGTTACCATCATACTTCCCTGACGTACATAGTTTGTAGCATTCTTCTGCTTTTTGACAGGTCGCAGTGATGATTCGATACCTTTTGAAATTATAAGAGCAATTACAAATCCTACGCCAAGACAAACAGGAATCCAGAACAAAGACACTGATGGTGGCTTTAATGCATCATCACATTTGTCTGCGTAAATATCAAACGCTGTGTAATAATTTTCAGCAACTAAGTAATCCTTCATTTCATAGAGAATGTCGTCAATAGTTGAATCTGAAAATTCTTTAATCGCTTTTCCGTGAGTTGTAATATGAAGCTTCCTGTCGCCGTCTTCACCCGGTTTGAAAAGCACAAGAACACCGTCCTTGCCCTCACCGTAGCCATAGCCGTTGTAATCATAAAAATCATCAGCATAAGCCTGAGCAGTTTTACCCTCAAGGTCTGTAACAGTAACAATTGCTACTTCTGCACTGTGTTCTTTTCCGATTGCTTCAAGCTTTGTTGTAAGCTTGTTTTCTTCATCAGCAGTAAGCAAATCTGCATCATCAACAACTAACGGATATGTTCTTTCTGCTGGTATATATCCTGTTGTGATTGTATCTGTTGCCGCTTCGCCATTTGCAGAAGCATTTGCCACAACTGTTTCAGCAAAATTGAGATAAGCCAGAACACCGTCCGCATAGGTTTCTGTGTTATTATATACCTCTCCCATTTTCTCAACAACTGAATCTGTAAACAGCTTTTCAGCTTCATCAGTTGCATAAACTACATAAACTGAGTCTGTAATATTATGCAAAAGAATCAAGCCCTTATCAGATGTTGTATTCATCTCATATACAGACTGTGCGTATTCGTAGTTTGTTTCCGTGTCGATAGACTCAGTAATACAATACATCATATAATAACCGTATTCGTTTTCTATCTGCTGAGCCTTTGTTTCTGCTTCTTTTATACTCTCGCTTGTGATGCAATCACAATTATCAATTACTTTAACACCTTGAGCAGATGCAGTCATTGTCACAGAAAGTGAAAGCATAGCCGCAAGCATTATTGCAAAAATTTTCTTTTTCATAACTGCACCTCCTTACAGTAACATAATCAGCCATAACAGACCATATCCAACTGCACCGATTGCGGCGGTAAGTGCTAATCTTAGTTTCCAGATTGCCGCTTTATCAACAGGCAAATCACCTGTAATTTTTCCTGTCTGTCCGTTGATTGCAAATGTGAATTTTTTACCATTCCAGGAAGTGTTAAGAAGCCACACAGGGTATAATGCGTATTTGTATGTACCATTTGTGGAATTAACACTTGCATTTTCAGGAATTACGCTTGTATATCCTTTTACTGTATTTCTGAATGCATCAAGAGCACTGCTCTTCACTCTCTCGTTTGCTCTCGGTATTCTCTGCTCAACTGTCACATCAAATTTATCTGCAAGATATCCTGCTAGATATGCTGTATTAAAATCAACACCCTGTGAAACATTAAATGGCTCGATTGACTCCATCAACTCATCAGCCATTTTTGTTGAAGCGTCTACCGGTATATTGTCAAAACCAATTGTTCCTGCTCTGTAAATATTAAAATGTGATGTTTCTGTATAATTATAGCGGCTATCACTCCAGGTTCTTATCTTTTCAGCGTGATAACTCACATTTGTTTGGGCATCACATGAGAACAACCAATGCGGCACATATACGCCCTTAATCTCATCAATATGATTATCCTGCTTAAAAATCTTTGGAACAAACTTTTTATTTGCTATGTATTTTTTCAAAGTATCTGTAGCCGCCTTTTTGTCAAGCTTGAAAGGAATAACAAGGTCAGGTCTGAGAGCACCTGAGAAGTTACCCTTCATTACTACGTTATTGTCACAGTACGGACATTTTGTTGCAGATGTAGTTGCATCTGTAACAATCTCACCGCCACAGGAATTACATTCATACACCTTCATTCCATCTGTTTCGCCACTACCCCACTGAGACTGCTGTGCATCCCAGCTGATAGAATCTTCCACACTGTTCTGATTCAACTGTTCAGCCTGTTGTAATGCTCCTACCTCAAACTCAGAATTACAATATGGGCATTTTAATTTTTGTGAAGCCACATCAAATTCTACTGCACCGCCACAACACGGACATTTGTGTTCCTGTATATTAGACATAATCTCAACTCCTTTTAAAATATGCCACTATTTTACATCAAACAGTGGCATATTGCAAATATACTGTTTTAAAACATATGTTTATGCCCAAGGGTTACTGCTCTCAGGCTGACGGATATCCGAAAGAATATACTGCTCCCACAGATACCACTTACCATCTTTTGCTTTTCGCAGTTCAATTTGTCTCGGATTATCTGCACCGCCTGAACGAATATCAAGCTTAGCCATACCCTGATTTGCATAAGAGTATGGATTTTCTTTTATAATTATTGCATAAGGCTCGTTTGGCTTATAATCGTTAGCAGGTGTTGCACCCTCAAAATATGAACGTGGAACATAGTCCTTATCCATAAATCTGTCACGAATAAATTGCTTGTCATAACCACTCAACGGACGTGGACCACGCAAAAAATCAAGCATCTGCAAACAAAGATCCTTATTTATAGGATAATAGCAAAATGCAAGAACTGTCAGTGCCGCTGTTTCAAACGGAGTTGACAGCTTAGCCTGCGGTAAATTAATAAACTCCTCGTAAGTCTGAGGCGGAGCTGTAAAAACAATCTTTTCTGATTTATTACCTGCGTTTTGCACACCCTGTTTTATTGCATTTCCAACCTGATTTCCTATCTGATTAACAGCTTTATTTGTAAACATATCAAATAAACCCATATAGTAACCTCCTTTTATTCGCTGTACTTTTCTGCAAGCTCTATAAAATAATTATAAACCGCCTCATAGCACTCACCACTTGTTTCAAGATTTACACTTTCATCATCATAGCTGACCTAAAAATTTGCAGTAGTTTCATCAAGTGGTTGAAATTTATTTTTATCTTTATTTCCTTCTTTTATCTGACTGAAAAAATCATATTTTTCATCAAGTTTTGCAAACTTGTCAAATTCTTCTTTCGTTATTGAAATATCCTCAAAATTTATATCTCTGTAATCGTCATTTAAAGACAGTACGCACCACACATTAAGATAATAACCGTCATCATTTTTATATACAGAAAAAGCATAGCAGTAATTTCTGTTCATATGATTCTGACTGATTGACACAGAGGAGATTTCTCCCTCGGGCTTTGTGCTTCCGTTTTCAGAAACACAGCCCGAAAGGATCATCATAAGAGGGATCAGACAAATAGCGAATTTTATTATCTTCTTAAAAACCATTATCTCATATCATTAAAATCAATCGGGTCTCCGCACTGTGGGCAGAATCTTGGAATATTATTCGGGTCTGACGGAACCCAACCACATTTATCACATCTTACCTGTGGATTTCCATAAGCGTTACCACCGTACTGATTTCCCATAGGAGGCTGAGAGCCACAGCTTACACAGAACTTGCCTGTGTTCTGTGTGTTGCAAGTCTGACAAACCCACATAGCACCCATTGTTGGATTTACATTATTCATTCCCTGCATTGGTTGCTGATAACCGTTCTGCTGTGGGTAGCCCTGCTGCATTGGCTGCTGGTAGCCGTTCTGCTGTGGGTAGCCCTGCTGCATTGGCTGCTGGTAGCCATTCTGCTGTGGGTAGCCCTGCTGCATCGGCTGTTGATATCCATTCTGCTGTGGATAACCCTGCTGCATTGGTTGCTGATAGCCTTCACGAACAAAACCTCCCTGTGGCTGTCCCTGATATGGCATCTGAGGAGCACCAAAACCATTTGGCTGACCAAAAGGCTGATTGCCATACATTGACGGCATAAGGATTCTCTTGATTTCATCAGCCTGACGCTCATACTCTCTATACTCATTAGTAAATCTGCTTTCAGGTCTTCTGCCAAACTTTGTAAGCTCAAACTTAATGAGATTAAAGTAAGGTGAGTC
>JAXJTT010000125.1:0-2110 GCA_036309445.1 Ruminococcus sp. | reverse complement strand
CTTGATGAAACTTATTGGATGAAAGATGTTACAGCTCACGATATTGTTAAATTCGGTATCATTCCTGAGCTTATCGGACGTTTGCCTGTTATTACAGCCCTTAGTGGTCTTGATACAGATGCACTTGTGCAGATTCTTACTGTTCCTAAAAACTCAATCGTTGAACAGTTTAAAAAGCTGTTTGAGCTTGACGGAGTTGAACTTCTCTTTGAAGAGAATGCTCTGAAGGCTATCGCTAAGAAAGCTCAGGAACAGAGAACAGGTGCCAGAGGCTTGCGTGGTATTATGGAGGGTATTCTTACAGACCTTATGTTTGAAACACCTTCTGACCCAACAATAGAAAAAATTATTATTACCGAAAGTGTAGTTAACGAGAATGCTGCACCGCAGATATTCAGAAATCCTGATAAAGCTGCTGTTTCGGTAAATGTAAAGAAAGATGCAAAGAAGCGTCAAAAACGTAGCACAGCGTCTTAAACACCAAAAAGCTGTATTGCATTAATACAGCTTTTTGTTTTATTTTATAGAGAATTGTTATTTTTATTCGGCAGATAAGTGTAGAATTATGTTTTTATCTGCTCGGAATGGATGCAACGTCACGAAAAATTTAAATTTATAGAAAATTACAATCGTTCGGTCGGGCAAAAAAGTATAGAAATATGCTTTTTATCTGCTCGGATTGGTTGCAACGTCACGAAAAATTTAAATTTATAGAAAATTACAATCGTTCGGTCGGGCAGATAAGTATAGAATTATATATTTTTTATCTGCTCGTCTTGGATGCAACGTCACGTTGCTTGTTATTGATGGAAGGATATATAAATGGAGAATAATAACGATAATTTTTTAATGTTACCTGTTTTACCACTCAGGGGTTTAGTTGTTTTTCCGAAATCGCTGATTCATTTTGATGTTGGCAGATCAAAAAGCATCAACGCCATCACCCGTGCAATGAAAAACGATCAGCTTGTTTTCTTGGTGGCTCAGAAAGATCCTTCTGAAAATGACCCTGATCTTACTAATGTATACTCAACAGGTGTTGTTGCTAAGATTATTCAGGTTTTAAAACAACCGGATAACTCAACAAGAATAGTTATCGAGGGTAAATACAGAGCAAAAATTCAGACCCCTGTTTTTGATAAACAATGTCTTATGGCAGAAGTAGAACCTAAGCCTGCTTCAAAGCAAAGAAATACATCACGTGAGCTTGCTTTAATGAGAACCGTAAAGGAAGAATTTGAGGAATATGTCAACACATCTCCTAAAATGCCTACGGATATCATTTTCAAGGTTGCTTCCTGTAAATCATCAGGTGAGCTTGCTGACTATATAACATCAAATATAATTCTTGATTATCAGGTAAAACAGATGATTTTGGAGGAGCTTAATGAAACCGACCGTCTCGAAATGCTCCTTGATATACTTACAAATGAAGTCTACATATTAAAAATAGAAAAAGAGATTGTTCAGAAAGCAAAAAACAGAATTGACGAAAATCAGCGTGATTATTTTCTCAGAGAACAAAAGCGTATAATTGAGGAAGAACTCGGTGAAGATGATAATCCAAGTGCTGAAGCTGAGGAGTACGCAGATAAGATTATATCTTTAAAACTTAGCGAACAATCTGAAGAGATACTTCTTAAGGAATGTAAAAAACTTATGCGTATGCCTTCAGGAAGTCAGGAGGCGGCAGTTATCAGATCTTATCTTGATACTGTTATTGACCTTCCGTGGAATACTTCCACTAAGGATAAAATTACTATTCCAAAATTACGCAAAGAGCTTGATAAATCACATTTTGGTCTTGAAAAGATAAAAGAAAGAATCATCGAGGAGTTAGCAGTTACAAAACTCAGAAATAAACACGATGGTCAGATTATCTGTTTTGCAGGACCTCCGGGAGTTGGTAAAACTTCTATTGCACAGTCAATCGCAGTTGCTGTCGGCAGAAAAAGTCAGCGTATTGCACTTGGCGGTGTAAGAGATGAGGCTGAAATCAGAGGTCACAGAAGAACTTATATCGGTTCTATACCGGGACGAATTATTTCTGCAATACAGAGTGCAGGTTCTAATAATCCTGTACTTATTCTTGATGAAATTGATAAGCTTG
>JAXJTT010000124.1:0-16129 GCA_036309445.1 Ruminococcus sp. | reverse complement strand
TACAGCTTCAAGTGACTCAAGAAACATTACAATAGACATGGTTGAAAAGGTTGCAAATTCAATCTTCATTCCTTTCACGGTTGGTGGCGGCATCAGAACTGTTGAGGATTTCAATGTACTTTTAAGAGCAGGTGCTGACAAGGTTTCAGTAAACTCTGCCGCTGTGTTCCGCCCTGAGCTTATCAGCGAAGCGGCTTATAAATTTGGCAGTCAGTGCGTTGTTGCGGCTATTGACGCAAAGAGAAAGCCTGAAGGCGGCTGGGAAGTTTATGTAAACGGCGGAAGAAAGCCTGTAGGTCTTGATGCAGTAGAATGGGCTGTAAAGTGTCAGGAGCTTGGTGCAGGAGAAATTCTCCTTACAAGTATGGACGAAGACGGTCAGAAAAAGGGTTATGACATCGAGCTTACAAAGGCTGTTTCAGAAAGCGTTTCAATTCCTGTAATCGCAAGTGGCGGTGCAGGTGCCTTGGAGCATTTTTACGATGCATTCACAGTTGGTAAGGCTGATGCTGTACTTGCGGCTTCTCTTTTCCACTTCGGTGAAATTCCTATTCCAACACTTAAAAAGTATCTTAACGAAAAGGAAATTCCAGTAAGACTTTAAGTTAATACATATCTGAATAACAAAATGGTACTGTCTCATTTTATCGGTAAGACAGTACCATTATTTTTTTATTCAATTCTGTTACAAATTATTTTTTCTTGTTTCGTGTTAACCAGAAACCACCCAAACACAAAAACACTGAACCTAAGCACAAATAAACTACGCCCATACCGCCATCGGTATATTTAAAATTACCAATTGCTGTGATGTAAAAACACACAGCGGCAATATAGTTTAAAACTGCGGTAATTATGTATGTTTTATTTTTCATTTCATTTCCCCTTTCAAAATCATTTAATAATTATCTAAAAACGAATGTTCTTCGCCGTTTGATTTATAGCCGACCATAGTATCAAGACAAACTGAATGTATGCTGTTGAATATACTTTTTTCGATATTCGGATTTGTTTTCTTGAGAGTTTTGATAAGAGCCTTGATTTCTTTTCTTTTTGAAGTAGTTTCTTCGTTTTCGTCTGCGTTTTTCTCTGTAAAGCGACAGGCACACTGGATAAAATCAAGGTCATTATAGCGTTGCCATGCAAGTATTGCATCTTCGTGGATTCTATACATAGGACGTATAAGCTCCATCCCCTCAAAATTTGTACTGTGAAGCTTTGGAGGCATTGACTGAAGCTGTGAGCCGTAAAACATTCCCAGAAGAGTTGTTTCGATAACATCATTAAAATGATGACCGAGAGCAATTTTGTTGCAACCCATATCCTTAGCTTTTTTGTAAAGATGACCTCTTCTCATTCTTGCACAGAGATAGCAGGGGGATTTTTCTGTTTTGTTTGCAACATCAAAAATATTGGTCTCAAAAACAGTTATCGGGATATTCAGAAGCTTTGCGTTGCTTTCAATCTTTTTTCGGTTCACTTCATTATAACCGGGGTCCATAACGATGTATTCAAGGTCAAAATTCACTTCGCTGTATTTATGAAGCTCCTGCATAAGCTTTGCAAGAAGCATTGAATCCTTGCCGCCCGAAATACAGACAGCAACTTTATCACCCTCGTTTACAAGCTGATAATCCTTCATTGCAATTATAAAAGGATTCCATATTTGTTTACGATATTTTTTTATAATGCTACGTTCCACAAGCTCGTGTTTTTCAAGTTCTCTGCCCATTATTTACCTCTATGTTATATTTTACTTCTTAAAATTTAATAGTCTTGATGCGTATAGTACGCACAGCACACATACGCCTGTATCTGCAACCACCGACAGCCACATAGGAGCAAATCCCATAATTGCAAGCACTATTACAGCCGCTTTTACCAACAGTGAAAAAGCAATATTGGTTTTTACTGTTGACACAACCTTACGGCAGATTTTCACAGCAAGCGGAAGCTGTCTGAGATTTCCTGATGTAAGAACGGCATCTGCAGATTCGATAGCCGCTTCACTGCCAAAGCCCATTGCAAATCCGCAGTCACTTGCGGCAAGCACGGGTGCATCGTTTATTCCATCGCCTACAAAGCACACTGATTTACTTTGTTTCTTTATTTCATTAACTTCGTTCAATTTATCGGCAGGCAAAAGCTCAGCTTTATAAGCATCAAGATTAAGTGCCTTACTTACTTTTTCCGCCTTTTCATTTCTGTCGCCTGTGAGCATTACGCACGCTTTTACACCGAGTTTTTTAAGCGAAGAAATCACCTTTGCAGACTCTTCTCTGACACTGTCTTCAAGGTCAATAGTACCGATTACTATTTTATCAAGCACTATATATACAGCAGAATTTCCGTCAGATGTTCGTTTTTGTTTCTCCGAAAGAATATTGTATCCTCCGCAAAGTATCTCTTTCCCCTGATATATGGCAGAAATTCCGTAACCTGCTTTTTCACTGTATTCCTCAAGAATCGGCAAAGCTTTATCGCCTGCTTTTTCTTTAATTGCAAGAGCGACAGGATGTGATGAGTATTTTTCACAAGCGGCGGCAAGACAAAGGATTTCTTCCACTGAAAAATCACTGTGTGAGCTTATTTTGCTAACATTAAGTTTTCCTGTTGTGAGTGTGCCTGTTTTATCAAACACAAAAGCATCAGCCATTGCAAGTGCTTCAACATATTTACCACCTTTGATAAGCACACCGATTTTTGAAGCCGCACCCATTCCCGAAAAATATGAAAGCGGTACGGAAATCACGATTGCACAAGGGCAAGAAGCAACAAGGCAGACCAAGGCCCTGTATATCCATTCCTGAAAACTGCCTGCACCCAAAAGCGGAGGCAAAATTGCAACAGCAAGCGAAATTGCAATAATTACAGGCGTGTATATTGAAGCAAAGCGGGTAATTATTTTTTCGTTATTACCTTTAGTTGCGGCGGCATCTTCAACAAGTCGCAACATTCTTGCGGCTGTGCTGTCAACGAATTTTTTAGTTGTTTTTATTTCTATTAAAGAATTACCATTTATAGTTCCGCTTAAAACTTCACTGCCGACTCCTGCATCAACAGGAACACTCTCGCCTGTGAGTGCGGAGGTATCAAGCGTAGTATAACCCTTTATTATCACTCCGTCAAGCGGTATTCTCTCGTAAGGCTTTACAATAACAGTTGAACCCGTTGCAACATCTGCGGCAGGAACAGTAATCTCCCTACCTTTTTCAAGAATCGTTGCATTGTCAGGACGTATATTTGCAAGCTTCTCAATACCTCTGCGTGAGGCATTGACAGCTCTGTCTTCAATGATTTCACCCAATGCAAAAAGAACCGTAACCATAGCACCTTCGACAAATTCGCCAATGGCAAAAGCGGCAACAACCGCTATGCTCATAAGTGTGGTTTCGTCCATTCTGAGCTTAACCAATGATTTTATACCTTTGGTAAATGTTTTATATCCGCCAAAAGCAGTTGCAATAAAGCTCATTATGAACAATATATATTCACCGAAAGGTAAGGTCTCAAAAGATGTAAAATGAAGTATAAATGCAGAAAATCCTAGTATTGCTGAAATGATTGTTATAATTGTATTTGTTGATTTACGTATGTTTGAATCCGTTGTTTTTTCTTCTTTTACAGAATTATCAAGAACTTCTACTCCGTCTTCTATCTTGTCGCATATCTGCTGAATATCAGCCGTTGTTACCTTATTTTCACTTTCGAGGCTGAGTTGTTTTGTAGCAAATATAAAGTTTACTTTTTCAAATCCTGCTGTAGCCTTGATTTTTTCTTCAATTTTCGATGCACAATGTGCACAGTTTAGGTTATTGAGTGTAAAACTGTATCGCATTAAATCACCTCATTAATATCACTCAAGCACGTGGTCAAGTCCCATTTCAATGATTTTCTTTACATGGTCATCATTAAGGGTGTAATAAATTTGTTTGCCATCTCTACGCACCCTTACAAGTTTGTTCTGTCTTAAAACTTTGAGCTGATGTGAAATTGTACTCTGCTCCATATTAAGTTTTTTTGCAATATTAAGTACTGACATTTCATTGTCGGAAATTGCATACATTATTCTTATGCGTGTTGAGTCACCAAAAACTTTGAACAAATCAGCAAGTTCAAAAAGCACCTCAAGTTCAGGTATTTCATTATTATCTTCATTTGTGTTTTCGATTATCGTATTTTTGTGTGCATCGTGTTTGTGCATAATTAAGCCTCCGTAATTCAGTTTTAAATCTGTTCATATGCTTATATGTTCATATGTTAATTTAAATATAGCATAAAAACTCCCTCGTGTCAACACATAAAACAGGTTTGCATTAATTTTTTGGTTTTTAATTACAATTAAGAAAATTAAAACAGTATAAACTTAAATTATTCTTTTTGAGCAATAATATGTCAAAGCGTTAATTCTTTATCGCAAAAATGCTTACTTTTTTAATTCACTAACAGCAATATATAACATTCTGTAATTTGCTTTGGATATAATAAAAATAAAAATTAACTCACAGTAACATTTTGGGTACAATATCACCAAAAATGGGTTACAATTTTAATATTGCGTTGACTTTACTACAACTTTGTAGTATCATTTTCTATAGAAGAATGTTGGTATTACAGGTACGTAACCCCAACAGACAGCGTGTTTTAATTAAAATGTAATATATATTGTGGTGAAAAACCGCAAAATATATTTTTTTCACTATATATGCTACACCTGTTCGTTATTGTGTATTAACAGTAGAAGGATTTGGAGTGTAAAAATTGGAAAAATTCGTAGTTACAGGCGGTAAGCCACTTCACGGAGAAATTACTATCAGCGGTGCAAAGAACGCGGCAGTTGCTATTATCCCTGCTGTAATTCTTTGTGATGAACCCTGTCAGATTGACAATATCCCTAACATCAGCGATGTTTCACTCATCAGCAGAATTTTACAGCAGATGGGTGCTCAGGTAAGAAGAATCAATAAATCTTCTTTATATATTGACCCTACTCACATCAGAACATTTAACGCTACTACAGACCTTGTTCGTGGTATGCGTGCTTCATATTATCTGCTTGGTGCTTTACTCGGTAAATACGGCAAGGCTAAGGTTGCTCTCCCAGGCGGTTGCAACTTTGGTGTCCGTCCTATTGACCAGCATTTAAAGGGCTTTGAGGCTTTGGGTGCTGTTACCCGTCTTACTGACGGCGGCATTATTGAAGCTGAAACAGAAAAGACTCTTATCGGCGACCATGTTTACCTTGATGTTGTATCTGTTGGTGCAACTATGAACATTATGCTTGCTGCTTCTAAGGCTGAGGGTATGACAATCATCGAAAATGCGGCTAAGGAGCCTCACATTGTTGACCTTGCAAACTTCCTTAACTCAATGGGTGCAGATGTAAGAGGTGCAGGTACTGATGTTATCAAAATCCGTGGTGTAAAATATATGCACGGTGTTACCTATTCAATTATCCCCGACCAGATTGAGGCAGGTACATATATGTGTGCTGCAGCTGCTACAAGGGGTAGTATTACAATCAAAAACATTACACCTAAGCATCTTGAGTCTATTACAGCTAAGCTTAAGGAAATGGGCGTTGTTATCACAGAATATGATGAGGCTATCAAAATTGACGCTTCCGTAAAACCACTAAAGCGTTGTAATGTCAAGACTATGCCACATCCGGGTTTCCCTACTGACTGTCAGCCACAGTTTGCGGCTTTGCTTGCAAGTGTGCCGGGCACAAGTATAATCAATGAAAATGTCTGGGATAACCGTTATCAGTATGTAAGTGAGCTTATCAGAATGGGTGCTCAGATTTCAGTAGAAGGCAGACTTGCTATCATTGAAGGCGGTGCTCCACTTACAGCTGCTCCTGTAAAGGCTACAGACCTTCGTGCAGGTGCCGCTATGATTATTGCCGCTTTACAGATTAACGGTACTACAGAAATTTCAAGCATTCAGTATATCGAACGTGGTTACGAAGATGTTGTTGAAAAGTTCAGAGCTTTGGGTGCTGACATCAAGAAGGTATACTTCACAGGCGACAACGAAGAAGAGCTTGGTGCTTAAGTATTAAATCAAGTAAATCATCGGCTTACCGAAAGGCAAGCCGATTTTTTGTTATATTATAAAAAGTGTATATAACAGAAATAAAATACACATAATAAAGAAACACACTGCAAAGGAGCATTTTATGAAAATCCTTGTTATTTTTACAGGAGGCACAATAGGCAGCACCTGCGAAAACGGAATAATATCCCCTGATTCAGATAAAAAATACAGACTGCTTGAAAAATACTACGCAAACGGCGGCAAGGCTGAGTTTGATACAGCACAGCCATACACAGTGCTGAGTGAAAATCTTAACGGAGAACACCTCAGATTACTTTACAAATGCATAAAAGAATCTATTTCTCTAAATATATATGACGGAATAATTGTCACTCACGGCACAGACACCCTGCAATATACTTCAGCGTTTCTTTCTTATATGCTGGGACTGTGTGATACACCTGTTGTGCTTGTTTCATCAAATTATCCCATAGATAATCCAAAAGCTAACGGTGTTGACAATTTCACTGCCGCAGTTGAATTTATTTCTTCAAAGGGTGGTTGCGGTGTGTTTACAGCTTACAAAAATAAAGAGAGTTTTCCTCAGATTCACCGTGCTTCAAGACTTCTGAATCACCTTGCTTATGATGACTGCGTTTACAGCGTAGATTATCAATCTTTCGGAGAAGTCAGTGGCGGAAATTTTGTAAAAAATATCAACTATACCGAAAAAGAAGATGAGTTTATTTCTGATACAGAATTAAATTTATTACCTGTATCCCCTATTCTCAAAATAACTCCGTACGTTGGTATGTGTTATCCTGAAATCGGTGACAACATAAAAGCAATTTTACTCGAGGGCTATCATTCGGGAACTATTAACACCGCTGACGAAGCTTTGAGAAATTTCTGCCTTTATGCAAAAAAAATAAATATTCCTGTATTCTTAACAGGCAGCAGGCAAGGATTTTTCTATGAAAGTAAAGTATTGTTTGATGAACTTTCGATTGATATTCTGCCACCTGTTGCCCCTATAGCCGCATATATGAAGCTTTGGATTCTTGCATCAGGTAACTTTGATATTTCTGAAAACTTCAAAAAATCACGTGGCGGAGATTTATTTGACTTTTCTTAGCTAATATTTGGCAAAACATTAAAAAATAATAAGATTTCGCTTGCTTTTTGTGCAAAAATAGGGTATCTTATTAGAGTATGTTTTTACAAAAAATTTAATAGAGGTGGTCAAATGGACAAAAAAAGAGGAAATTTCTCGGGAGGTATGGGCTTTGTCCTTGCGGCGGCAGGTAGTGCAGTAGGTCTTGGTAACCTCTGGAGATTCCCTTATCTTGCAGCACAGTATGGTGGCGGTATTTTTATTTTGGTTTACATAATACTCGCCCTCACATTCGGCTTTGCACTGCTTTCAACTGAAATTGCCATAGGCAGAAAAACAGGCTTGAGTCCTGTACTTGCCTACAAAAAGCTCAACAAGAAATTTTCATTCCTCGGTTATCTTGCAATCCTTGTACCTATTATCATTCTTCCGTATTACTGCGTAATCGGTGGTTGGGTTACAAAATATGTGACCGTGTATGCACAGGGTCTTGTATCAGAGGCGGCTACTGACAGTTACTTTGGTGATTTTATTTCAAATCCTTGGGCTCCGCTCGTTTTCTTCCTGATTTTTATATGTGCAACTGCTACAGTTGTTCTTCTCGGTGTTGAAAAGGGCATTGAAAAAATCAGCAAATTCCTTATGCCGATACTTATTCTTCTTACACTTGGTATCTGTATCTATACTGCAACACTTCCGAATGCTTTTGAAGGCATCAAATATTATTTAGTTCCTGATTTCAGCAAGTTCTCATTAACAACAATCACATCAGCTTGCGGTCAGCTTTTCTATTCAATCAGTATCGCTATGGGTATTATGATTACTTATGGTTCTTACACAAAGAAAGATGTAAACCTTTCTAAATCAGTAAACCATATTGAAATTTTTGACACAATCGTTGCTTTACTTGCAGGCTTTATGGTTGTTCCTGCTGTATTTATTTTCAGCGGTGAAGCTGGTCTTAAGTCAAGCGGTCCTGGTCTTATGTTTATGACATTACCTAAGGTATTTGAGTCAATGCCTGCAGGTAACATCATCGGACTTTTATTCTTCCTGCTTGTTTTCTTTGCGGCTATCACAAGCTCAATTTCTGTAATGGAAGCTATTGTTTCTTCTATCATTGATAAGTTTGGTATCGGTCGTAAAACTGCTTGCTTCATTGTTATCGGTGTAAGCATTCTCCTTGGTATTCCTTCATCACTTGGTAACGGTGTATGGGCTGATATCACAATTCTTGGTATGGACTTCCTTACATTCTTCGATTACCTTAGTAACAGCGTTATTATGCCAATTGTTGCTATATGCACTTGTATTCTTGTCGGCTGGGTTATCAAGACAAAAACAATTACAGACGAAATCACACGTAATGGTGAAAAGTTTGGCAGAAAAGGTCTTTATGAAGTTATGATTAAATACATCTGCCCTATTCTTCTTGCTGTTATTCTGGTTGTTTCAACACTTACTCAGTTTAAAATTATAAGCGTCTAATATTTTTAAGCTCCTCATTCTTAGGAATGAGGAGCTTTTTTTGTAAATACACTTGATATTTAGGACTACTAATGTTAGACTATAATAAAAGAGCTTTCACTTTGTAAGCTCAATTAAATTTAAAGGGTGATACTATGAAAAGGGAAACC
Source organism: Ruminococcus sp. (assembly GCA_036309445.1). Taxonomy (GTDB): domain Bacteria; phylum Bacillota; class Clostridia; order Oscillospirales; family Acutalibacteraceae; genus Ruminococcoides. The sequence goes on along the minus strand of JAXJTT010000124.1, from coordinate 7,339 downwards.
ACAAGAGAGAAAAAATTGGGCGTTATAGAGTCACGTTTTGCTGACATTGTCTGGAGTAATGCACCGCTTGGCACTACTGAATTAGTGAAGATATGCGAACAGGAGCTTAACTGGAAACGCACAACAACATATACCGTTCTCAAGAGATTAAGCGACCACGGTTTATTTCAGTACAAATCAGGCTTGGTTACAGTTGTGATGACAAGAGAGGAATTTTACTCAAAGCAGAGTGAGATTTTTGTCAATGAAAATTTTGACGGCTCTCTGCCTGCGTTTCTTGCCGCATTTGCTTCAAGAAAAAAACTCAGCAAAGAAGATGTTTCTGAGATAAAGAAGCTTATTGATTCTTACGAGGAAGAATAAAATGGAATCATTTTTTCTGAAAATATTGAATATGAGCATTACAGCCTCGTTTCTTATTCTTGTTGTAATTATTTTAAGACTTGCTTTTAAAAATGCACCAAAATGGATTCGCTGTGTAATGTGGTCAATGGTAGGCATAAAACTCTTACTGCCCTTCTCCTTTGAAAGCAGATTAAGTGTTTTACCAAACGCTCAGAAATTCAGTGTTACAAGCCAATCTTCTACTTCATATATAAACAGCGATACAATACAAACATCAAGCCTAACACCTGCAACTCAGGTTGCAACTACAGATATGCTTGATATAGTCGGCATTATATGGATTGCTGGCGTTGCCACAATGATTATCTATATGATATTCAGTTTTCTGAAAATCAGAAAAACAACCTCAGAAAGTATACAACTCAAGGATAATATCTGGATTTGCGACCATATACGCAGTCCGTTTGTTTTAGGTTTCTTTAAGCCTAAAATATATCTTCTCTCCTCTATGACAGAGTATGAAACAAAATATGTAGTAGCTCACGAGCAGGCTCATCTGAAAAGAATGGATAATCTTTGGAAACCACTTGGCTTTATTTTGCTGTGTGTTCATTGGTTCAATCCGCTTTGCTGGATTGCATACTGGCTGTTTAACAAAGATATTGAGCTTGCCTGTGATGAAAACGTAATAAAAACACTTGACACAAAAGGTAAAAAAGCATATTCAACTGCCTTGCTTTCGTGCAGTGCAGACCGTCACACATTGTCAGCCTGCCCGCTTGCATTCGGAGAAAACAATGTAAAACAAAGAATCAAAAGTGTTCTCCGTTATAAAAAGCCGACTGTTTATGTCGTCACTGTTTCAATAACAGTCTGCGTTGTTACAGCTGTATTGTTTATGACAAGTCCGATAAGCAGTGCCGAAGCTAAAAAAATAGAGTTTGATATTAAGCCGACAACTACCTCCGTTACAACTCTCCCAAATACAACTATGCCTGAAACAACTGTACCTCCAACAGAAGCCACAATTGAAACTACAATTTCAACAGTTCCGCCTGCAAAACCTGAGTCAACAGAAGCTGTTGTAGAGGAAAGCGAAATTGAGGAAACATATCTTGAAAAAAGTTATGAGGAGGAAGTTTATTACGAGGAAAACTACTACGAGGACGAGGAATATTATACGGAAGAAAGCTATGATGATGGTACTGATGAAGAAGACTATGGAATTATTGAACCTGTACCATTTGATCCGGAATTAAATGATTACAAAAATCCATTCGAAAACAACCGAAATAACGGTAGTATCATCGATAGTTTACAAGGTTCTCATTCTTATTTCGGAAACTCTTATGCACCATATAATAATTTTAATAATCCTGATAATAAAATTAAATGGGATCCTTTTACTTAATGCAAAAATCGTGTGCTAATTATTTAGCACACGATTTTTATTTGCCGTTTAATTGTATCATCAACGTGAAAGATATTCCTCTGCTGAGATTACGCAATTTGCACCGTCAGATGCAGCTGTGATGACCTGTCTGAGTTTTTTGGTACGCACATCACCTGCCGCAAAAATTCCTTTTGCAGAGGTTATGCCGTCTTCATCAGCAACAACATATCCGCCTTTATCAAGCTCTACAAGCTTTGCAAGAAGCTCTGAATTTGGCTTACTGCCGATTGCTACAAAAACACCATCCAGCAATATTTCTTTTTCAGAATTTTCTTGGCTGATTTTAATTTTCTCTACCTTTTTGTCGCCTGTAATTTCAAGCACCTTTGTATTTAAAATCATTTCTACATTAGGGACATTTCTTATTCTTTCCTGTATAAGCTTATTAGCCTTGAAGTTTTCACTGCGATGAATAAGATAAACTTTTTCGGCAAATTTAGAAAGAAGCATTGCTTCACCGAGAGCCGAATCTCCTCCTCCGACAACTGCAACGGTTTTACCTCTGTAAAAAGCCGCATCGCAGACTGCACAGTAAGCCACTCCCCTACCTGTAAACTCATCTTCACCCTTAACACCGAGTTTTCTGTGAGCCGCACCTGCCGCAAACACAATGGTTTTTGTGTCGAATGTTTTTCCGTTTGTAAGCTTAAGCTGATAATAATTCTCTACAGGAATAATCTCTGCAACATCGCCATTAATAAATTCAGTACCGAGGGCTACAGCGTGTTCACGCAATTTCTCGCCGATTTCGTAGCCGCTGAGTGCATAGAGACCGGGGTAATTATCCACCTGCTCGCTCTCTGCTATCTGACCTGTACCCATAAAAATTTTCTCGATTACGGCAAATTTAAGCATTTCACGGCTTGCATATACAGCCGCAGAAAGTCCTGCCGCACCACTTCCGATTATAAGAATATCGTACATAACTGCCTCCGTTTATCTTTTTGACAAATCTTTAATAACTTCACCTGCAATAATAAGTCCTGCCACTGACGGCACAAAAGCAACACTTGCAGGTATTCTTTTATTCTTTACATCTTCCTCAGTTTTAAAGAATGGTGTAGCGGGAGTTTCCTTTGAATATACAACCTTAAGCTTCTTTACTCCTCTTTTTCTAAGCTCATTTCGCATTACTCTTGCAAGAGGACAAACCGAAGTTTTATATATGTCGCTCACTTCAAAGGCTGTCGGGTCAAGCTTATTTCCTGTTCCCATTGAGCTGATTATAGGAACATTTGCCGCCTGAGCTTTCATAATAAGCTCAATTTTTCCTGTTACAGTATCTATGGCATCTACAACATAATCATACTGTGTGAAATCAAAATCCGCTGAGGTTTCAGGTGTAAAGAATTTTTTATAAGTTCTTACATTTGCTTCGGGGTTAATATCAAGTATTCTCTTCTTTGCAACATCAACCTTATCTAAACCTATTGTTTTGTGCGTAGCAATTATCTGTCTGTTAATATTTGACGGGCTTACTGCATCGTTATCAACTATATCCAAAGAGCCTATACCGCTTCTGGCTAAAGCTTCTACAACATATCCGCCTACTCCGCCTATTCCGAAAACTGCAACCCTTGAATTTTTCAATTTCTCCATTGACTCTTCACCGAGAAGAAGCTCAGTTCTTGAAAAAAACCTTGACATATCTGTCACTCCAATTTATATAAATATAATTACCAATAATATTACAAAGCAAAAATATTGACAATCAAATTTTTGAATGATAAAATAACAGCATTTGAAGCTATGCTTTTCTAATACTATGATATACTTATTTTACCATATATTCAAGGAGAAAAAAATGAAAATTTACGAAAAAATTACCGACCTCATAGGCAGAACTCCGATACTCAGATTAAACAACTTTTCAGCCGAGCATAATCTCAATACTCCTATTCTTGCAAAGCTTGAATATTTTAACCCTGCAGGAAGTGTAAAAGACAGAGTAGCACTTGCAATGCTTGACGATGCAGAAGAAAAAGGTCTGCTTACACCTGACTCTGTAATAATTGAACCCACAAGCGGAAATACAGGCATTGGTCTAGCCGCTGTAGCCGCATCAAGAGGATACAAAGTAATTCTTACAATGCCCGAAACTATGAGCGTAGAACGTCGTAGTCTGCTTAAAGCTTATGGTGCAGAGATTGTTCTCACCGAGGGTAGCAAAGGTATGAGTGGTGCTATTGAAAAAGCTGAGGAGCTTGCAAAAAAGATACCAAACAGCTTTATTGCAGGGCAGTTTGTAAATCCTGCAAATCCAGAGGCACACTACAAAACCACAGGTCCCGAGATATGGGAAGATACTGATGGCAAAATCGACATTTTTGTCGCAGGTGCCGGCACAGGCGGTACTATCAGTGGTACAGGCAAATTTCTAAAAGAGAAAAATCCCGATATCAAAATTGTAGCTGTTGAACCTTTCGGCTCTCCTGTACTTTCAAAAGGTGTGGCAGGACCTCACAAATTGCAGGGTATCGGTGCAGGCTTTATCCCTGAAACTTTAGATACTGAAATCTATGATGAAGTAATTGCAGTGAAGGATGAGGATGCTTTCGAGGCAGGCAGAATGATTGCAAAGAAAGAGGGCTTCCTTGTTGGTATTTCCTCAGGTGCGGCTCTTTATGCTGCTTGCGAGCTTGCCAAGCGTGAAGAAAACAAAGGAAAGGTCATTGTTGCTCTACTTCCCGACACAGGCGACCGTTATCTTTCAACTGAAATGTTTAACGCTTAAAACTAAACAGAGGCACTTATATAAAGCTAACACACCGCTGTAATATACGGCGGTGTGTTTTTATGTAGAAGTATTTTATTTCTGAGCTTTAAGATGCTTAATCACAGGCATTTTCTCAAAATCGTAGTCTTTGAGAGAGTCTATTCCGTCCAAAAATGAATGACAGCCGTTTACTATCATAAGATTTGTTTCTTCGTTTTCGTAACAACAAACAATAATTTTCTTGCCTGTTGCATATGCATAGCCACATTCCCACGCTGTGCCGCTGTCGGAATACATACCGCCATAGAGAAGCACCACGGCATCACATTCATCAATTCCTTTGCGGTCTATCTCAAAGATTTTTTCAGCCCACTGAGCATTCGTAAGGCTTTCTTTATTCTCTACATCGTGTTCCATAGGGATAAAAATTTCCAGACCTTTACCTCTTAGGATTTCGACCGCCTTATTGATATTTGAAATCTCTTTTTTATTAAAAAACGGAGAAGCAAGATATATTTTCATATTCAACAACCTTTCATTTGTAAATTGAAATTAATTCTATCATAGAAATATAAAAAACAGAATTGGTATTGTTACAGCCGCCATAGCCTGTGAAATCAACGCAAGTCCTGCACCTGTCTGTGCATTCTCGCCATAGGTTGACGGAATAATTACTGTGTTTAGCCCAAGCGGCATTGCATTTGCACAGAGGGTGGCAAAAACTATTTCCTGCGGTGCATTTATTGCACGCAATCCTAACACAAACAAAGACGGAAATACCACTAATCTAAGCACAGCTATTATATAACTCTCTTTCACTACAAGAAGGCTTTTAATTTCGTAGCCTGCAATAACAAAGCCTGTAAGAAGCATTGCAACGGGTGCCATACAAGCCGCTGATTTTGATATTAATGTGACTATAAATTCTACTCTCGGAATTGAAAAAAGGCCAAGAAAAGCACCGATAAAGAGAGAAATAAAAATAGGATTTACAAAGGATTTCAGCGAGAATCCCCCACCCCTGCTTGAAGGCACAAGCCACGCAATTCCAAGTGAATAGGTAAATAAATTCAACGGCAAAGTAAATATCAGATAGTCAAAAAGTGCAACACTTTCAGTTCCGTAAATACCTTGCACAAGTGCAGTGCCAACAAAACCAAAGTTAGACACAGACAATGAATACCTGTAGATTTTTCTCAGATACTCGTCATTTGTCAGGAAACGTGAAATCACAAACGCAAGAGCAATTGCAATTATCAGCAACACCGCACTGTAAACTATGAATATCCACTTCTGACTGATATTTTCAACCGTGCAGTTACTCCAGAATGTATTTATCACCACAGCAGGCATAAAAAGACTGTGTTCTAGTCTTGACAAAGTTTTACCGCTTTCATCAGGAATAATATTTTTCTTTTTCAGAAAATATCCTATTCCGATAAATCCAAAAAGCACGGCAATATGATTGAGTGTCGGTGAAAAAAATTCCATATTTACATCCCTATTATATAATAAATTTTTCATCAAATCAATAAAGAAACATTAAAGCCGCAGGTCAGACAATGACCTGCGGCTGACATTATTATTATTAAATATTTTTCCCTTTATATGCGTTATGGGTTGCTATTCCTTTATTTCAGTCGTACTTGCTTCAACACTTTCTGAAATTTCCGCCTTTTTCTCCAGATTCATAACCGCTGAGAGTCCTGCCGCAACTGCGGAAATTACAATACCGCTGACAGCCTTTTTTAATAAATCTTCATTGGCAAAATCAAGGTCACCAAAATACATAGCAAGATTTGTCACGATATAACCAACGGCTGTTTGCAAAAAAGTACGCAAGGCACGTTTAAGGCAGTTTTTAGTAAAACATATTTTCATATTACAGTTTATTCTCCTTTCGTTTTAAAGTTCATTTTCAAGGTCAGAAATTCTGTGATTAGCCACACGGATTTCTTCCTCTGTAACGGCAGATTGCTTTTCAAGCCGATATACTCTTTCGATAAGATTGTTGTGCTTATCAACCTTTTTTTCAAGCTGTTCAATTCTGTAAACAGAAAGTCTGGAGCTTGTCCAGATACCTGCAAGCGTACCTACAAGTGTACCGAGAAGAGAAAGCATTGCAACCATTATTTCGTTATTCAAATTTTCACCCCGTTAAAATAAATTGATAGTAACTACTATCACTTACAGGACGAAAAAAAGAGAAATTGCATTTTCATCTGCAATTTCTCTAAAAATTTAATTATTATTTAATAACGGTTTTAAATACTTGCCTGTGTACGAAGCTTCAATTTCTACAACCTCTTCAGGAGTACCCTGAGCAATCACCATTCCGCCCATATCGCCTCCCTCGGGACCAAGGTCGATTATATGGTCTGCAGTCTTTATCAAATCAAGATTATGCTCAATTACGATTACTGTATTACCACTGTCAACCAGCTTCTGCAATACATCAATAAGACGGTGAACATCGGCAATATGAAGTCCTGTTGTCGGCTCATCAAGAATGTAGACGGTTTTGCCTGTCGGACGTTTTGAAAGCTCTGTAGCGAGCTTAACACGCTGAGCTTCACCACCAGACAATGTAGTTGCAGGCTGTCCTATTTTCACATAGCCCAAACCTACATCACACAAGGTTCTGAGTTTTCTGTAAATCTTAGGTATATTGGAGAAAAACTCCATACCTTCCTCAACAGTCATTTCAAGTACGTCATTTATAGACTTACCTTTATATTTCACTTCTAAGGTTTCACGGTTATAGCGTTTACCCTTGCAGACCTCACACGGCACGTATACATCGGATAAAAAGTGCATTTCTATCT
>JAXJTT010000123.1:0-13630 GCA_036309445.1 Ruminococcus sp. | reverse complement strand
GTTGTTGAACCTGTTGCTACAGGAACTCTTTGTGCAGAACCGATAAGCTTGCCGTTCAATTCAGGGATAACTAGGCCGATAGCCTTAGCAGCACCTGTTGAGTTAGGAACGATGTTAGCAGCACCAGCTCTAGCACGTCTGAGGTCGCCACCTCTGTGAGGACCGTCGAGGATCATCTGATCGCCTGTGTAAGCGTGGATTGTTGACATAATACCGCTCTGAACTTCAGCATAGTTGTTGAGAGCTGCAGCCATAGGAGCGAGGCAGTTTGTTGTGCAAGAAGCAGCAGAGATGATTGTATCCTCTGTTGTGAGTGTGTTCTCGTTTACGCTGTAAACGATTGTCTTAAGGTCGTTGCCTGCAGGAGCAGAAATAACAACCTTCTTAGCACCAGCATCGATGTGAGCCTGGCTCTTAGCCTTTGATGTGTAGAAACCTGTGCACTCGAGTACTACGTCAACACCGAGTTCGCCCCATGGGAGCTCAGCAGCGTTTGGCTTAGCATAGATTGTGATTTCCTTACCATCAACGATGATTGAGTTTTCACCAGCTTCAACTGTGTGGAGATTCTGGCCGATCTTACCGCAGTAACCACCCTGAGCTGTATCGTACTTGAGAAGGTTAGCGAGCATCTTTGGAGCTGTAAGGTCGTTGATAGCTACTACCTCATAGCCCTCTGCATCGAACATCTGTCTGAATGCAAGACGACCGATACGGCCGAAACCGTTAATTGCAACTTTTACTGACATAAAAAAATTCCTCCTAATTTTTAAGGTAATTTAATTATATTACATTTTTTTCATTTCTTCAAGTGTTTGATAATATTTTAACAAAAAAATTTTTCCTTTTTACACATTGTGAAAAAATTACTGTTAAAATTATCTATTTTGAGTAATTTTAATGGGGCTTATTGTCAAAATAAACGTACTTTGCCCCTGTTTCTTATTATTTATTTGTAAAAATGCCCTTGTTATTCTTGACATTCTTTCACTTTTAAGATAAAATTATATTACAATCCGCATATGCGGCATTATGGTAAAATTTTTTTACCTGTTTTTTTAATCAGACTCCTCAGGGAGCCGTTATGTATAGATATTTTTTGTAATTTTTATAACTTTAATTGGTTATATCTTCCATTTGGATGGTTTGCATTTGGGTGATTGGTGTTTATAGAAAATATTGTATAAATGTTAAAAAATGAAAATTGAATATCTTGTTAACGGCACCGACGAGGTTATTGGTTGGAACTCAAATTATGAAAATCAGAACAAGGAGGTGTCAGAATGCCTATATTGATTGCAATAATTTGCATTGTAGTTGCATTGGTTGCAGGTTTAGGCATTGGTGTTTTCGGCGGTATTACTTATCGTAAGAATGTTGCCGAAAAGGAAATCGGAAGTGCTGAGGAAGAGGCAAAGAAGATAGTGTCGGAAGCTATCAAAACTGCCGAGGCAAAGAAGAAAGAAACCGTTCTTGAGGGTAAAGAAGAGGTTCACCGCTTCAGAACCGAGAGCGAAAAAGAAATTGCCGACCGCCGCAAGGAGGTTCAGCGTCAGGAAAGACGTATTCAGCAGAAAGAAGAAACCCTTGACAAAAAGCTTGACAATATGGAGCATAAGGAAGAAAAGCTCAATGTTAAGATCAAGGAAGCCGATTCCAAGCTTGAGGAAATTGAAACACTCAAGAAAAGCCAGTTTGAAATGCTTGAGAAAATCTCAGGTTACACAGCGGAGCAGGCTAAAAACTATCTGCTTACACAGCTCGAGGACGAGCTTGCTCACGAAAAGTCCGTAAAGATTATGGAGTACACAGAGCAGCTCAAGGAAGAAGCTGACGAAAAGGCAAGAAATGTTATTTCTCTTGCTATTCAGCGTCTTGCCGCAGAGCAGGTTGCTGAGGCTACAATTTCAGTTGTGCCTCTCCCTAATGACGAGATGAAGGGCAGAATCATCGGACGTGAGGGCAGAAACATCAGAGCGATTGAAACACTCACAGGTGTTGACCTCATTATCGACGATACTCCTGAAGCTATCACTCTTTCAAGCTTTGAGCCTGTAAGACGTGAGGTTGCAAGAATTGCACTTGAAAGACTTATTTCCGACGGCAGAATTCACCCTGCAAGAATTGAGGAAATGGTTGAAAAGGCGAAGCGTGAGGTTGACGCAACAATCAAGCACGAAGGTGAAAGAGTTGTGCTTGAAGCAGGTGTTCATAATGTTCATCCTGAGCTTGTCAAGCTTCTTGGCAGACTTCGCTACCGTACAAGCTACGGTCAGAATGTACTTAATCATTCACTTGAGGTTGCATACCTTGCAGGTATGATGGCAAGTGAACTCGGACTTGACCCGACTATTGCAAAGCGTGCAGGTCTCTTGCACGATATCGGTAAGTCTATTGACCACGAAATCGAGGGCACACACGTTCAGATCGGTGTTGACCTTGCCCGTAAATACAAGGAAAGCGATGCTGTTATTCACGCAATCCACGCTCACCACGGTGATGTTGAGGCTAAGTCAATCGTTGCCTGCATTGTTCAGGCGGCAGACGCACTTTCAGCTGCAAGACCCGGTGCAAGACGTGAAAACGTAGAAAACTACATCAAGCGTCTTCAGAAACTCGAAGAGGTTGCTTCTTCATTCGAGGGTGTTGACCGTTCATTCGCTATTCAGGCAGGCCGTGAGGTTCGTATTATGGTTAAGCCTGAGATTGTCAACGACGAGCGTATGATTCCGCTTGCAAGAGATATCTGCAAGAAGATTGAGGAAGAACTCGAATATCCGGGTCAGATTAAAGTTAATATCATCAGAGAAAGCAGAGCAATCGACTTTGCAAAATAAATTCTGAAACTAAAAAAATGCAGGACATCGCAAGGTGTCCTGTTTTTTAGTATATTGTGTTATACAAATTACAAAGGCAATACCACAACGACTGCGGTATTGCCTTAAAATTTCTGAAAATCAGTATTTATTATCCTCCATAAAAATTCACAGAATGATGATTTCTCAAAGGAGGCTGATTTGAATGGTTAAGTTGTGGGCATTTTTTATCTAACATACGCATAAATTCCTCATAATTATAGGAGTCAATCTCCATCGAGATTTTTTTGCGTTCCGGTCGGTTTTCTTGTCTTACGATAATTTCAAAAAAATCTACGTATACTGAATAGTTGCGATGATTTCTGCGGTTTGTATGTTTTTGAGTGTAAATATCTTTGCTTACAATTGCACTGTACGGATAAAAAGTTTTCACAAAAACCGAGTTTCTTGAAAGTATGCCGTCAGAATCAAAGGTTATGGTTTCGCTTATGTAGCGGATAGTCACAATAAAAGACATAACTATTGCTAAAACCGCACTTGTCTGTGCCGGTTTGTAGTAGGTGCCGGTATTGAATAATATTACAATTACGGGATTTGCCAGCAAAAATATATTACAGAACCAATAATACCTTCTGCGAAAAACTATATTACCTTTTTTGAGTCTCTGATATCTCAGTATCAGGCTTGTAATCCCCACTGCGGCACCAAGAAGAGATATCAGAAAGTATATGATAAGATTAGTGCTGAAAATTGACTCCATCTTGTTTTGCTCCTTATAAAAAGTTACTGCGTATTTGCACATATTTTAAATTATAGAAAACTTTTCAGAAAAGTCAACTTCCTCGGCAAATTTATTGATTTAATCAGCTAAAAGTATTATAATAATATATTAATACTACAAACCATACAGACGTGTATGAAAGAGGTAATCAGATGAATTTCTTGAGAAGAACCTGGGCAGAGGTGTCTATTGATGCCATTACCCACAACTTTGAAATTATAAAAAATAAAATTGGCGGCAGGGCAAAAATGTGCTGTGTTATCAAGGCTGACGGCTATGGTCACGGAGCTGTGGAGCTGGCGGCTGTTTACGAAAAGCTCGGTGCTGATTTTTTTGCTGTTTCAAATATTGATGAGGGTATAGAAATCAGAAACGCAGGCTTTAACCTGCCTATGATAATTTTAGGCTACACACCTGTGACTCAGGCTGAAAATCTTGCCGCATATGATATTTCTCAGGCGGTATACAGTCTTGATTATGCCAAAGCTCTTTCTGATGAATGTGTTAATAAAAATGTACGTTGTAAAATACACGTGAAGATTGACACAGGTATGAGCAGAATAGGGTATATGTGCCAGAGTTTTCCAAGAGATGATTATTCTATTGAGGAAATAAAACAAACCTGTGAACTTGCAAATCTGGAGCTTGAGGGAATGTTTACTCACTTCTGTGTGTCCGACGAAGCAGAGCAGGGGGCTGAGTTTACAAACAGGCAGTTTGAAAATTACAACTACGTTAAAACTAAGCTTGAAGAAAGCGGAATTGATATAAAAATCTGTCATTGTTCAAACAGCGGAGCAATTGAAGATTACGAAAATACATATTGCGATATGGTCAGGGCAGGCATTATCCTCTACGGACTTGCCCCGTCACAGAAGCTTGTGGACAGACTTGAACTTATCCCTGCGATGACGCTCAAAACAACCATTGCTTACGTCAAAACTCTGAAAGCAGGCTCGGATATTTCTTACGGCAGAACTTTTACAGCCGAAAAAGAAATGAAGATTGCAACGGTGCCGATTGGCTACGCTGACGGATATATCCGAAAAAATGCCGAAAACGGCTATATGCTTGTGAACGGCAAAAGAGCGAAAATAGTCGGCAGAATATGTATGGACCAGACTATGCTCGATGTAACCGATATTGAAGACGTAAAAACAGGTGACGAAGTAATTGTATTTGGCAGCGGCAGTCTGGGTGAGCCGACTGTGGATGAAATTGCAAAAAATACCGATACTATAAACTATGAAACCGTCTGCATAGTCGGCAAGCGTGTGCCGAGAATTTACATTAAAGACGGAAAAGTTATGGATGTGATGTATAAGCTATGAGAATACTTGTTATTGACGGCAACAGTATACTAAACCGTGCGTTTTACGGTATCCGCCCACTCACCACAAGAGATGGTCAGTTTACCAATGCAATCTACGGTTTTCTTACAATGCTTCATAAAATAGAAAATCAGGAAAACCCCGATGCTGTGGCTATCGCTTTTGATCTGAAGGCTCCGACTTTCCGCCACAAAGCTTATGCAGGCTATAAGGCAACAAGAAAGGGTATGCCCGAGGAGCTTGCCTCACAGCTTGAGCCACTGAAAAAACTTCTCGGTTTGCTTGGATATAAAATTGTTACCAAAGAGGGATACGAAGCTGACGATATCCTCGGAACCTTTGCAAAGGCTTGTGAAAACAGCGGTGACGAGTGCGTAATCGCCACAGGAGACCGTGACAGCCTCCAGCTTGTGTCGGATAAAACAACTGTTCACCTCTGCACAAACAAAGACGATATCAGCTATACTCCGGCAAAAATTATGGAGGATTATCAGGTAGAGCCTAAACAGCTTATCGAAATCAAGGCTATTCAGGGCGACTCCTCCGATAATATACCGGGTGTTGCAGGTATTGGCCCGAAGGGTGCGACAGACCTTATCACTCGCTTTAAGAATCTTGACTACATCTATGAGCATATCGATGAAATAGATGTCAAAGAGGGAATACGAAAGAAGCTTAAGGAGTCAAAGGAAAACGCAATTCTAAGCCGTATGCTGGGTGAGATTTTCTGCGAAGTACCTATTGATACAGCAGTTGAAAACTATGTGGTCAGGAGAGAAAATCCTGCTGAGTGTGCAAGATTTATGGCAAGACTTGAGCTTTTCTCTCTTATTGATAAATTCGGGCTTAATGAGCTTTCTGTTTCTGAAATTCAGGAAGAAAACACAGAGAAAAAGACTTTTTCAGTAATCAAAAATCCCGATACAGCGGAGTTGCTTGAAAATCTGAGAAAAGCTCAGAAAGCGTATTTTAACTTTGAAATTACAGACAACGCACCTGTGTGTGCTGTATTATATAATGAAAATATATATGTGTCTGATGATAAGGCATTTTTTGACAGCTTTATTGCAGACGGAAACATAAGCAAATACACAAGAAACAGCAAGGCATTGTTCGCCTATGCTGATAAAAACGATATTGAGGTAAAGGCTCTTGATTTTGATATCGAGCTTGCCGCTTACCTTATTGAGCCGTCTGCAAAGGATTACACAGACGAGCATCTGTGCGGTGGCTACGAAATTACACTTCCGTCACCCGACAATGAAGAAAACGCTGAGTATGCAACAGTTGCGGCTTACGAGGCTCTTTGCGAAAAGCTCATTAAGGATATCGAAACCAACGGACAGCAAAAATTACTTGATGAGGTTGAAATTCCTCTTGCAAAGGTGCTTGCAAAAATGGAAAACCTCGGCTTTGAGGTTGACCGCAGCGGTATAGAGGAATACGGTAAAATTCTTTTTGCGAATATAAAAAATCTTGAAGCAGAAATTCACAACGATGTCGGCTACGAGTTCAATATAAATTCTCCGAAACAGCTTGGCAAAGCCTTGTTTGAGGATTTGGGACTTCCTTGCAAGAAAAAGACAAAGAGTGGCTACTCAACAAATGCCGATGTGCTTGAGGAGTTGAGATATGAATATCCTGTGATTGAAAAGATACTTTCATATCGTACACTTGCAAAACTCAATTCTACCTATTGCGAGGGACTTTTAAAGGTAATCGCTGATGACGGAAGGATTCATTCAACCTTTAATCAGACCGAAACCCGTACAGGAAGAATCAGCTCCACAGAACCTAATCTGCAGAATATCCCCGTGCGTACTGAGCTTGGCAGGGAGATGAGAAAATTTTTCTGTGCAAGAGAGGGCTGGGTGCTTGTTGATGCCGACTACTCACAGATTGAGCTTAGGGTCCTTGCTCATATTGCAGGCGATAAAAATATGATTGACGCTTTCAATAACAACAGCGACATTCATACAATTACTGCTTCACAGGTTTTTGATATGCCTGTTGATATGGTGACTTCTGCAATGAGAAGCAGGGCAAAGGCTGTAAACTTTGGTATTGTTTACGGAATCGGTGCGTTTTCACTTGCGAAGGATATCGGTGTAACAAACAAAGAAGCATCGCATTACATCAAGAGCTATCTTGCTCATTACAGCGGTGTTGATGAATATATGAAAAATACGGTTGAAAAGGCGAAGAAGGACGGCTATGTTGAAACAATGTTCGGCAGACGTCGCTACCTGCCGGAGCTTACCTCAGGCAAGCATATGATGCGAGCTTTTGGCGAGCGTGTGGCAAGAAATATGCCTATTCAGGGTACAGCCGCAGATATTATCAAGATTGCCATGATAAAAGTTGACGAGAGAATACAAAAAGAAAACCTCAGAGCAAGACTTATTCTGCAGGTTCACGACGAACTTATAGTTGAAGCTCCCGAGGAAGAAAAGGAAATCGTCGCAAAACTCTTGCAGGAGGAAATGGAAAACGCTGTAAAACTTGAAGTTCCCCTCACAGCAGATGCGGCAATCGGAAAGACGTGGTATGATGCAAAAGGATAAAAAATATATAGCCTTTGTCTGCACAGGTAACACCTGCCGCAGTCCGATAGCGGAAGGCATTTTCAATAAACTTGCAGAAGATAAGGGCTTGGCTGTAAGGGCAGAGAGCTTTGGTGTTTCTGCGATGACAGGTTTTCCTGTTTCTGAAAATTCCGTAGAGGTTTGCAGGGAGATAGATGTTGATATTTCAGCTTTTCGCTCAACAGATGTTGTAGATACAGACCTTAGTAAATTTGATGCTTTTTACTGTATGTCACAAAGCCATATGGCTTTGCTTTTCCAGTGTTATGGTGTAGCTTTGGATAAAATGCATCTTTTGGGAGTGTCTGACCCATACGGCGGAAACACAGAGATTTACAGAATATGCAGAGATGAGATTTATAATTCTGTAGAGGAAATAATTAAAGGCTATGAAAATTGAAAGAATGACAGCACAGCACGTTGATGCAGTGCTTGAAATAGAAAACGAGTGTTTTGCACACCCGTGGTCAAGGCAGAGCATAGAAAGCGAGCTTGAAAATAAAAATTCAGTGTTTTATACAGCACTGGAGGGTGACGAGGTTGCAGGTTACATAGGAATGAGCACTGTGCTTGACGAGGGGTATATTTTCAATGTTGCAGTAAGTGCAAAACACCGAAAAAAAGGAATAGGCAGTGCTTTGATACAGGAGCTTGTAACCTACGGCAAGAAAAATAATTTTTGTTTTCTCACTCTGGAAGTAAGAGAGAGCAACGAAAACGCAATTTCGCTTTATTCAAAGTTTGGCTTTATCAAGGTAGGCGAGCGTAAGAATTATTATTCAGACCCTGTTGAGAACGCAGTGCTTATGACAAAATATTTTTAAATTAGGAGTATATACAGATGAAAATACTTGCAATAGAGTCTTCCTGTGACGAAACAGCCGCAGCGGTTGTTGAAGACGGAAGAAAGGTGCTGTCTTCAATAGTAGCATCTCAGGTAGAGGAGCATAAGCTCTACGGTGGTGTTGTTCCCGAAATTGCTTCCCGTCGTCACGCAGAGGCAATCACCCCTGTAGTGAGAGAGTCACTTGAGCAGGCAGGGCTGACACTTTCAGACATTGATGCAATCGCAGTTACATATGCCCCCGGTCTTATCGGTGCGTTGCTTGTCGGTGTAAACTTTGCAAAAGGTCTTGCACTTTCTGCAGGTTTACCGCTTGTGCCTGTGCATCACCTCAGAAGCCACATAGCTTCAAACTACATTACAAATCAGGATTTGAAACCACCGTTTCTCTGTCTGGTGGTTTCAGGCGGTCACAGTCATATTGTTATGGTTGAAGATTACACAAAGATGAAAATAATCGGCAAAACCCGTGATGATGCGGCTGGCGAAGCTTTTGATAAGGCGGCTCGTACAATGGGTATGCCATATCCGGGCGGAATTGCTCTTGATAAGGTTGCAGAGGAGGGCAATCCTCTTGCATTCAAACTTCCGAGACCGACTGTAAGCGGTTCAGATTATGATTTCAGCTTTTCGGGTCTTAAAACAGCCGTAATAAACCTCATACATAATTCACAGCAAAAGGGTACAGAGGTAAACAAGGCTGACATCTGTGCGTCATTCCGCTATGCGGTGGTTGATTGCCTTACAACAAACTTCATCAAAGCGGCAGAGGACACGGGCGTAAAAAGACTTGTTATTGCAGGCGGTGTTTCTGCTAATTCTTTGCTCAGACGCACTCTTGAAGAAGAATGTAAAAAGATAGGTTTTGAGCTGTATATGCCTGAAAAATCCTTGTGCGGTGACAATGCCGCTATGGTAGGTGCTCAGGGATATTATGAGTATTTAAGCGGCAATATTGCAGATGCAGAACTCAATGCTTATGCCACTATGAGTATTGAATTGTGATTTTTTAACTATTTGCAATATTTGCCGTTCTATTGTTGACTTTTCAGTTTTCTTAAACTATAATAAATGCATTATCATAATTTTTGATATTTATGGAGAAAAGGGGTAATTAAGATGGATCAGAATTTCAATAATGGTTTTGATAATCAGAACACAGGTAACGACGGTTACAACAATAGTCCATATTCAAATCCTTATGACCAGAGCCAGCAGAATTATTACAATTCTTACGAGCAGAGCACACAGCAGACTCAGCAGAACTACGCTCAGCAGTATCAGCAGACTTACGGTCAGCCACAGCAGGATTACAATCAGTATAATCAGTATGACCAGAGCTACAACCAGCCATATAATCAGCCTTACGGTCAGCAGTATGGCTCTATGTATCAGGAGGATAAGTCAATCAAGAGATTTGCAATTGCTTCTCTTGTTCTCGGTATTGTATCATTCTTCTGCTGCGGTATTATAACATCAATACTTGCTATTGTTTTCGGCCGTATTTCACTTAGCAAGCAGCCAATGAACAATGGTCTTGCAAAGGCTGGTTTTATCTTGGGTATTATCGGTCTGGTTGGTTCAATTCTTGGCACAATTTTAATGAATTGCACCGGTGCAATAGATTCATCATTCAGTGAATATATGTGTCATTTTTTTATGTGAGGTATAAATAATGGATCAGAATTTCAATAACAACGGTTTCAATAATCAGACTCCTGACTCAAACGGCTGGAATAATCAGCCTGTGCAGCAGGATTACACACAGCAGTATAATCAGATGCCACAGCAGGATTACGCACAGCAGTATAATCAGGCTCCACAGCAGGACTATGCTCAGCAGTACAATCAGGCTCCACAGCAGGATTATGCTCAGCAGTATCAGTCAAACACTCAGATGTTTGATCAGGTATATCAGTCACCGCAGTACAATGCACCATATGTGCAGGGCGAGTCAAAGGGTAATGGTCTGGGCATCGCTTCTTTGGTATTAGGTATCGTTTCAATCGTTACATTCTGCCTTTGCTGTGTTTCTTTACCACTTTCAATTACAGGTCTTATCCTCGGTATTATTTCAAAGGTTAAGAAGAAAGAAAACAATGGTATAGCTATTGCAGGTATCATTGTTTCTGCAGTTGCTCTTGTTGCTGTGCTTGGTTTCTGGCTTTTTGCTATTATTTCAGGTGAAGCATCATACACAGACTATAACAGCTATCTGTAAAAAAAGTGACATAATTATAAAAAACAAAAGCGGACGAAAGTCCGCTTTGTTGCGTTAGAGGTGAATTTTATCAAACCATATAAGCGTTATCAGCAAATATTGATATGTCTAATGCCGTTTCTTTTGATTCCACTCGGGCTTTTTGCGGCAAAATTTGTGCTTGTCAACATAACTCTTCCGCCTTGTATGATGTATGAAATTCTGGGGTGGTATTGCCCCGGATGCGGAAGCACACGCTCGGTTGCGGCACTGCTTAAGGGTGATATTTTACTTTCGCTCAGAGAAAGTCTGCTCCCGATGATTTTGATAATTGTTTTGTTGTTGCTCTATGTTGAGCTTGTTTTCCGTGCATTCGGAAAAAAATTCCGATCTCCGGTAAGAAATTTTTACTTTCTATGGGGCAGTCTGGCGTTTATGCTCATCTACACGGTAGCACGTAATTTTATTCCCGCAATAGCTCCCATACCACTCTGGTAAATTATAGCAAGCGTGACGGCAACGGTGACGTTGCATTTACATTGGGAAGTGAGTTTTTATTTGTTAGCAAACTTTTGCCCAACAATTACTTTTATCTATTTATAGCGGACCGTCGAGGACGCCGGTCCCTACTTTATAAACAGAAATCTCCGCTTAAACTGAAAAACATTAATTTATATATATGTTTGTCCATAAAAAAACTCCGACTCAACCGAGTCGGAGTTTTTCATTATATATAGTAGTATATGTTACGTTACTGTATTTCCTGATTCTTAATAATATGTGAAAGTCTTTTAAGTGCTTCAAAGCTTTCTTCACTCAGGTCGTGTTCAATACGGCAGGAATCTTCATAGGCAATTTCTTTGTCAACACCCAAAGAAATTAATAATTCTGCAATAAAGTTGTGTTTTTCCAGAGTTTTTGAAGCAATTTTTAAACCCTCGTCTGTAAGATTGATATAACCATCACTGTCCATCTCAATAGCTTTGCTTTCTCTGAGTTTTTTCATAGCAACGCTGACGCTTGGCTTTGAAAAACCAAGGAGATTTACTATGTCAATAGACCTTACATATCCGTTTTTCTGTTTGAGAGTGAGTATAGCTTCAAGATAATCTTCGGCTGATTTATGTATAGACATCGTTGTATCTCCTTGCAGTGCATCAATAGTACTTTTACCAGTAAATTATACCATATTCTCGCAAAAAGTAAAGCCGTTTAATATATTGGGCAGTACAAAAAAATATTGCTGTATTTTTCGCTTTAATTCTTATAATACACTTGATATTTTCTCCCCTTTGCCGTAAAATTAATGTATATTTAAAGGAAAGGAATGATTACAATGGCACAGAATCCGATTGTAACAATAGAAATGGAAAGCGGTGCAGTGATTAAGGCAGAACTTTATCCTGAAATTGCACCAAACACAGTAAATAACTTTATCAGCCTTATCAAAAACGGCTACTACGATGGTCTTACATTCCACAGAGTAATCTATGGTTTTATGATACAGGGTGGTTGCCCACAGGGTACAGGTATGGGTGGTCCGGGTTACCACATCAAGGGCGAATTTGCATACAACAATGTAAAGAATGACCTTAAGCACACAGAGGGTGTTCTTTCAATGGCACGTGCAATGGACCCTGATTCAGCAGGCTCACAGTTCTTTGTAATGCACAAAGCAGCACCTCACCTTGACGGTCAGTATGCGGCTTTCGGCAAGGTTGTTGAAGGTATGCAGGTTGTAAACGAAATTGCTGAATGTGACACAGACTACTACGACAAGCCTTTGGATGCTCAGGTTATGAAAAAGGTTACAGTAGAAACTTTCGGCACAGAATATCCTGCTCCTGAAAAGTGCTGATATATATAATATAGAAAGGGAACAGACCCATGAACGTTTTACTTACAGGCGGTGCAGGTTATATTGCAACGCACACTTGCATTGAGCTTATCAATGCCGGTCATACTGCTGTGATTGCCGATAATTTCTCGAACAGTTCACCAAAGGCTGTAAAGAGAGTTGAGGAGATTACAGGCGTAAGTATACCTCTTTATAATGTTGATGTATGCGACAAAGATGCACTTGATAAGGTTTTTGCTGAAAACAAGTTCGATGCGGTAATTCATTTTGCAGGCTACAAGGCTGTAGGTGAGAGCTGTGCAATTCCTGTTGCTTACTATCGTAACAACATCGACTCAACACTCACACTTCTTGAGGTAATGAAGAAGTATGGTGTAGGAAACATTGTTTTCAGTTCATCTGCAACAGTCTACGGTGTGCCTGAGACAGTTCCGCTTGTTGAAACAATGCCTACCGGCTGCACAAATCCATATGGCTGGACAAAGCTTATGAATGAACAGATTTTAAAGGATGCAGCTTCTGCTGACGAAAACCTTTCGGTGGTTCTTCTCAGATACTTCAATCCGATTGGTGCTCACGAAAGCGGCAGAATAGGCGAGAATCCAAACGGTATTCCAAATAATCTTATGCCGTATATCACTCAGGTTGCGGCAGGCAGACTTGAAAAACTCGGTGTTTTCGGTGACGATTATCCTACTCACGACGGCACAGGCGTGCGTGACTACATTCACGTTGTTGACCTTGCAAAGGGTCACGTAAAGGCTATTGATTACGCTTCACAGCACAAGGGTGCCGAGGTGTTCAACCTTGGTACAGGTACAGGCTACAGCGTACTTGACATTGTAAAGGCATTTATCAGCGTCAATAATGTTGATATTCCTTATGTGATAAAGCCAAGACGTGCAGGTGATATTGCAGAATGTTACGCAGACCCTGCTAAAGCACGTGATATTCTGGGCTGGACAGCCGAGAAAAACCTCGAAGATATGTGCAGAGATTCTTGGAATTGGCAGTCGAATAATGTGAACGGTTACGACTAACAAAAAGATATTTGGATTTTTGTGCAACTATACAAAAAAACAATAAATGCAAAAAAACACCCCACGAAAATGGAAAAGCAATTGACTTTTCAGGGGTGTTTATTATATAATGATATAGCTTATAGAAGCATTATTATTAAAGGAGGAAAAAGAAATGTTCAAAAAAGCATTAAGT
>JAXJTT010000122.1:0-10707 GCA_036309445.1 Ruminococcus sp. | reverse complement strand
TTGTCAGCACCTGCTCTTAAAAGTACATTGAAATCCTCAACAGTTCTGATGCCGCCACCAACCGTGAAAGGAATGAAGATTGAATTTGCAACCTTTTCAACCATGTCTATTGTAATGTTTCTTGAGTCACTTGAAGCTGTAATATCGAGAAATACAAGCTCGTCAGCACCTTCTCTGTCGTACTGAATGGCACTTTCAACAGGGTCGCCTGCATCAACAAGATTTACAAAGCTCATACCCTTAACAACTCTGCCGTTTTTAACGTCAAGGCAAGGGATTATTCTTTTTGCATACATATATTAAGCCTCCTGACAGCCGTTTACTATATCGGCAAAGTTTTTGAGCATCTTAAGTCCCACTTCGCCACTCTTTTCAGGGTGGAACTGAGTTGCAATAACATTTTTGTATTCAACAGCGGCATCAATCTGCACACCGTAATGTGTCTGAGCCGCAACAATATCGGGATTGGTTGCTTTTAAGAAGTAAGAGTGAACAAAGTAAACATAAGCATTGTCTTCAATGCCCTTAAAGATGCCGTCTTTTTTGATGATGTCAAGACTGTTCCAGCCGATGTGCGGAATCTTAAGTCCGTTTTCAGCAGGGATTTTTGTAATAGAGCCGTCAAAAACCGCAAGACCCTTTTTGCCGGCACTTTCTTCACTTTCGGGGAAAAGAAGCTGAAGTCCGAGGCAAATACCTAAAAACGGTTTGCCGCTGTCGATAAACTCAAGAACAGTTTCCTTGATACCGTATTTTTCCATAGTGTCCATAGTATCACCAAATGAACCTACACCCGGAAGAATTGCACCGTCAGCATTTATAATAACATCTTTATTTCTTGTAACAACAGCGTCACAGCCTATATGTTTCATAGCCTTGTAAACGCTTTGAATATTACCTGCACCATAGTCTATAATAGCTATCATAATTAAAACCTCACATAATGAAATGAGTGGAAACACCCACTTTGTATTATATTATCATAATTGCAAGCGTTTTGCAACAAAAAGCCGTCATAATTTCAAAAAAATGAAAAATCGCCACTAATTTCAAAATCTTGTTATTGAATTATGCAAGTTGGTGTGATAAAATGAAATATATATGCTTATTTTATTTTCAAAGAAGGTAATGAAATGATAACACATTTATTAACCCGTATAGATTTGATGATGAATAGCTTTTCAAAGGGCCAGAAACGTATTGCCCTGTATATTGAAGAGCATTACGATAAAGCGGCTTTTATGACCGCATCAAAGCTTGGTGAAACCGTAGGTGTATCCGAGAGTACGGTTGTACGTTTTGCAACTGAACTTGGATATGACGGTTACCCAAAGCTGCAGAAAGCAATGCAGGAGATGATAAGGGACAAGCTTACATCTGTGCAGAGAATTGAGGTTACTTCAAACCGTATCGGTAATGATGATGTTCTGAACAGCGTGCTTAATCAGGATATTGAAAAAATCCGCAGAACCATTGAAGAAACTTCTCACCGTGACTTTGAACGTGCTGTTGAAAAAATCTGTAATGCAGAGAGAATATATATTTTCGGTGTGCGTTCAACAGCCGCAATTGCTAGCTTCTTAGGCTACTATTTTGAACTTATTTTCGATAATGTACGTGTAATTGATACAGCCAGCCAGAGTGCAACATACGAAAGAATTTTCAGAATGACAGATAAAGATGTTATGATTGGAATTTCTTTCCCACGTTACAGTAAAATGGCTGTAGATGCGATGAACTTTGCACGTTCTCAGGGAGCACACGCAATAGCAATTACTGACAGTATGGTTTCTCCTCTTGTAAAATCAGCAGATTCTGTGCTTATTGCAAGAAGTGATATGGCTTCAATAGTAGACTCGCTTGTAGCTCCTTTAAGCCTTATAAATGCACTTATAGTGGCTACTGTTCTTAAGAAAAAAGATGAGGTTTCTGATAACTTCAAACGTCTTGAAGAAGTGTGGAACCGTGAGGGTGTATACGCAAGCGGTGAAGAAAACAAGGGAGATTAAGTACCTATGAATAAAAAAGTTATAGTTGTCGGCGGCGGTGCGGCAGGACTTATGGCGGCTGGAACAGCCGCTGTGCTTGGTGCTGATGTTGTTCTTATTGAAAAGAATCACCGCGTCGGCAGAAAAATTATGATAACAGGTAAAGGCAGATGTAATGTTACAAACAATTGTGACGTTCAGACATTTATCCGTAATGTACCTGTAAACGGAAAGTTTCTGTATTCGGCAATCAATTCATTTACACCACAGGATGCGATGGATTTTTTTGAAATGCATGGGCTGACTCTCAAAACCGAGAGAGGAAACAGAGTTTTTCCTGTGTCCGATAAAGCTGTTGATGTGGTTGATACACTCAAATATTTTGTAAAAGACAGCGGTTGTACTATCGTAGAAGATACAGCACAAAGCCTTATAATTGAAGATGGCTATGTGGTTGGTGTCAAGTGCAGCGGCAATACATATTATGCCGACAGCGTGATTGTTTGTTGCGGTGGTAAAAGCTATCCGCTAACAGGCTCAACAGGCGATGGCTACATTCTTGCAAAACAGGCAGGTCACACAGTAACAGAAATAAAACCTTCACTTGTACCGCTTGAAACAAAGAATTTTGATTGCAAGGCTGTGCAGGGTCTTTCACTGAAAAATGTTTCAATAGAGATAAAAGACACCGAGAAGAACAAGGCGGTATATAAAGATTTCGGTGAAATGCTCTTTACTCACTTCGGACTCAGCGGTCCGATGATACTTTCTGCAAGCTCACATCTGCGTGATGCTGAAAGCGGAAAATATACGGCAAGCATTGACTTGAAGCCTGCTTTGAGTGAAGAACAGCTTGAAAAAAGATTACAGCACGACTTTGACGAGAATGCAAACAAAGATGTTTCAAATTCATTCTCAAAGCTTTTGCCGAAGAAAATTATCATTCCTGTTTTAAGAAGATGGGGTGTTCCGTTTGATAAAAAATGCAACTCAATCACAAAAGAGGAACGTAAGAACCTTTGTTCGGTTTTGAAGAATTTTGATGTTGAAATAGGTGGCTTCCGTCCTGTTGAAGAGGCAATTATAACATCAGGTGGTGTGAAGACCTCCGAACTTAATC
This sequence comes from Ruminococcus sp., assembly GCA_036309445.1. GTDB lineage: Bacteria > Bacillota > Clostridia > Oscillospirales > Acutalibacteraceae > Ruminococcoides. Next base: position 7,599 of record JAXJTT010000122.1, on the reverse strand, counting down.
CTAAAACAATGGAAAGCAAGCTTGTAAGCGGCTTGTTTTTTGCTGGCGAGGTAATTGACTGTGATGCATACACAGGCGGTTTCAATCTCCAGATTGCATGGTGTACAGGCAGACTTGCAGGAATGTCAGCAATCTGATTTGTGTTATCTTTTAATTGCAATTTTAAGAAATATATTATACAATAAAAGAATAGACCAGTATACTGAAAGGAAGAATAAAATGTCATTTGCAATAGCCCTTGATGGTCCTGCAGGAGCAGGAAAGTCCAGTATAGCAAAAAGAGCTGCAAATATCCTTAACTTTATATATGTTGATACAGGAGCCTTATACCGTGCAATCGGTCTTGCGGCACTTAGAAATTCCGTCGAGCCCGCACCTTCTGCTGAGGTTGATGCTTTGCTTGATAAAATCACTGTAGAGCTTGCCTTTAATGAAAATATGGAGCAAATAGTTTTGCTTGACGGAGAAGATGTTTCAGGACTTATCAGAACACCTGAGGCTTCTATGATGGCTTCTAAAATTTCTGCAGTACCTAATGTCAGAACATATCTTCTTGATTTACAGCGTGATATGGCTGTAAAAAATAATGTCATTATGGATGGCAGAGATATCGGAACAGTGGTTTTACCGAATGCTGATGTTAAAATTTTTCTTACAGCCGCTCCGGAGGTAAGAGCAGGCAGACGTTACAAGGAACTTGTAGAAAAAGGTATGGATGTTAATTTTGAAAAAATCCTTGCCGACGTAATAGAGCGTGACTATAACGACTCCCACCGTGAAACAGCTCCGTTGAGGCCGGCAGAGGGTTGCGTTATTGTTGATACAACAGACCTCGATTTTGATCAGTCGGTTGACGAAATTTTAAGAGTTATAAAGGAGAAATTATAATGGCTCAGTCAAAGGTGCTTTATGTAATCGCCCGTGCAGTTTGTTGCCCTGTTTTAAAGGTTTTGTATCGCTATAAATTTGTAAATAAAAATTCAATTCCTGAGGATGGTGCCTACATTCTTGCGTGCAATCATCTTTCTTTTTCTGACCCTGTGCTTTTGGGCTTGGGACAGAAACGCAGATTGTTTTTTATGGCTAAAATTGAGCTTTTTAAAAATAAATTTTTCGGTGCCCTTATAAGAGGTCTGGGTGCATTCCCTGTTGAGCGTGGTGCCGGTGACGGCAAGGCTATCAAGACAGGTGAAGACCTTATCAGAGAAGGTAATGTAATGACAATCTTCATTGAGGGCGGCAGAACAAAAACAGGCGAACTTATGCGTCCGAGAAGTGGTTGTGCATTGGTTGCTCAGCAGATGCAGGTGCCTGTAATTCCAGCGTGCATTACAGTTGTAGGAAATCCAAAATACATTTTTGCAAAGAGAGTAATTCACTTTGGCGAGCCAATCACTCCACAGGAGCTTGGACTTACAACAGATGGTGACAGAAGACAGCTTAAAAATGCTTCAAACAAAATAATGGATGCTATCAGAGCTATGAGGGAGCAGGATTTAAATGAGTATAAGCGTAGCTGAGTCAGCGGGCTTCTGCTTTGGTGTGAACAGAGCTATCAATATAGTTAATTCTTTAATAGAAAAAAATGTGAAGGTCTGCACACTCGGACCGATTATCCATAATATGGAGGTTGTCCGTGAATTGGAGCAAAGAGGTTGCCGTGCTGTTGAAAGCATTGAGGATGTATCTCAGGACGAAACCTTGGTAATACGTTCACACGGAGTGCCAAAATATATTATTGACAAGCTTGGTGAAATTGGTGTAAAATATGATGACGCCACTTGTCCGTTTGTAAAGAAAATACACAGAATTGTTGGAAATTCCGATAATGAAGGTTCAGTAGTACTTATCGCAGGCAACAAAAATCATCCCGAGGTTGAGGGCATAATCGGTCATTGCAGTACGCAGTGGTATACCTTTAAAAATTGTGATGAGATTGACGATATTGTTAAAATAATTCTTGATAAGAATTATAAAGAAGTTCTTGTTGTTGCCCAGACGACTTTTGATATGAAAGAATGGAAAAAGTCTGTAAAAAAGATAAAAAAACTATGTACAAATGCAAAAATATTTGATACAATATGTAATGCAACGTCGGTTAGACAAACTGAAGCTGATTTATTGGCGGCTCGTTCCGATTTTATGGTTGTTATCGGAGACAGGCACAGCTCAAACACTGGCAAGCTTTTTGATATCTGCAAAAGACGCTGTGAAAACACAGTGCTTATCGAAACAGCGGCAGAGCTTGATGTAAAGCAAATTCAGAATGCTGACAGAATAGGCGTAACGGCAGGAGCTTCAACTCCTGCAAGGATAATAAAGGAGGTACTGGATACAATGAGTGAAATTAAATCCGGTGAAACACATTTTGAAGAATCTTTTGAGGCATTACTTGAAGAATCCCTCAAAAACTTAAATACAAACGAGAGGGTAATGGGTACAGTACTCAGTATTGCACCTAACGAGGTTCAGGTTGACGTCGGCAGAAAGCAGACAGGCTTTATTCCTGTATCAGAGCTTTCAAACGACCCTAACGCTAAGCCTGAGGATGTAGTTAAGGTTGGCGATGAGATCGAGCTTCTTATTATGAAGACAAACGATCAGGAAGGCACAATTATGCTTTCTAAGCGTAGAGTAGATGCTCAGAAGGGCTGGGAGATTCTTGAGGCTAAGGTTGAGTCTGAGGAAGTTCTTTCAGGTAAGGTAACAGAAGCTGTTAAGGGCGGCGTTATCGTAATTTATAACGATGTAAGAATTTTCGTTCCTGCATCACAGGCTACAGCTACAAGAGAAGAGAGCCTTGAGAGCCTTGTTGGCACAGAGGTTGACTTCAGACTTATCGAAGTATCACAGCGTGGCAGAAGAAAGAGAGCTATCGGTTCAATCCGCAGCGTACTCAAGGAGCAGAAGGCTGCTCAGCGTGAGGCTTTCTGGACAGATTGTACAGTTGGCAAGCGTTATCAGGGTGTTGTAAAGTCACTCACAAGCTATGGTGCATTTGTTGATCTCGGCGGTGTATTCGGTATGATTCACATTTCTGAGCTTTCATGGACACACATCAAGCACCCAAGCGAAGTTGTAAATGTTGGCGATACAGTTGACGTATATATCAAGGATATCAACGAGGAAACAAAGAAGATTTCTCTCGGCTTCAAGAATGCTGAAGAGAATCCATGGGAAATCCTCAAGAATAAGTATCCTGAGGGTACAGTAGTAAACGCTACAGTTGTTGGTCTTACAACATTCGGTGCATTTGCTAACATTATCCCTGGTATTGATGGTCTTATCCACATTTCTCAGATTGCTAACAAGAGAATCGAGAAGCCTGCTGACGTAATCGCAGTTGGTGATGTTGTAGAGGCTAAGATTACAGCAATCGACTTTGATAAGAAGCGTGTAAGCCTTTCAATGCGTGAGCTTCTCCCTGCAGAGGAGCAGGCTGAAGAGGCTGTAGCTGAGGAAGTTGCTGAATAATTAAAACGTAATAGGGTATCTTCTTAGATATAATAAGAGGATACCCTTTTTGTTATTTATATTTATTTATGACAGGAGGTTTTGAAATGACTCCACAGGAAGAATTTATTGAAATATATACCAAATATATTAAGCGTAACGGAAGTGAAGACCTTCTTGAGTGGCTCAAGCGTACAGATTTCTTCACTGCACCTGCAAGCACAAAATATCACTGTGCCTGCGAAAACGGTCTTGTAATGCACTCTGTAAGTGTGTTCAATACTATGATGGAAAAACATTTCGATGAAGACACAGACAGTATAGAAAGCTTTGCAATCTGTGCTTTGCTCCACGATTTGTGCAAGGCTCAGTTTTATAAGGTTTCAACCCGTAATGTAAAGAATGAGCAGACAGGTCAGTGGGAAAAAGTTCCTTATTATGCGATTGAAGACCAGTTTCCTTACGGTCACGGTGAAAAATCTGTATTTCTCATTGAACGTAAAATGCACTTGAAGATTGACGAGGCTATGGCTATCCGCTGGCATATGGGAGAATTTGGCGACAAAAACAGTAATGCAATCTCTCTTGCTTACGAGCGTTATCCTCTTGCGGTAAAGCTTCACCTTGCAGACCTTGAATCTACATATCTGCGTGAAAAAGGCACTTCCGCAGTGAATAAATAAAGGAAGATTGTATGGATATAATTTCAGCCGAAAACAGAGTAAAAGAGCTTACAAAACAGCTTGAATATCATAATGACCGTTACTATAATATGGATAGTCCCGAAATTTCCGATTATGAGTACGATATGATGCTCAGGGAGCTTGAAAACCTTGAAAGTGAGTTTCCGTCTTTAAAATCACCGCTTTCACCTACCAATAAAGTAGGTGGAAGTGCAGGAGAAAAATTTTCAGAGGTTGTGCATACAGTGCCTATGGAAAGTTTGCACGACAGCTTTTCACATGATGAACTCAGAGATTTTGACCGCAAGGTAAAGGCAGTTGCTCCAAATGCACGTTATGTTGCAGAGCCAAAGTTTGACGGTCTTTCCATTTCCTGCGAATACAGAAACGGTGTCTTTGTCAGAGGTTCAACACGTGGCGACGGCACAGTAGGTGAGGATGTCACAGAAAACCTTATGACAATCAGGTCGCTTCCTAAAAGAATTGAGAATGCACCTGAATTTTTAGAGGTGCGTGGCGAGGTTTATATGTCGTACAAGAGCTTTGAAGATTTAGTGCGACAGCAGGAAGAAAATGACGAAAAACCTTTTAAAAACCCACGAAATGCGGCGGCTGGTTCACTTCGTCAGAAAAATGCAAAAATCACCGCACAGCGTAAGCTTGATATTTTTATTTTCAATATTCAGCAGGTTGAGGGTGTGGAAATTACCTCTCACCATCAGAGTCTTGATTATCTTGCACAGCTTGGTTTTCCTACTTCATTCTACAATGTTTATGATGATATTGAAGATGTTATCAACGAGATAGAAAGTATCGGTAATAAACGTGGTGAGTATGAATATGCAATTGACGGTGCAGTTGTAAAGGTTGATGAATTTTCTGTAAGAGAATTAATGGGGAGTACAGCGAAGTATCCCAAATGGGCAGAGGCATATAAATATCCACCGGAGGAAAAGCCCACAAAGCTGATTGATGTTGAAATCAATGTCGGCAGAACCGGTGTGCTTACTCCTGTCGGAATTTTTGACCCTGTATTGCTTGCAGGTACAACTGTCAGCCGTGCAACCTTGCACAATGCTGATTTTATTGAGGAAAAAGGTATCTGCATAGGAGATACGGTGATTATCAGAAAAGCAGGAGAAATTATTCCCGAGGTTCTTTCTGTTAGTGAACACGGAGAAAATTCTGTGCCGTATGAATTTCCGAAAGCTTGTCCTTCTTGTAACAGTCCTGTTGTAAGAGATGAAAAAGAGGCGGCAATAAGATGTACTAACACAGATTGCCCTGCACAGCTTATGCGACATCTCATACATTTTGTCAGCCGTGATGCTATGGATATTGACGGTCTTGGTCCTGCTGTACTTGAACAGCTTTCAGAGTCCGGTCTGGTGAAATCTCCTGCTGATTTGTATAAGCTCACTGAAGAAAATATTTCTGCACTTGAGCGAAAAGCAGAAAAGTCTGCACAGAATCTTATCAAGGCGATTGAAAAATCAAAGTCAAACGAGCTTTACAGACTTGTATTTGCTCTTGGTATCAGAAATATTGGTCTTAAAGCTGCTAAAATTCTTTGCGAGAATTTTGCAAATATAGATGACCTGATGAATGCAGAGCTGACACAGATTTCCTCAATCGAAGGTTTTGGAGATATAATGGCAGAAAGCGTAGTGAATTACTTTTCACTTGAAAGCACAAAAAATCTTATTTCAGAGCTTAAGAGTCTCGGTCTTGAAATGAGACCGTCACAGCAGAGGGCAAATGGTGGAATCTTTGAGGGTAAAACCTTTGTTCTTACAGGTACACTTCCAACTATGAAGCGTAGCGAAGCTGCAAAGCTGATTGAAGCAAACGGCGGAAAAACAAGCTCATCAGTATCTAAGAAAACAGATTATGTTCTTGCAGGCGAAGATGCAGGTAGTAAACTTACTAAAGCACAACAGCTCGGCATAACTATAATTTCTGAAGAAGAATTAAAAAGTATGCTTGAAATCTGAATATAAACGCAATAAAGGGATGTTTCGTAAAATGAAACATCCCTTATGATTTGATAATTATAGAATAATTACTGAATAATCCCATAAAGATTTTCCAGAGCCTCGCCGACACTTTCTTTATCTTTGGTGAGCAAAGCAATCATAACTTTATAAACTGTTGTAGGGTTATCGTAAAAATTCTTTTTTATAAGCAAAGCTTGTTCAAGGTCGGGAGCAAACATTGTAAAACTGAACAAGTCAAGCTCACCACCTGAAATCTTACAGGTGACATCATAGCCAAGCTCAGTCTTGTTTATTTCAACTGTGTTTTCACGCTCTTTTTTCTTTTGTGCAAGAAGCTTTGTAGCACAGATATATGCTTTTTCTTTAACCGTATAAGCAACAGTGGTTTCAAGCTCATTTGCAATCATTCTGCCTTTTTCGCTTACGGTAAAAAGCTTGTTGTTTTCGTTTTCAACAGGAATAATAACTTCATTGGCAATAAGGTCGTCAAAACAGGAGCTTGTTTCAAAATAATTTGCAAGGCTGTCCTTGCTGATGGCATCTATAATAATATCTTTGCTCATAGGCTCTTTAACTGAGTTGAAAAGATAGCAGATAAGTGTTCTTATCTCATTTTTTGTTCTCATTCCGCCCGGAGCGATTCCTTCGTCAAAAGTAAAAGTATCAAAAGCCAAATTTTTCACCTTTTTCTGAGTAATATATTTTATTGTAACACATAATAATGAAAAAGTGTAGTCAAACTTTTGTTTTCTGAGAAATTTATATCAAAAAAGTTCAAAAGTATATTTCAATTGAAAATATTGACTATTCTATTTGCTTGTGGTAGAATTGAGCCATAGTACATATTTTTATTTGTATTATATACGGACCGTTCAACCTGTTCCCTGATAAAAGAACGTGAATATTTTGTCACTGTAGACCTTTTATCGGAGAATAGTATGAAAGGAGAATTAAATATGGAACAGTATATGCCTTTTGTGTGGATTGCGTTTGCCGTTGTAATGGCTGTTTGTGAGGCGTACACCTCTCAGCTTGTTTCAATCTGGTTTGTAGTCGGAGCAGTAGGTGCGGCTATTACATCTATTTTCACCACGAATATTCTTATTCAGACCGGTGTGTTTGTTGCTCTGACCGTTCTTGCACTCATCATTACAAAACCACTTGTAAAGAGATTTAAACGCAATATAAAAAAAGTCAGTACAAATTCAGACAGACTCATTGGTATGACAGGTGTTGTACTAAAAGACATTAATCCGCTTGAAGCTACAGGACAGGTTAAAGTCAATGGTGAGGTCTGGACAGCTAAAACTGTTTCAGATAATGTCGGAAAAGACACAAAAGTAAAGGTTCTTTCTATCGAGGGAGTTAAGCTGATAGTTGAACCGGTAAAAGAAAATTAAATATAAATTCCAAAGGAGATTTATTATGCCGTTAATATTTATCGCAATACTTTTATTGTTTATACT
>JAXJTT010000121.1:0-1607 GCA_036309445.1 Ruminococcus sp. | reverse complement strand
TGCTCAATATCGTATAAATAAGCACAACAAAAAAGCCTATCATCGGGGATAGATTCTGCTTTTTTTATTGCCAGCTTATCTTAAACGCATTGAGGCTGTCATAGTTTCGGTTCCTCCTATATAAAATCAAATAATAATTCATTTAATATTATATACCTTTTTTTATAAAAAGTCAATGTGTTTTGTAAATTTCTGAAACAAACATCGCAACTTCTTGGCGTTTTTGTCATTATTATATTCTTCGTTAGTAGAACGTTTTTTTCAAAAAAGAGCATAAAAAAAGAAAGGGATATAGCTCAAAATAAGCCATATCCCTATATCTTTTAATAACAGTTTGGTCTTACCACAAAACCAAAACCTCCCGTTGTGATTACAACATTGTTTGCTCCCGACGAGCAATGAATAACAAGTATGTTTCCACTACTATCTCTCCCACCAATAATACCGATGTGAGATTTATCATCATATACTGCTAAATCTCCCGGTTGTGCAGAACTCCACGAGATACGAGTTCCTTTTGAAGCCTGAGTGCTTGCACCGTGACCGATAGCTGATTCTGAAAAACCTGCGTTATGAAATGCCCAGGTTACAAAACCTGAGCAATCAAGTCCGTATGGTCGCATACATCCGGATGAACGGCTTCCTTCTGCAGTAACAAGTTTCATCTTGCCCCATTCAGAATCCCAACCTATTGCAGAGGATTTACCGCCCCAAAAGTATGTAAGTTTACCTACAAGGGAGCAGGCTTTCTTTACAACATTTTTTCTTTCTGCAGATAAGCTATCAGGAAGGTTATCAATAACATCTTGAGCCGTTGCATCAGAGATTGCAAGGCTTTGTGTAGTTCCAATAAACCCGTCTGCATTTTCAAGCAGAGTTTCAAGAGCTTCTTTTTGTTTTCGTGTAAAGCCGTATTCTGAAATCATTTCGTCTTTCGTCTTTGCAGTAATTGTGATATACAAAACAATTTCACTTGTTTCTCCGCTTGTTACAGTTTCAGTTCTTTTTGTGATTGTGTGCATATCCCAAAAAACATCTTTGAGTTTTTGTTTTTTAGCATCATCAATAACTACAACATCCTGAACGGTTTCATCATCAACTCCTGCAACCTTAACAGAGAATAAAGACAAAACCAAGCTCCAATCAGCTTGTTCACCCTCCATTACAATTCTGTCATGGGTGGTGTTATCTTCGATTTCCGTTAGCCGAGCAGAGAGTTCCATATTACACTCATTTACGATTGAAGAAACGGGAATACTGTTGCTATCTGCTGCTTCATCTGAGATAAAAATACCAAAAGGACTTCCGGCAATCGCTGCAACAATGATTATAACGATTAAGATTACCAAAACAACTATAACACCTATCCAACCAAAGGCTGCGAAAAATGCCGCTGCTGCTTTTGTGACCGCTGCTGCAATAGCCTTGCCAATAGCGGCTCCTGCTTTTGCGGTTTTTATCGCAACCGCCTTTGCAACTTGTGCCGCTTTTATAGCTGCTTGCCTTGCTCTTTTTGCAGCTTCCTTTGCGGCTTTTTTTGTTACTTCTTTTTGAGTCTTTACAACTTTCTTGGTTGCTTTCGTTGCTTTTTTCTTTGCAGTTTTTGT
>JAXJTT010000120.1:0-2434 GCA_036309445.1 Ruminococcus sp. | reverse complement strand
TTCCCTCATCTTTCCGGACTGACATTTTCCTTCAATACAAGTATTCCGTCTACTGTTGTGCTTGATGAGTATGAAGATTTCGCAGGGGTTTCAGGTCAGTATAAAGTGTACGATATTAAAGTGTTCAACGGAGAAAACGGCACTTATGAACCTCTTGATTTGACAAAGACATATACTATTGCCGCCTCGAATTATTATCTTCTTGAATATGGCAGCGGATTGAAGATGCTTGAAAATGTAAAGATTCTTCAAAAAGACGGTATGCTTGATGTTGAGGCACTTGAGTTATATATATCAGATAAGCTTGGGGGTACCGTTGGCCAGGATTACGCCGAAGCCAATGCAAATATCACATTCACTGATGGTGAAATAGTTGAAGATACAGAAGATATCAGTAAAGAAGAAAACAAGTTGGCTTCTTTAATTGCTGCTTTAATTGAAGTAATATGTCTTTTCTTTGAATTGATATTTGGAGCTATATCTGAGCTTAAATAAAGGTTATGAATTTATAAATTTGATAAAAAACAACTTAAGGAGATCATTCTGTTTCAATGACTGACGGAAGAAAGATGAACGAAGACAGGGCTATGTACCGTCTGCTCAGAAAGGCGAGTGATGAAATCTGTCTTGAGCACGGACTGTCTGTTATTGAAAACCCGAAAGGCAAACGAATACCCTACAATGTTTACAAAGCAATGCAGAAAGGTATCAAAACAAAATATGATTATATGCGTGAAGATATTGACTACGCTATTCCGAGAAGCAGAAGAAAAAAGTTGATTTAGAATTTACTTTATAAATAAAAAGCCTTGCTTTCAATGTAAAAATGTTTTTTATGATTTCAAGTTGTTTCTTATATATTTATAAACTCTCTCCAAGCTAACCCTCACACTTTCCTCTTCTGACATCTCATTAAGCATTGCAATTTCTTTATACGTTTTCTTCTTACGGCGGACCTTAACGGGTTCGCCGTTTTTGTCTTTTTTCATCTCAAATATGCTGTGACATTCAGGGCAGAAGGCAAGATTATCAGCAATCATCAGCTGTGTACCAATATCGAGTTCATTGTATGCACCCCACACTGCCTCAGACTGCTCTTTTCGGATAAGCTCAAGTTCCGGGTTAAAGGTGTTATCGCTCGTAACATCTTCAGCGGTTTCCTCTGAATCTTCGTCGCAGTATTCCTTGTAAAACGGTATAAACAAGATGTTACGGAGACCGGCACTAATAAGCTCACAGGTGAATTTAGGTGAACGGTCTATCTGTTCTGCAATCTTTTCAATGTTTTCTTTAGTAGCCACTTCTCCGTACTCTCTGTAAAGAGCCATGGCCTTGCGAAGCATTTTATCCTCATCGGCATTTGGTATGGTAAGACCGTGCCTCATTGAACGGATATATTCGTGAATCTCATGCTCATAATAATACTTTGCAAAATAAAGGAACGGCACATTCTGCGATAAATCATACTTTTCAAGTGCCTTGTAAAGTCCGTGAACAAAGACCATTTTCAAATCAGCAAAATGCCCCTGCATAGCATAGTTGTGTACTATACCGTGAATCTTGTCATTGAGCCTTGGCTCGTAAAAATGCAGGAAGAAGTTAAAATACCTTTCGTCTTTTTCGGTCAGGTAAAGCTCAATATATTCCTGCAAGGATTTCTTTTCCTTCGGCGCCGTGGCACAGTGAAACATATACAAATCTTCTTCCCATTTTTTCATTATGCCACATCCTTTCCTTTAGTTTTTCTCCGTATCTGCATAGAGCTTTTTACGGCTTAAATCCTTTTTGTATTGTGTTTTGAAATATTCAGGCTCACGCTTGGCTAACAGCATTCTGTTCTTTGCTATTACCTTTGCCTTTTCTGCAAACGCAGATGTAATTGTACCTCGTAAAGCTTCGGTACGGATACAACTGCAACGCTTATTGTAAATATCCATAATGGGATTGTTTTCAGACAGCTCCTTCTTTCGTATTGCGGCAGCATACTGTCTGCAAGTGAGCTTCTGACCGTTTATCTTTTCAGGTGCTATTCCGTTAGTGCAGTATTTTTGCTTTCTTGCACTCTGCATAAGAAAATACTTACCGCAGACCTCACATCTTTTAGGGTAATGACCGTAGTGCAAACCCTCAAAGAAATCCGTAACAATAAAGCTGTAAAAGCTGTCAAAGTATAGCTTTCTTGCAACGGTGGTAAATTGACTCTTAATATTTTTCCTGACCTCAACAAACTCTTCATTTACAGAGAATGTCTTGTTACCGAATATCTGCTTTGCTACTGGTAAGAGATGTCCCTCATCGTGCTTTTCAATGTCAGGCAGAGCATTTACAAAAGCAACAAGGTTTTTATGGGCATAGTACATATCATCGCTGATATTATTGAAGAATGTAATAATTTCGGTTAACTCATTTATGATTCCTTCGCACTCGTTTATAT
>JAXJTT010000119.1:0-23324 GCA_036309445.1 Ruminococcus sp. | reverse complement strand
TGCAAGCGCTGCAGAGCAAGAAGAAAAAGCTTCTACCATTTCAATGTCAGAAGATGCGCTTACCGCTTCCTGCAATGCTTCGAGCATGTAGATTTCATCATCAACTGCGATTGCTTTCATATTGTCACTTCCTTTGGGATCATAATAACGGCTTTGGTGCCGACTCCTGATTTGCTTTCCAGAATAAGCTTACCGTCCACCATCGCTTTCAGTCTTCCACGGATGTTACGCAGGCCCACATGTTTTTTCTCGTCAATGGGTGCCTCCGTATCAAATCCTACACCATCGTCCGTTACCTCAACGCAAAAATGTGTCGGAGTTTCATAAGAATGAATCTTGACCGTTCCGCCCATTTCAAGACGCATCAGACCGTGCTTGATGGCATTTTCCACCAAGGGTTGTACAGACAAGGCAGGAAGAACAAACTCAGTTGCTTCCACATTATATTCAATACTCATATCGGGAAAACGAACCTTTTCAATATTAATGTAATACTCAACATGCTTTAGCTCTTCTGCAAAACGAATCGGTGTCACACTATCAAGCTCACTGAAATTTCCACGAAGATACAAGCTGAAATTCCGAACAAGCTCAAATGCCTTTTGGGGGTCCTTGATACACATTCGCTCAATGGTACCCAGTGTGTTATAAATGAAATGCGGTTGAATCTGCGAAAGCATAATGGAAATTCGGCTATCCTTCAGTTCTGCTTCTACCATATTTTTCTCCGCTTCAAGACGGCTTCTTTGCAGTTCAAGTTCCTTTGCTTTCGTTGCGGCATTGATATTGCTTGGAATGATTCTGAGAACAACGACCATTGCTGCGGCAAACAAAGCAGTAAAAATATATTTAGAGACAGTACCACCCTGCCACAATCCAAGGTAGGTCATGATAACATCAACACCAAAGGAGATCAGTGGTAGAACCGAACCGATATAGATCCAACGCTCTTTTCCTTTTGTAACAATGAACTCTCTGATATGGCATCCAAGCAGAATGATATTTGCAAGTATTTGCAGACTTGCCCAATAGAACCATGTGTCATAAAAGAGTATGTCTGTCAAAACAGGCAAAACAAGAACTACGGCATTAACAACTCCAAGCAGCGTAACGGTGATGATGCCGATTATCTTCGTATCTTTCAAAAAGTGCACAAGTGCAACACAAAGAAAGAACATATAGAGCATCATCGAGCAGCCCAAAATCGTTGTGTTGGATACAACGGATTCGTTCCAGAATGAAACGCCGTCTGCACTATAAGACAGATACGTTCCTGCGAAAAGAATCACGGTGCCGAACAACCAAATAATCTTACTGTTCTTTATATGTATAAGCGTAGAGAATAAAGCTGTTCCCAAAACAACAAGAGAAATGATGGCAAACAGCATGCCAATATCTCTTTGGTTTTTTCCGCTTTCAAGAACTCCTTTTTCAAACTCAATATCTGTCCATAAAGCCATACTTGAGAGCATCTCATCAATGGCGGTTTCATTACCGAATCTATGGGGATTATGTATAAGAATCTCGATTGGTTCTTCACTCCTGCTTGTAAGCATATAAGCAGTCCAGGTTTCGTGGCAGGCAGAATCTCCGTACAAAGGATTCTCTACGTCTATTATGAACGGCTCATTTTCGTCTTCATAAAACGTCAGATTAATATGATTTGTATACAGAGCAATCGGAATGCTATCCGTGTAAATACCAATATACTCACCATCCGGTGCAACCAAGTGGAAATTGCCTCGCAAAGTCACATCTCCTTCGGTAGAAGAAATGTGCTTTCCTTTTTCAATTTTCTGCCACTGTCCGTCGGCAATACGGTACTCTCCGTCAAAATATACCCCTGCCACCATAGCGGGTGCTGCTTGCATACTGTTCGCATTACCGTGCCATAGCAAAAGGACAGCCGAGAACACTAGCAATAATACTCCGACAATTGCCACCGTTGTCACTTTTGAAAAGCGTGACTTTGTTTCTGTTTTACCCATAATTTTATCTCCTTAAACCGCTTATTTGTTATTTGACTTCCGCTTTCTTGGACAGCAATTTCTGCAATGTCGCCAATATCACAATTCAAAGCTCGGCAAACACGAACAAGCACGTCGGTATTAACATTTTCATTCTTGCCCATTTTGGTTATGGAAGACTGGCTTACGCCCGAAAGTGCCACAAGGTCTTTCTTTTTCATATCTCCATAATCAGGAGTTTCCAAAATTTTAATAACTGATTGCCATTTACGTTTAGTCTCCATTATTACGGCATTTTGAACTTTTTTGTTTTATCCTATCACATAAATGTATCGTTTGCAATGTTTAATGGCATTTTTTGATATTAAATAACAAAACGACGGCAGAAAGTAACAAAGCTCCCTGTCACACTTATCAAGAATGCATAGCAAGGATATTGGCATCCGTGGCTACAGCCCAGAACGTGATTTATGATATAGTCACCATATTCAACACCTGTTTTATACAACATACTTTTTCTTATAATTGTTTCTTTAACCTTCATTTTTTAAACCTCCAAAACATTATTAATTACAACTGCTATTAAGACAACCTATTTTTTAAATAACACTTCTCCCCCTCTTCTAATTACTTGCACCTTATTTTTTAATACAAGGTACTTAATAAGACACTGTTATGCGGTATGTAAAATCTTCTGAATGACCATTAACAGTGCGGTTGTTTCTTGTAACTTTCGTGTTTCGTTCGGGTAACATCTTATTAACCATCTGACCGCCGACTGAACCTGCTTCACGTGAAGTGAGGTCACCGTTATAGCCCTGCTTGAGGTTTACGCCTACTTCGTTTGCACATTCCATCTTAAATCTTTCCATTGCTTCTTTTGCCTGTGGTACATTGAGCTGATTGTTATTACTTGACATAATAATTTTCTCCTTTAAATTTTATTTTTTATTAAAATTAAATTCATTATCAAGCGGCGGTTCGGCTTCCCGATTTATCACCGCAATAGTATTATATGTCTGCAATCAGTCTTTATAATTTGTAAATTTTTCTATTTTTCGATTTTTTATTCTCACCAATATATTATATCCTTGTTTATATTGTCGATTGGCCGCATTATTTCTGAAATCGTTTATGATAGACAAAAACAAAAACAAATCGTATAATATTATTTGAGAAAACAAAAGGAGCTAAAATAATGTCCAATATTTTTTCGCAAGAAAGACGCAAAAAAAGATTAATTACTATCACTTCTGTCGTTGTTCTTATTGCAATATTCGTTGGTGCATGTGCAATCTATCTCGGCGATTATTACCGCACAGATATGGAAGCCGTTGAAGCATTTGCACCAATCAACACTCCAGAACAATACAAAAAGGAAGATAACACTATAGTTTTTGAACCGAAAAATGCAACAACTGGCTTTATTTTTTATCCCGGTGGCAAGGTAGAACACACCGCATATATTCCTCTTATGCAGGAGCTTTCTTCCAAGGGGATTCTTTGTGTACTTGTAAAAATGCCGTTTAATCTTGCTGTGTTTGACATCAACGCTGCTGACGGAATACAGGAAAATTATCCTGAAATTGATAGTTGGTATATAGGAGGGCATTCGCTTGGAGGCTCTATGGCAGCATCTTATCTTGAAAAGAACACAGCAGATTTTGAAGGCTTGATATTACTCGGCTCATATTCAACAGCAGACCTTTCTGATACCGACCTAAATGTACTTTCTATATATGGCAGTGAGGATCTTGTTTTGAATCAAGAAAAATACAAGGAAAACAAAATAAACCTTCCTGATAACTTTACAGAAGTTATCATCAATGGCGGCTGTCATGCTTATTTCGGTATGTATGGACCGCAGGACGGTGATGGTTCACCATCTATCAGCAACGAGGAACAAATTCACCTTACAGCAGAACATATTTTATCAATGACTAAATCATAATCACTGATAAATTTGATAATATAACTATCCGAGTCACCTATCATAAGTTAGTAAACTTAACAGTAAAATCACTCTTTTCAGTAAAACACAGCAAAAAGAAAGGCAAGTCTTTATTTCAAGACTTGCCTCTATTTGCAACTATTATGTTCTAATTCAATTATCTCTTTTCATAGTTTTATCTATTACACGATTTATAATGTTATTAAGATTTTCATATAATCTTGGATTCGTTTTGCGTTCGTTGCCATAGTATCTACGTAATATCAGTTACACTGAAACTACCTGTTTACGTTTTGGAAGCATAACCAATATGAACAGCACCAACAGAATCGGAGCGGCAACAAACGGAGCCACTACAAGCGGATCAACAATAGCTGCATCTGCGGTAACACGAATATTTGAAAGTTGTTTTTCGTTTTCAATTCTGGTGCCACGAACGAGCATACGGTGTGAATTAACACCGTATGGAGTGCATGTAACGAGAGTGCAATAATCCTCACCATCCACAACATACAGAGGCTCTATTTTTTCAGGTTCAACAATACGAATCTGATCAACCTGATAAGTCAGTGTACGATCAAGAACAGTTAGTGTAAATATATCACCTGTTTCCAATTTATCCAGATCCGTAAACAATCGTGCACTCGGCAAACCTCTGTGTGCTGAAAGTGCACAATGAGTGCTTTCTCCTCCTGTCGGAAGACTTGAGCCCTGAATATGTCCTACGGCAACCTGCAACACGGTTTCATCAATACCATGGTAAATCGGCAGTTCGACATCTATTTTTTCTATTTTGATGTAACCCATAATGCCGTTTTTAGCAACATTGAGCAAGTCATCATAACCCGAAACCTCATCGTAATACATCAGCGGAAATCTTATTTTTCTGAGAGCTTTGTTATACTCCGAAGCCTCCTCAAACATCTGACTGCAATCTTCGGTAGATATATCAGAAATGACAGCATCATAATTAGCAATGGCTTTTGTCTGGTGCAAGGCATTCCAATAATTACTTACTGAGGGATACAACATCAAAGACAATCCCACAATAATCAGAGATATCAATATTATGGTTGAAAATGACCCTTTTTTCATAATGGGACTCTCCTTGAAGTTGTTCTTGGGGGAAGGCTGAGCCTTCCCCCATTATCATTAGACAAAATTATATTTTAGCTAAGACGTTTCTTAACTACGAGTACTACTACTGCACCGATTACTAAAACAGAACCCAATGCGTAGAATAAAATTGTACCCATACCACCTGTTACAGGTAATGTTGAACCTGATGAGTTACGTACGCCAACAGTATTGCTGTCCTGCTCAATATCGTCAACCTTGTAGTTTACAGTTACGCTAACCTTATCACCTGTTGTAGTATAAACAGGAATAATCTCAATCTTAACCGGTGTTTCCATAAGGTTATAGCCTGCAGGAGCTTTTGTCTCCTTAAGATAGTAGATACCCTCATCAAGACCACGAACTGAGATAGAACCCATTACGTCAGTATCAAGTACACTTGCTTTAGTATCGTCAGTAGTCCAGCCATATACAACACCAAGGTCATCCTGATCAACAACAGTACCGTTGATTTCTTCGCCTTTTTCAATCATCTCTTCAGTAATAACCTGTGCATAATACTTAACTACAGCATCATTCTCTGTACGCTCGTAGTAGAGCTTGAACTCTGCGCCTTCAAGTTTAGTCTCTTTATTGTCAGCATCGTACTTATCTACGTTAATCTGGAATGTAAATGCATGTGCTACGTCCTCAGGAGTCTTACCTGTTGGTGGAGTACCTGCACCTTCAGCATTAGGATCGTTGCTGAACTCAACATACACACTATTGGTCATAGGAGAAGCAATTAAAGCATCTCTTGTTACACGAGCAGAATACTTAACAACAATCTTCTGAGTAGGAAGGATACTTGGATAAAGTGTCCACAAATCTTCAAAAGCTAAAGTTATTTCTTTACCATTTTTTGATTCATGGATTCCAGCAGGCATTGCTGTGCCTTTTGATGCATCATAGAATGTATGAACCAGATCGCCGTCATGACCTTCAATGTATACCTGCTCAAATCTGATAAATTCAATACCTTGTGGCAATGTATCGTAGAACTTATAGAAATATGTTTCATAATCCTTAAGGTTAGATGGTAATTTACCTACCCACTTGTAGTAAGCAGTGTCGTTAATGTCAAAATCAGCATACTCAGTATATGTACCATCGATTGTAGTGTTGATAGACTTATCTACAGATGGAACACTGCTCTTTGGAGCAACTGTTTCGTCTTTGATAACACGAAGAATGAATTTTGTGTATGAATCGTACTGATTACCAAGAGAATCATCTTTATCCTTTACCAGGTAGTAACCAGGTGCTAAGCCTGAAACAGTATAGTAGCTCTTATCAACCTCTTTACCATCTTCAGTAACGATATTTTCTTTATATGCCTGAGTACCTGTATTTTTGCCATCCTCAATATGCTTAGCAAAAATAGCCGCAAGAGCATCCAATGTTACAGAGTCAGATGTGACATTATCAGCTATAACCTCTGCTAAATAAGC
Source organism: Ruminococcus sp. (assembly GCA_036309445.1). GTDB lineage: Bacteria > Bacillota > Clostridia > Oscillospirales > Acutalibacteraceae > Ruminococcoides. Next base: position 16,839 of record JAXJTT010000119.1, on the reverse strand, counting down.
AGCATCATGTTCTGAAACACCTAAAAGTTTCTTCATAGGTGTGCCGTCAGCAGCAGCTTCTGCAGCTGCATTAATATCATCAAGAAGATCCTTTGAGTTGTCATAGCCTTCGCCAACTATAGCAGAACCCCATTCGATATTTGTAAGAACCTGAGTATCTTTACCGCTGATTTTTTCAAGAACACCTGAAAAAATCTGGTAAGCCTCATATTGGTGACCTTTGGTTGGGTTGTTGATAGTCAAAGTATGTGTCTGTTCAGCAGCAAAAGCAGTAATAGTCATACTCATAAACATTACAAGACATACAATGATAGAAATCGCTTTTTTCATTTTTTTCTTCCTTTCGATTTTTATTTATATTTAGTGCGGATACAATTCCCGACGTAAAACAGAATTAGCCGAGATAAGTGACGTTTACAACTCGCCCTCCTTTTTACGTCTTTTAAAATTCTTGTACCCAAAAATCAGCATAGCCGTGGTGAAAATTCCAAAACCGCTGAATATATACACATTGGTGCCTACTCCGCCTGTAGCCGGCAGGCTTACGGCTGCATGGTTGGTTACTGTGCATGCACCCGTATTTTCGTCAATTTCGTAGGTAACTATATACTGTTTGTTACCTATGGCAATCATTTCTTCGGGACCTGCGACAGACTGGTAATACAGTATGGTGGTACCGTCATTTTCCAAAACTGCCGTTTGTCTGTTATCGGCGGTAGAACCGATTCCGCTGACCTCACGAACAAAGTAGCCAAGTTGCTCTACAGCGAAATCCTTTTCCGGAAGCGGTACTTTAAAAGTACCGTTAAAACCGTTTTCAGCATCTAATCTCAACAAACGACTGTTTCCTTTATCATCTACCACCAGCTGTTCTCCCGCTTCGGTGTTTTGATAAAGAACAACAAATACTGTTTTTTTATTTGTCTCAGTGTTAGCATCTCTGAAGTATTTTGTCACCGGAATTTCTCCGTAGTATACGGTCTTTTCGTTAGTAACTCTGGCAGCACCAAATACACCATCAGGAGAACTGATATAAGCAGTATAGCGTTCTCCTTCCGCTTTTCCTATAACATTAAGATTATCAGGAGAATAACCCATATGGAAGGTAGCTGTAGGAATCTGTCTGACTGCATAGCAGTTGGTATCTTGCTCAATGGTAATGTCACGCATAGAGTAAACCTCATTGGGTTGTTCCTCAAGAATGTATGTGCCACGTTTCAGGTTATCCACCTGAGCAAAGCCTGTAGTTTGTCCTGCTTTTACCATAACTTCCAAAACAATGTTCTGCGAATGGTCATTTCCGTCCTCACTTCTATGGAGTATAAAACGGAAAATCTGATCCACATCAGAAATCAGGTCATTTGTGATTTCCTTGGTAACACGGATACTTCCGCTTATTACATTGACGATGTGAACATTATCTTTGTCTACTACGCCATAGCCGTCTTCCAGACGTTTGCTTGAAACCTCATCGCTGACTTCAACACCCGGACTACCTGTGCCGTTATTGACATTTACATTCGGGCGTTTCGCACTCTCATCAAGCACCGAAACTTCGCCAAGCTCATATGCAGTATATGTTATGTGAAGTGTATAGTCCTCCACACGCTGACCTGCTACAGTAGCTTTGTGAGAATTATAGTCAGAAGTTTCGCCGTTTTTTGTCAATTTGAAAGTAAAATACCCTACAGGACCATGGCTGCTTGCATCGTCGTAAGTATAATCAACAACAAGCGTATTATCCTCTGACTCCATCAGATGCTTCCATTGTTCATCTGTCAGGTCTTTTCCCATCGCATATTTCAACAGGAAAGAATCGCTTTCCAGACCGTCATCAGCATAGGCATCGGGATCCAGAGCATTCTGGAAAGGCCCGAAATCCAGATTGTTGCGATCAGGAATATCCGAATGTATTTTTGTAAATTCAGTATTATTGTAGAAATATTTAAGACTGTCTATCGGAGCGTCATCCGTTTCGTTTATAGTGTCACCCAGATAAACTGTCACCTCACTGTTATTCTGATTTAAATTCAACAGGCGAACATTCACTGTAGGCACAGGCAACTCAAAATCTGTGCCGCCAACATCAATGGCAGCGTACTTATTAGTGTCTATAGCGTTGCCTCCGATGAAATCTTCCTTAGCTTTCACATAGAAACGTCCGGTCCAGCGGACATTGTCTGAAAGAGGTCTGTCGCTCCATGTGATTCGCATATCTCCGTTTTTATCCTGTGTCAACTGACCTTGTCCCTGAGTTCCTTGTCGTGTACCGACAAATTCACCATTAAGGGTAATCCAGTCACCAGGCTCCAGAACAATCCAATCACGGGTAGCATCAGAATAAAGAACGCTTCTGTCTGTCCGTTTACCTTTGTCAACCCAGGCAATCGGGTAGAACGAATCGCTGATTATATCTTCTATATCGCCACTGATCTCCTGAGTTTCTTTCGGTGTAAGACCGGAAAACAGTAAATCACGAAGAACAGCCGTCAGATCCGATGCATCTTCCAACATATTTGCGTACTGCGGGAGAGTTGCAATATCCTGCAACACCTGTTTACCACCTTCAACGTTATTCATACCAAGTCCGATGGTAACAAGAGTTGATTCCTGTCTTACCTGAGCACCGTAGCTACGAATCTGTGCATAGATGGTATCCAGCGGCGGAGCACTGTTATTACTACGTACCGGTGCACCGTCAGTAATCAGTATGGTAAATGTATGTTTCGGATCTTTTGTATATTTATCGTTTGACGATCCATCTTTGTAGGTTATATTACCCTTTAGATGAGCATAAGCGTGTTCCAAAGCAAGATCTTGTCGTGTACCGCCATTAGTATTGATAGAATTAACAGCATCCACAAGAATTTCGGCATTATCAGGCGTAAGTTCCATAGGACCCATACATTCAGTTTCATCAACTACTTTTGTAAATCGAATCAGGGTTGCTGTATTTTCTACATTAGCAGCGGATAGCTGATAGATAGCTCTGGAAATAGATTCCTCCAGATAATGCAGACGGTTGTACTGATCGACAGCGGTATATAACTTATATGTTTTATTGCTTCCCGAACCGATATCGTTGCCAAGTGTGCCGGCGATAGTCATACCTAAGTCACCACCATTGGCACGAACCTTCTTCCCTTGGGAATTTGTTGTAGGTTGGTCACTGAAGTTGACATTGGACTGAGGGAAAATAGCAATTTCGTCTTCCTGACGATAGCCGTCGGCATTGTCATGCCATGCCTTAGCATAGTATGAAGCATCCTGATACATCCAACGCTCTCCATTGTGCCATACAGCAAATACTGTTGAAGTACCGCTTGGGTCAGCAATAATATAATAAAGCTGATTCTTATCCAGCTTATCCATTTGCTTGAGGTTTTGATTTCCCGACCACCAGCTTTCAGAAGGATCCTGATAAAGCGTTATGCTTGTTCCTGTTTCCTTTAAGCCAGACGGAAACAGCATTGAGTTTGACTGGTCAACTACAAACAATACGTCGATCGGATCCATTTCGTACTGACGAATACTTGATTCGGCTTGCAACACAATTTCGTAGGTACGATTGTTGTAGTCCTCAACTTCAGCATGCTTACCTGCATCAAGCTCTTCCAGAGAATGGTTGAGGAAACTTCCGATAGTCTGTTTGTCAGAAAATGTTTTTTCATTCAACGTACGGTTATAGACAACACCAAAACTTCTGGTGTGATTGCTGTCACGCATATAGCCATCGGGAGCAGATACCTCTGTTATTGTATAATTACCTGTAGGAATATCCGCAGGCAGTTGAATCTCAAAATTATCATCACTATAGATAGTAGCTGAATAAGGTTTGTTATCGGTCGTAGTTCCTGTAATCAAAAATTCACATCCTGCCAAAGGCAGGTTTCCGTCGTTGGCAGCAGCGAAATTGTAAAAATACAGATTTTCAACCGAGGATTCACCTGTGCTTACAGCTGTCGGATATCCCGGACGGACTATCTGAGGTTTTGTCGTAGGTTCGGTCTGAACAGGTTGAGTCTGATCAGGTTGAGTAGGTGCAATCGTTTCTTTGGGCACGGTAGTTTCTGTGACGTCAGAATCTGAGATAACAACGCTGTTACCTTCTTTTGGCCAGTCATAACCTTTTACTGAACATTCGATATCGGCAACAGTATCAGTTATACGTAATACAATTTCATGTCGAATACCGCAATTGCTCCAGCCACTGTGAGACGTGTGTCCATGGTCACAAGTGCAACTGATCGAAACCACTGTGCATCCCGAAACTGTGATATCCGGCTCGTTATAAGTAACACCTCGGTTTTGATAATCGTCTAAGGTAATGGTTACAATTGACCCGACTTTACAGCTATAGGTGTTACCTTGCGGGAACTGAATCGGATTCCAGATTCCCCAGCTTGTAAAATCAAGCGTCAAAGTTGCCGAATTGCCTGCCCCAACACTCTGCGGAATTGATTTATTCAAATTACTCTTTGGAGGTGAACAAGCTGAAGTGTGTAAATGTTGCGTCTGTGAGCAGATAAGCTTAGTTGAGTTTCCCTCCAGCATACCGTCTTCAGCGTAGCAACTGTCATTATGTATATGTTCTTCCAATCCACAGATATATTTATTTTCCAGTGTAATTACAGGAAGGATAAGTGCATAGGTTGTGCAAAACACGACCAGACATGCTGCAACTCGGACAAACATATGCCAAATATTTCGTTTTTTATTTGCTTTTAGATATTTTCGAAGCATACCTGTAGCTGTGTTTCGCATCCGAGTTACCTCCTTCCTGCAAAAATAACGCAACTATAAAGTTAGTTTATAGGTCCCATTCGCTTGAATGGCCATACCCTAAAAATAATTTTTCCGATAATCTGTTCATTTGACACACATCCGACTGCCGTATGTCTGGAGTCTGCAGAAGTAACCCTATTATCTCCCATAACAAAATACTTGCCGTCAGGCACCTGATATGGTAATTCGATATCAGTCTCACCCATTGATTTTTCTGATAAATAAGGTTCATCAAGTAATTGCTCATTGACATATACATTCCCGTCAGTATCAATATCCACAAAGTCTCCGGGACCTGCAATCACTCTTTTGACCAACACCTTATTATTGTAGTAAAAAGCAACTATGTCACCTTGTTCAGGATTTTGTGCCTTTAATGAAAAAATAATCTCTCCGTCATTAAGCGTAGGCGTCATTGAATTTCCATAGGTTTCCATAACCGGTAACCACAATGTAGCAACCAGAACAGCAACTGCCGCAACGGTAATGAGAGTATATATAGTGCTTCTTAGCACTGTCCGGTAACGTCGCTTGTGATTGGTCCTTTGAATTTCCGCTTCCAGAAGTTCAATAGAGGGACGTTCAAGTTTTTTCTTTTTTTTCTTCAAAACATATTCCTTCCGTATACTTTTGTTCTTTTGCTCTCCTTAGTCAGAGATACTTTCATCACCCTGATTTTTCATTTCATCACATTTGCGTTTTGCCTCATTTTCAATTTGCTCACAACGCAAACGGATATTTTCTTCATATTGTTCACAAGCTGCCTGAGCATCTTCAAAAATCCGATTAAGCTTCAAAACAGCCTCTGCCAAAGAGCCTGACTCGTCAATCATTATACGGCGTTCCTGAAGTTTTGCCTCAGCTTGCTGAAGCTGCTCTCGCAATTCCTGATTTTCTTTGCTCAACTCCAACAATAATTCCATCAGGTCACTGCGTCGCAGTCGCTTTAGTTCTTTTTCATTCATTCGCTTACACCCCTTGCTAAAAAGCGACAACAACTCTAAAATTTAAACAACATACATCTTATTATTAGTGCATTTTACCATTTTTGTCTTTTTTTGTCAATATAACACAGTGCATTTAACTAAAATTATTAATATAACATACAAATAAAGTATAAATTTTGTCTGACAGGGGTTTTCTGCAAAAACAATGTGATGTCACAACAAAATCCCACATACAGAGCGTATATACTACACTTCTGCACCTGACAGAAACCGACATTCCTTGATTTATTGCAAACATCTTCCTGCGTAATTATCAGTTCTGACTGATAAACGAAAACAAATATTACACCCCTATGGTATTATCCTTAGTTATACCATAGGGGTGTCTTTCTTCTTTTTCGAATTTCAGCGTATCTTTGTACTCTTTTTTCAGTAAATTTTCATTTTTATTTTTGCCATATACTTAACATTTCTCAGTATAAGATTCAGTTATTTTTGCTTAAATATTCTATGAACTCGGGAGTTTTTGACCAATACTTAACACCCCAGTTTTCAAAATTCCATTCTTCCATATATTCGTTACATTCGTAATCAATGTAGTACATCAAGCCATTCTGAACTACAAAATTAGTTGGGAAATAGTCAATATTAAGTCCTGCATTTTTCGCCTTATCTGACATTTCTCGGATTTGCTCCATATAAGGTTCAACCGACACATCATTTATGACCATATCAAAAATAGTGTCACCATCTATGTATTCTTTTAAAATCCGCTCATTTTTAACGTCAATTTCAAGCATCTGAGGAACTCTGATACCTGCTTTAATAAGTCGCTTATAGTCATGATTTTCAGCTTCAATTTTGTTGCCGAAGGAGTAATATGCACAAGGCTCGTGATGTATCTGCTTTAATACATATTGCTTCCCTCCTTTTTCAGCAAGGTAAGAATAACCGCCCTTTCCTTTGCCTAGAAGTTTTATGATTTTATATTCATTTTCATTAACAGTTAAAAATTCCATTTGTTACACTCCTTATGAACATTTTTTCATATACATATCCTTTACTTGCATTATACTCCTTTCAGATGTATAATACTTACAGTATTCTAAGATAATTTTTACACAAAACTAATGTGGTGAGATTTATGGAAAATATTTTACACGAAACAAAAGTCCACGGAAAACTCACATTTCCGTATATGGTATACAGGGGTCAGCTTCCTGAATATATACAAAGCTTTCCTGTGCATTGGCATAAGGAAATGGAGATAATTTATGTTGTAAACGGGCAAGGTACGGTAACCGTGCAGACAACAAGATATAATTTATGTGAGGGAGATATTATTCTTATTCAGCCCGAGACACTGCACTCAATCGAACAGCTTGATGATAAGCATATGGAATATTTCAATATAATTTTTGACTTTAATCTGCTTGAGAACAACACAAGCTACTGCTATATTAATTATTTAAAGCCGATTTATGAGCGTAGAAAAACTGTGCCTGTTTACATCAAAGAAGGCGAACCACTCTCAGCTCTTATCACACTAAATATCAGGTATCTTATAGAAAACCGAAAACAAAAATTTTCAGGCGATGAACTTATGGTAAAATCAAATCTATATGCAATTATTCACCACATAAATAAATTTTGTACTGAAACAAGTGATTTCTCACTAAAGCTTGAAAGCAATTACAATAAAATCGAAGAAGTTCTTACGTACGTTCAGGAACATTACTCCGAAAAGCTGACTGTAGAAAATGCCGCAACGCTCATCAGTTACTCTCCTAACTACTTCTCGAAGTTATTTCACGAACTCACAGGCACAAGCTTTATTCAGTATGTTATAAACTATCGGTTAGATATAGCACATAAAAAACTGACAAGCTCAGATATGAGCATTACTGAAATTGCTGAGGAAACAGGATTCAGTAACCTCCCTTACTTTACACGCACATTCACGGCAAAATATGGCACAACTCCAAAAGCATACAGAAAACTTATTCACAACAATTTAAAGTGAACTTATTTTTTATACAAAAAGGACTCCCTGCTCTGACGTCGGGAGTCCTGAATTGTTATATAAACTGCTTTATTTGACAAAGCTTATTCAAACTGTTATCTCTTCTCCATCAGAGATAATGTCTTTTGCTGTGATGTATGGGTTGTGGTATCGGGTTCTTTTTTCTGGAAGTCCGAGACGGTGGGTTATTACATTATCAAGCTTCTCATAAGCTTCCGGAGTTTTGAACATAATTGCCTTTTTAGGACAATACACAACACAGGAATTACAACCAAGACAGTTATGGTTCCATACAGGGTGTTTGTCGGACATAGTGATATTTTTACTTGGACAAAGTTTTTCGCACAACCCGCAACCTACACAACTATCTGTTGTATAAAAACCTTTGTCGTACTCGTGCTGTACGTTTATAAAAGGCATCATCATCTTATCGTATCTGCTACGTGTAACAGGAGACATTTTAGGATATTTGTTGCTCTTACGTACAGCAATCATTTTACCGATTTTTCTTGCACGGCGGTCTGAATAAGGCACCATAATTTTTGGAGACGGGAAAGGCTCATACGCCACACACTGGCTTGCTACGCATCGCAACGGTTTGCCATAGTGAAGACGATTACCTTTTTCACGCAGTATTGCATCAATGGTTTCAAAACATCTTCCATGCACACCAACATAGGTAGCAACCATAAAAGTATAAGCATTTCTGTTTACAGACAATTTTTCAGCAAAATCCTTCATAGTTTCGGGAATATCCCATTCATACACCGGACAGATAAAGCCTACTACATCGGCATCAGCGGCAAGGTCGCTTATAACACCTTTTTTAACAGACACAATTGTCGCTCCGCCAATCTCTTTTGCAATAATTCTTGCAGCTCTAAGGCTGTTGCCTGTACCACTGAAACAGTAAATAACTTTTTTCATAAATCTCTCAAACTCCTAATGTGTCACACTTGTAACTCGTTTAAATATATTGTATAATAGATTCAAACGATAGTCAATCATAAAACCTAATGTGTCACACATTGATGTAAAACGTGACAATCAACGGAGGTAACTATGAACAGAACGAACGGACGTATTGCCGAAGAATCAAAAAAGAAAATTGCTGCGGCTCTTTTGGAGTTGATGAAAGTATATCAATACTCAGAAATTACAATTACTCAGCTCTCACAGGAAGCAAAGCTTTCACGCAAAACATTTTACCGTCTTTTTGATGATAAAGACAATGTACTCACACTGCTTTTTGACGGACTTTATTATGAATGTTTTTCTGAAATAAAGTCACGAAATGTAAAGCACTATTGGGAGCTTGTGCAGTTGTATTTTGATTTCTGGGAAAGCAGAAAAGAAATTCTCTTTCTGCTTAATAAAAATGCACTTTTACCTCACTTGTTTGAATATGTATATCGTCACGCAGACAGTATTTTTGTTGCCGTGCGTACATCAGAAACAGCAGAGCAATTTACTGACACACTGCCGTATCTGCTCGCATACAGTGTAGGCGGTATGCACAGTATGCTGATTAAGTGGGTGGAGTCCGGAATGAATGTTCCTTCATCGTCACTTATAGCACAACTTAAAGCAGGATTTCAGTCACCTCAACTTTAAAGTCTTAATAAACGGCTCAATATTCTTCAAAAGAATATTGAGCCATCGGACAAAAAGTATTTACAAACTTCGTTATTTTTCTTGTAAAGCAATATTCTCTTTTCGTTTGTTTCTTCTTACACGATTTATATGTCTTTCAAAGTCACCGTTATTGATAAGCTCTGTGAGAACAAACTGCATAAAGGTAGGCACAGTGCAGGAATAGAATCCAAGTTTCTGCTCAAATGTATTAACAAGTTTTTTCGGCAACACCATATATCCTGCACGCAGCGACGGAGAAATTGTCTTTGAAAATGTGTTCAGATAGATTACATTATCATAATCAGAAAGAGCAAACAAGGTTTCAGTAGGTTTTGCAGATACTGAAAACTCAGACTCAAAATCATCTTCGATTATATATCTGTCATTTTGCTCAGACCAGCGGATATATTCATGAAGTTTTGATGCAGTAGCCGTAACACCACTTGGGTAACTGCGGTACGGGGTTGTATGCAGTACATCAGCTCTGGTTTTTGCCAGCGAATTACTGTCAATGCCTGAGTTTGTAAGCGGCAATAAATCATAGACAATCTCAGTTGCTTTATACACCTGCTCAATCTTTTTGTAAGATGGTGATTCAATAGCATAGATACGATGTCTTCCGAGAAGTTCAATCAACAAACCATAAAGATACTCAGAGCCTGCACCTATGACAATCTGCTCTGCATCAATCTGTATTCCTCGGTTACGTGCAAGGTATTGACAAATAGCCTCACGCAGTTCAATGCATCCGCAGTTGGGTGATTTTTCAAGCAATAAATCTCCACGGTCAGTAAGCACCTTCCTCATCGTTTTGCTGAACACCGATAACGGAAAATCAGGATATGTACGTTCTGAATTATTCTCCCTGTATTCAGTATGACGTTCACTTGAAGTTACAAAACCATCTGTCTTGCGGAAAATGACCAGATAACCGCTTCTCTGGCGTGCTTCCACGTAACCCTCGTCGCAAAGCAAAGCATAAGCGTGTTCAACCGTTACTGTGCTTATCCCCAGTTCATCGGCAAGAAAACGCTTTGAAGGCAGTTTTGAATTATACGGATATATCTGATTTATAATATCATCCCTGACCTGTCTGTAAAGTTGCAGATAGGCAGGGTTTTTGTTTTCTTTCAAAAGAGTGTATTTCATCTGGTTATATAATTTTCTCCTTTTTTGGTCATTTTTATATCATCAGATTTATTATACAATAGTTTCGTAAATTTTCAAGAGGTAGCGATAATATGTCTCATAACCAACAAAAAAAGATAGCGGTAATAAATGATTTCTGCGGCTTTGGCCGTTGCTCTATTGTAACATCTTTGCCCATTATTTCCGCTATGAAAATACAATGCTGTCCCCTGCCCACATCAATTTTCTCAAACCACACAGGCTATGACAGTTTCTTTTATACCGATTACACTGAGCATATGAATTCATACATTGATGAGTGGGTAAAACTCAATCTTAGATTCAACGGAATCCTTACAGGCTTTCTCGGCTCACCTGAGCAAATCGGAATTGTAAAGCGATTTTTTGAGCTGTTCAAAAGCAATGACAATGTTATAGTTGTTGACCCTGTAATGGGCGATAACAGCAAGTTATATCCGACATACTCTCCCTTGCTTGCTGAGAAAATGGCATCTCTTGTAGCATTTGCTGATATCCTGACACCAAATCTCACTGAGGCTTGTATTCTGACAAACACTGAATATAAAGATGAAATGAGTGAAACTGAGCTTAAAGAAATTTGCGAAAAACTCAGTGTTATGGGGCCTAAGAAAATTGTTATATCGGGTCTTGATTGCGGAGATATGCTTGAAAACTTTGTGTATGAATACGGAAAAGAGCCACAGACAATCCGAGAGTATAAAGCAGGTCCGTGCCGTGCAGGAACAGGCGATGTTTTTTCTTCCATAATTACGGCTGATGTCGTAAACGGAAAAGAATTTTCCGCTGCGGTACGTCATGCAACTTCTTTCATTACAAGGGTGCTGAACAGAACCATTGAGCTTGGTATTCCCGAAACAGACGGCATTTGCTTTGAAGAATTTTTAACAGAAATCTGAGGTCGTACAAATGAAAAAAGATAAAATCAAGTTTATGTGTCTTGCAGGTGTTTTTACTGCACTTGTTTTTGTTGTCACAGCATATCTGCACATCCCTACAAATAACGGATATATCCATGTAGGCGACGGAATAATCTATCTTGCGGCTTGCCTGTTGCCATTTCCTTACGGATTGGCAGTTGGTGCAGGTGGAGCACTTCTTGCTGATTGCCTTACAGGCTTTGCAATTTGGGCACCTGCGTCTGTTATAATCAAGGCACTCACCGCTTTACTCTTTTCGAGTAAAACAGAAAAAATTATGAACCTGCGTAACTCATTAGTTCTTTTCCCTGCTGCAATTTTGTGTGCAGGTGGATATTATTTGTACGAAGCTTTGCTATACGGCAATTTTGTTGCTCCACTTGCAGGAATACCTGCCTCTATTACACAATCAATAGCAAGCTCAATCGTTTTTGTTATTGCCGGTGTTGCCATGGATAAAATGAATGTAAAATCAAAACTGAACGGAGGAAAGCACCTATGATGACAATTACATATCCTGTTTCAAACGGAATATACGTAAATCTGACTAACCGTTGTCCTTGTGCATGCACATTCTGTATACGCAACCACAAAGACCACGTATTTGAATCTGACACACTGTGGCTTGACAGAGAACCTACTGTGCAGGAAGTTTGCGATAATATCAACAAATGGGATTTATCAAAGTATGATGAGGTTGTTTTCTGTGGTTTCGGAGAACCTACAGAACGTCTTGATGATTTGCTCGAAATTGCAAAGTATATAAAATCAAAAAGCAACATCAAAATCCGCATAAATACAAACGGTCTTGCTGATTTAATCCAAAACGAATCCACTGCACCAAAGTTAAAGGGAATTATTGATGTAGTTTCTGTCAGCTTGAATACCACAAACAAAGAAGATTATCTCAAAGTGGTTCGTCCTAAGTTTGGAATAGAGTCTTTTGATGCTATGCTTAAATTCACAAAGGAATGTACTGCGTATGTACCAACTGTTATTATGACAGTCGTTGATGTAGTAACTTCAAAAGAAGATCAGGAAATTTGCCGTAAAATCTGCGAATCACTCGGAGCAACATTCCGTGTTCGTCCATATAACTGATTAAGCAAAATTTTTACAAACAGAATTTATAAAGGAGGTTACCGAACGGCAACCTCCTTTTGCTTGTTATACAAAATATGTTATTAACAATAATTTTTTTCTTAATAAAACATTTTAAAATCCTATTGTTTTTCATTCCGACATTACAATGCTGTTTTTTCAGAACAAAACTTTTAATCTTCTTACACTACCGGAACGATAGGCAAATAGATAATGTCGCTATATTTATGTTCCATCATACGTGCTACAATCAGCTGCGTGCAGGTAACATCTTTAACATCAATTTGTTCATCTCCGTTTACATCGCTCAGTTGTTTCTGAGTTTTATTGAATTTAACCATTGAAACAAGATACATTGAAATTCGGGTTGCATCTGTAATATCAAGAGATAAATCCATAGTAACATCACCATATTCGTATACATTCTTATTCTCAGGCATAATCTCTACTTCGTCGTTATCATTTGCGGCAAAGACGCTGAAAGAACAAGTTGTAGCAAAAATTGTTAATGCGAGCAACAAGGCTAATATGTTTTTAATCTTTTTCATATAGTCTCTCCTTTACATTTTTCTTAAAGTATTTATTTTTGTTTTAAGTCTTTTTCTTCTATAAACAAGTGCTTTAAACACACGTGGCACAAAACCAAAAGGCACCAGAATTTTATGCTTATAAATAAACGGGTAATCATCTTTATACGCATCTCGGCCTGGAAAACACCATTTTAAAAAATACTTTAGCTTTGAACCAAGAGTTACCTTTGAGTTATTTCCTTGCAAAGCACGAACTTTGCTTGATATACGACTTTCAAATGTACCGTATGTAGCCGCACGCATATATATTTTTAAAAGTTCTGTTTGTTCTTTATTGAGTTTGATTATATTAACATCTGCAAAAAGCTCCTGAGCAAGAGCTCGTCTTGACTGCTCAAAATCTGTCATATCAAGCTTATCAGTAACACTTTTTATATATCGCCAATCAAGAATATCACCATATTTTTTTACATACACCCAACAATCAACCAAAGCACGAACACCAATGCCTGCATTAGTAAAGTGCTTGTACTCATGTGCAGTTACATAAATATAAAAATCTTCTTTTGAAAAAGAGTAACCGAACTTTTTATTTTCGTCTTTTATCAGTAATGGATAAATATCCGAAAAGTAACTAACAATCTTATCAGGTGTGGCAGAATTAAACAAGCTTCTGTGCATTTCAAAATTATACACAGGTGGTCTTGTGTATATATCGTGGCAACCTGCTTCTTTTTCGATATCTTTGTACCCAAGACTTCTCATAAAGCTTTCAAGCAAATCAGCCTTGCTTTCATCAAACCAAATGTCATTATCTGCCATTTTTCTCATACCCGGCTTCGGATAGAATGTTTTTAAAATAACACCTTTTAGAGGCATATGAGAGATTTCGTTTTTTTCCATAAAAGAAATAATCTTGTTTCTCTCCATATCAAAAAGCATTTCTTTGCGAATTGCATTATTTTTTGAATCTCGCCATTTTTTATCAGCAAGTCCCACAGACTCCAACGCATAAGTAATTATGGGCTCAACACTGTGCGACACACTCATATCATAAATTGATTCAAGGTCTATTTTATCAATTCTTTCTTTATCAGGAGTTTTATTGTTCAGTCCACAGGATAAAAGATAAAAAAAGTCATATACTTTTATATTTTCTTGTTTCAACTTTATCAACCCCAGAGTCTTCTTAACACACGTCTGATTTTCTTTTTAAGCAAAATTAAAATATATCTTTTGCTTACCAAAGCAGAATAGATCCTGTAACGCAGGTCAGTCACATTATATCTTTTGCCCTTATGTATAAAAGAAACCATAACAGCTACAATATCATCATCGGTAACACCGGTTTCTGTGGTGGTACAGTTATCGCCCATAATTACATAATCGTTTTCTCTGACTTTTATAACACGATGAAGTACATACGTGCTTTTTGACCTGCGATAAAGAACAACATCATTTTTCTTGCAACGTCGAGATGATTTTTTTCTCACCGTAAAAACATCTCTGCCTTCTTTAAGCAAAGGTAACATACTTACACCAACATTTCGGTAAGTAAGCAATTCGTTTTCTTCAAAATATTTTTCTATATTATGATTATTCATCAATTGCACCGATAGTTCTCAGCTTTGAAATTATAGAATCCACGTCAGAAGAAATCACAGATTCTGAGGCATCATACTTTTCAAGCATTTTCTCAATTATCTGTTCTCTTGTTGTTTCTTGTTTAAGACTATCTACGATAAAAGCCGCAGTTGCGTTACTCTGAACAATTCCTTTGAAATTGGTATTTTCACTACCAATCAATATCTGTACATCATCATACTGATGTGTTATAAAATTATCTTTAAGTTTCATTTTTTCTCCAAAATCAATCCACTGGCAAAATAGGCAATTCTATCGGATCGCCTTTGCCTGATAATGCATCTTCAATAGTCTGATTAACATCAACAGTTTCTTCTTCCGCTTTTGAAGCCTCTTCAACCGTTGATTCAGTTTTCTGAGTGTTTTTATCATCATAAGTATCAGTATTGCTTACTTCTTCAGATTTTTCTTCTGATGGTTTGTTTTCAGCAGAATTGGTTACACCGGAAACATCGTTACGTGAAGCATCAGCGTTATCTATAAACACTTCAAGTTCGTCATCATCAAGGGTTTCACTTGTAGTTTGTGTAGCACTCTCGGTTACAGCTGTGGAAGGCATATTGCTGTCTGCCTTTTCCCCACTGTTACTTTTCATTATTATAATTACAGCAATCGTTGCAACCAACACAAAAGCAACTACTACTGCAATAATTACTTTAAAGACGTTTTTCATAATCAAAAACTTCCACTTCTTCATTATCACAATCAATCAAATATTCAATCTGAGTTGTTTATTCTGTTATATTTTCGTTTCCAAACTGATAATCTTCATATCAACTAAAGTACATTTCCTTAATACATATCTTGTTTCTCCGTTCTTTAGTCCCTTTGCATTATTATACTATATTATAAACAAAAAAACAATGCTAACACTTTGATTTCTTTGCAGTATAACCTAATATATTTTGACACTTATAGTGAAAATTAATGTTCAAACACATAAAAACGCATATCAGTTGTATCAGGTATGTAAGAAGCATTAAGTTCCGTTAAACGGTTCCTTGCCCACGCAGCATTTTTTCTTTCCCAGTTTGTTGCTTCGTCTTCATATTCCCATATTGTAGCCATATACAACTTGCAATCAATACCAAGAATCTGAGTATAATCACAAAGTTTTTGATAATCATTATAGATTACACCTACTGTATTATATCCCGTTTTAAATTTAAACTCTATAACACAAAGACATTCTTCAATATCATCACCATAATAATTCGTATTTCCGTTTTCGCCTATCTTAGTTATCACCATATCTGGTATAAAGCTGGAATTTTTAAACTTATCATCTCGAAATTCGGTAAAAATCCTTATATCGTTTTTATCAAAAATCTTACCTAATTTTGTACGCAAATGAAAGTAAAAAGCGTTTTTCAAAGTATCTTCTTTTAAAAGCCAACCTTCATCGTAATCATACGCAATTTCATTTTCCCAAATATTTTTAATAGTATCATCAATAAGCTTTAACAATTTATCTTTTTCCATTTTTAACCTCCTTTATTCCACAATCCCATATTCCCAATCAATGATGCCGCCAAACTCTTTTACGTTGGTATAGCCTAAATCAGCAAGAGTCTGTGATGCTTGCTTACTGCGGTTGCCGCTGCGGCAATACACCAAGATAAGCTGTTCTTTATTAGAAAGCTCATCTTCGGCTCTCTGTGCAATTTCGTCGTGCGGGATAACAATTGCATTTTCTATATGCCCCAGAGAAAATTCTTCTTCTGTACGTGTATCTAAAATTATATAATCCTTTTCAGTATCCATAAGCTCTTTAGCTTCCTGTGCTGTTATCTGCTCATATGTAGCCTTGCTTGAATTATCAGTTTCACCCGATGACCCTGAGCAGCCTGTAAAACTAAACAAAGTTACACTCATTAATAATGTTGAAATAACAATTTTTAAATATTTGTTTTTACGCATAATATCACCTCTTTTTTATTATATCATTGCCGAATTTCAAATTCAATAAATCATACAACAAAACAGCCGCCACTTTTATGTGACAGCTGTTTTGTTCAGCCATTTCTGACTAAACCTATAATACGGACAGTGCAACAGAAAACATAATTTTTTAGTAATTAAATAAC